>NZ_JBQQCB010000107.1:0-37907 GCF_052246675.1 Nonomuraea sp. KM90 | reverse complement strand
TCCACTTGCGCATCGCTGAGCCGGCAGCGCTGCCCACCCGGTCCTTTCGACTCCAGCGCCTCGGCCCCTGCCGTGCGCCAGACCTTGTGCCAGACATAGGCCGACTTGCGGGAGACCCGCAGACGCTCGGCCACCGCAGGCGGCGACATGCCCGCGGCGAACAGCCCGGCGGCCTCCAAGCAGACCCGTTCACGCTTGACTCGCGCCGCCGGGCTCAGACCACCACCATCCGGATAACGCATCCCACCGGCATACTCCCCAGCCCCGCCATGAGCACGCAACCACGCCGTGTTACCTCAGACTTTCAACCTCTGTAGCGCCGCAGGCCAGCAAATCCGTTGGAAATTTCCGGACTACATCCACCCCCTGAGGACGGCGGGTTCGGCGCCCCCGAATCCTGCGCCGTTGCTAGCGAGAAGAGTTGGCGTCTGAACATGTCAATAGTGCAGCGTTCCACGTCGCGTTTCATCGCTGTATCACGTGCCCTGCTTAGTAACTCGCGCAAATCGCGCCCGGCCCCATAGAACACGGTGGCGCCGTCCCGGCTGAGTCGCTCGGCGATGTCCCGCCCGCCGCCGCCGGTGACCGCGGGCAGTTTGTCAGCGGTGCCGTACATCTCTCGGTGCGGCGTGACCAGTTAGGAGAATGGGTGTGGCACCTGATGCAATTCTGAATCGTCCAGGTCGGTGGTCCGCCATCCGGCGCGTCGGAATGCGTTACGGGTTCGGGGCATGTGCAGGGCGCGCTGTCGCGACCAGCCGAAGTCGATGGGCAGTAATCCCGGCACGATCACGCGCACTGTCCGCAGGCCCAACAGCTCCTGTTCCGGTGCCGTCTGGTCGACAACAAGTACGTCTAGACCGGCATCGATCAACAGGTCGCGGCAGTACGACAGGTCCGTCAGCAGGTCGGTGCTCCTGGGTCGAGTACGCTCCCAATCCTGGTACAACTCGGCCAGCGGGGCCAGAGGTCTGTCGGACAACAGGAAGTCGGCATGGTGCGCCATTCTCGGCGACGCGAACAGTGACGGATGGTCGATCAGCGTACGGACCTTGTTGAAGTCCTCGACCATTGCCTGGATCTGATCAGTACGTCCGGCGAACTGCTCAGGCAGGGTCGGCGCGAAAGAGGCGACCTCTGACAGCGCGGATGCCACAGCGTCCTCCGGATCCAGGGACGCGCCGGAGGCGAAGGTCAGCGTACCGGGACCGCCATCTCGACGGACCGCCACCGCGAGCACAGCGGGCACCGAGAGGTCGACTCTCATGTCGAACAGGCGCACGTCGTAGCCGCAGAGTCGCAGGCGGTCGATCGCGAAGCGTGACTTTCTCCGGCACGAGGCCGGATCGATTTCGGGAAGCGCTGCTTTGCCATACCACGCGAGCAGGAAAGAATCGCGCTCGATCAGCTCGAGCATTCCATGCAGAAGCGCCTCCTCGATGCTTACGCCGCTCGCGCAGCCGCTGGAGCACTCCATCACGAAGTTGTGAGTGCTCTCCACCCCGCCGTAGTAAACGGTGCGCTGCGGCACCCGCACGGCTCGCTTGTCACGAAGTGAGTAGCCCCAGACCCATGGAATCGGCTGAGTGGGGTCGAACCTCGAGTAGGCACCCGATTCGTAGACCTTGTCCGCGTAGACTCCACACTGCCGGGGATCGAGCGCCTCTGCGGACCATTCGTTGAAGGAACCGACGGCGACCGTGGTCCAGCGCCGCTGCTCGAGTCCGGCATAACGTTCGAGCGCTTCGAACAGCCCGCTGGTCTCGCTGGTTCCGAATGAATCGGTCTGGCCGCTCCACTGGATCTCCTGCAGGCCGTTACTGCCACGGAACTGGAACATGCCGAAACTCGGCGACGTGGTAGGGGATAGGTCGTCGCGATGCGCGTGGCGGCCGACAACGCCGCAGACCGGATTGGTCAGCGCCGAGACCGGCAGGTCAAAGTCCCGCAGGTGACGCTCCCGATAGCGGTCGGGAGCCGATTTCGGCCGTGAACGCAGATCGAGGAGGGCGCGAGCGGCGGTGTCCGGTTCTCGCAGCAGGCATACGGGGCACGCGGCGTCCATCAGCAACTCGAACCGCGACACCTGCAGGGTCCGCAGATTCAACTCGTAGACAGGGGCGATCCCCGGACGTTGGTTCTCGTCGTCCATGGCTTGTGTCTGCAGAAGGAGCCACAGTTGCCATATCGACTCGAGTGCGAACGGGGTCAAGTACGGCGAGGAAGACGTCGACCATATCTGCCGCCCAGTCTCGATCGCATCACGTTCCGGCGCGGCGCGCAGGCGCTGCCACCGCAGGGCCAGGCATTGCCCGCACGGGGCAGGGCGGCTACGGTCGGCGACCACCGGTCCGAGGATGGCCGTCCCTGCGGTGAGCTGGATCGGAACGAGGCCATGACCCTTTTCCGGTTCTGGCAGGCGTGGGCGGGTGGCGTCGTGCAGGCCGAGTACCGTCACGTCGGGCGGTATCCCCTTTCCCGACCGCGAATCCAGGTAGCGCAGGAGTTTATCCGGCGCTGATTCACCGGCCTCATTGTCATGCTTCGTTGCCAATGTCACGCACTCCGCCTTTCCCGAGAAAAGGAAAAAATCAAGGGCCGGCTACCCGCGGATATCACAGGTAGCCGGAGAGGTGTCATCGAGCCGGGAAAAGGCCGATGACGACGCGCTTATCTCGTTTCACGATCAGCGCTGCCGGAGGTTACTCGTCCAGGAGGCACGAGGTGTTCCCGCTGCTGCAGCTCGTGCTCGTGGTGCTGGTGGACCCGCAGCAGCTGGTGGCAGCGGCGACGGGAGCCAGGTGGATGTCGACGTCGGTGTAGTCCGACACCTCGAAAGTCTCCGCTCCCAGCTGCTCGAGCTCCTGGAACAGGTCCGTGAGCGGCTTGTCGGTGATGGTTTGCATCGCGGCTTCCTTTCAATCGCACGGTTGAGCCGAACAGGCAGAGCATGACAGCGGCTGCTTTCACCTGCCTGTCAGCCGCGGAAGGAGTTGACAGGCAGGTGAAACAGCCGGCGGTCATACTCGTGGTCTGGACGGTCGACGCCCGTCGGGGAGATTGCCCGCAATAGCCGATTCGGCATTTCCAAGTGATTCTGTGCTCAACCTCAAACACCAAGGAAGTGATTCGATAATGACTGCTACCGAGCTTGAGCCAGGTGGGGGGCGGGCGAAGCCTCCGGAATCTGATGATCTTGCTCTTCGCCCCAGGCTGGGCCATGACGTGCTGTTCTACGACGTCGGCGACAAAGTCGTGGTGCGCAACCCTGAGAAGGTGTACGTCGTCAAAGGGCAGTGGGCGTACCGTTTCATCTGCTCGCTGGCGCCGTATTTGACGGGTGAACACACGGTCGGCGATCTGTGCGCGCGGCTTGCGCCGGAACGGCAGGCGATGCTCGTCACCCTCGTGCGTTCGCTGATCGAGCGTGGGTTCGCGCGAAACGTGCACCTGACGGGTGAGGTTGATATGGACCCCGCCGTCGCGGAGGCGTTCGCCGCCCAGCTGAACTATGTGGAACACTTTGTCGACGGGGCCAAGGCGCGTTTTCTGCGCTTCCGCGCGGCCAAGGTGCTGATGCTGGGCACCGGCCGGGTGAATCGGGCGGCGGCCGAGAGCCTGCTACGCAATGGACTTGGTTCACTGAGCCTGGTCGCGTCTTCGCCGAACAGCGCCGCCGCGGACGCCGACAGGGTCATGGCGGGGCTGGCCGAGTGCGTGGCGGAGTTGACCGGGGCCGGATGTCCCCCGCAGGTTCGGTCGCTGGGCCTCACCGTGAACGACGCCCTCGCCTCGCATGCCCTGCTCGGATACGACTTCGTGGTCGCGTCCAGCGACGACATCGGGATGGCCGCGCTGCGGCGGCTGATTGACGTCGGCGTGAACGGCGGCCCAGTGGTGCTGCCCGCCACTTCGATCGGCTCCAGGGTGCTCATCGGCCCGATCACCCGCCCGGCGGCCGCGGGCTGCTGGATGTGCTCCATGCTCCGTTACGGAGCCAACGCCGAGCCACGCGATGCGGCCGCCCTGTGGCACGGCATCGCATGCGGTGATCTCGGTTCGAGCTTTCCACGACTCGGTCCGCAACTCGCCGCGATGGTGGGCAACGCGCTTGCTTTCGACCTGTTCCGGCTGGTCACCGGCTGTTTCACACCGGAGACGGAGCAGGGCGTCCTGATCCAGCACGTCTCGACGCTGGAGGCCCGGCGTGAGCGGCTGTGGCCTCATCCGCTCTGCTCCTCCTGCGCCGAGCATCAGGACTTCGGCGCCGCCGAACCCATCGCGGCGGCCGTCGTCCACGAGAAGGCGCCGCCACCCTTCGCCGCCGATGAGCATGACAAGCAGCGGCTCGGACCGCTGCTGAAAGAGGCCCATGAGATGGTCGACCTCTACACAGGTGTGCTGTCGTCATTTGACGACGTGACGCTGGACCAGTCGCCGCTGAAGGTCAGCAGGGTCCGGCTGGCCGCTCAGGCCGGCCCCGACATGCGTCCTCGGCTGATCACGGCGTTCGATCTGCACTACGTGCCTGTCGCGCGCCGTAGCGCGATACGCGCCGCGCTGCTCGCCTATGTGGGTCAGGTGGCGAACGCCCGGCATGCGGTGACCGGTTCGCCGCAGATGCGGCACGCGGTCGTCCCGACCGACCTGTCCATCTCCGCGGGGATCGCGGTGGACGGACGCGAGACGCTCTCCTGGCTTTCTGCGACGTCCCTGACGGGCGGGGAACAGCGGCTGGTGCCGGCCGCGGCGGTGCACCCGTTGTCGGCGCTCAACGCCGACCTGCTGTTCGAACGGACCGGTGCGGGCAATGGAGCCGGAGCGACCCTCGGTGAGGCCGTCGGTGCGGGTCTGCTGTCGGCTGTCGCGTACGAGGCTCTGACCGCCACCGTCTCAGGACGGGGGATGCCTCGCCCGATCCGCTACGGGACTCCTGGAACCGGTTCCGAACTGGAGTTCTTGCTGAGGACCTTCGACAACCTGAACATCGGGCCCGAGGTGTTCGAGCTCTCCCGCCGGCGCAATGCCGGCGTCGTTCTCGCTCGAACCCATGACTCCGCGAACAGACCGCTGTGGACCGTCCAAGCAGCCTTGTCCCGGGAAGCCGCGCTCATCGGCGCCCTGAGGGATCTCGCCGGACTGGTTCAGATGCACACGTTGGCGAAGGTGGAGCAAGTCGACCTCGGGGAGCCGCTGTTGGCCGGGTTCGACGCCAGGACCGTGTACGCGTCCGGGGATCCGCTGCCGGCCTCGCCGGACGACCCGCCCAGCAATGTTGCCGGCCTCGTCGGTGAACTCGCTGACGAGGGCTATGACGTACTCGTCGTCGACACCACGACCCCCGAGCTCAGGTCGCAGGCGACTGTGGTGACCTGCCGGGTCCTGCTGGCGCGATGCAAGAAGTGAATCAGCGGGTCCCACGGGTACTCGCGGACGGCCGGCGACTGGTCGCCGACTACCTGCGCGACCGGATGGCCCGGAGTGCCGCGCAACTCGACCGTCCCGTGACGCTTCGCGTGGCGCTGCTCGACGTACAGGACACCCTGCACCTCGACGTCTCGGATACGGACACGACAGGACTCATGCCGGTCCATCTGTCCGGCAGTACCGCGCTGATCGGCCCGTTCGACAGCGAACGGCCCTGTTTCCACTGCTTGGCACGACGGTGGCGGCAGCTGCGGAGCGGCATGGAACGCGATGCGCTGGAAGGCGGAGGTCCGGTCATCGCGCACCGTACATCGCCGTTTCTCGCCCGGTTCGCGTTGGAGGCGATCTGGCAGAGCGTCCTGCAGATCGTCACTGTGCCACCGAAGTTAAGGCCTGCCGATCGGCAGGGCCATCCGTTCGTGTACGAACTGCGGCTGAAAGATCTGACGCTGCGACGTCATCCGATCGTCGCGGACGCGCAATGCCCGCGATGCGGCACTCCGGTCGACGACAGCGCGCAAGCCGCTCGCCTGGTTTTGCGCAGCCGGCCCAAACGATCCATCAACGACTTCCGGGTCAACTCGGTCGCCGACGTCGATCTGGAGCCGGAGGCGTACGCGAACCCTGTCTGCGGAATGGCCGGCACCGACGCGACCCCGGGTATGACGAGCCGGACGACGGCGATCGTGCACGGCCGGATCGGCATCCGAGGCGGCGAATACGTCCATGAGACGATCTGGGCGGGCCACTCCGACAGCTACGCCCGCAGCACGAGCCTTGCGATCATGGAAGCCCACGAGCGGATCGCCGGCACTCAGCCTCGACGATTCACCAGGCCGGTGGTCGACACCTACCGCAACCTACGGGGCTCAGCACTGGATCCCGCCGAATGCGGCCTCTACGCCGACGAGTTCTACGTCGGCAGCCGTCATTACGTGCCCTACCACCCCGATCTGGTGATTCCGTGGGTATGGGGCTACTCCCTGCGCGATGAACGTCCCCTTCTGGTCCCCGCGTCGATCACCTATTACCACCTGATCGACCAGGCCGGCAGATTCGTGCAGGAATGCTCGAACGGGTGCGCCTCCGGTGGCTGCCTTGAAGAGGCGATACTCCACGCCATGCTCGAACTCATCGAGCGTGACGCGTTCTTGATCGCCTGGTATACCAAGCTGCGACTGCGGGAGATCGACCCGCACAGCTGTACGACGGTCGGCAGCCGCCTGATGATGGACCGGATCTCGATGTACGGGTACGACATCCGGCTGTTCGACGCCAGAGTCGAATTCCCGATGCCCGTCGTGGTGGTCCTCGCGCAACGCAGAGACGACGGCATGGGCAGGCTGCTCTTCGGGGCCGGGGCCAGTTTCGATCCCGAAGAGGCGATAGCCTCCGGCCTGTACGAGGTCGCCTCCGCGATTCCGGACTTCGCCGATCACACGAAGCTGCGCGCCGAAGAGCTCACGCTGAAGGCGGCCGACTTCGACAAGGTTGTTTCGCTGTCCGACCATGCCTCGCTCTACGGGTTGCCCGAAATGGCCCGGCACGCCGCGCATCTCCTTGGCAACGGCGGCAACGGCCGACCGGCTGATCTGCCCTCGGTGGAGACGGTGTTCCGGGATTGGCACCGCGAGCGGCCACGCAGCCTGGATCTGCTGGACGACCTCAGATTCTGCGTTCAGTCGGTGGTCAAGGCCGGCTTCGACGTCATCGTGGTGGACCAGACGTCTCCGGAGCAGGCGGAAATCCCCCTGCACACGGCGAGTGTGGTGATCCCCGGCCTGGTGCCGATCGACTTCGGATGGAGCCGTCAGCGTGCCTTGCACATGACCCGGACCCGCACTGTCCTGCGCCGGGTCGGCATCCGCGGCAAAGATCTCGAAGCCTCGGAGCTCAACCGGGCTCCGCACCCCTTCCCATGAACCGGCTCGCTGGTACGGCGCGGACTTGAGGAGTCATCTATGGACACAGAGCAGGCCATCGAGACGGCGAGCGACTATATCGCCGCGATCACGCGTCGTAACCGGTCGCCGATGGAGGGCCCGGGGTTCAAACCCGATTGGGCCGACCAGCCACGAAAGCACAATGTCTACCCTGGCGTCAGCCCGGTTCCGCTACCGATGGCGACGGTTGCGCTGGCCTCTCTGGAAGAGAGTCTGGCTGGGCAGGTGCCCGAGCACGGCGGCGCGTTCACCATGCCGATGCTGTATGAGATGCTGCGGGACTCCTACGCGTACGGCGGCCGGCGGCTGGCTGTGACGGCCAACGATGACTCGCGGTCATTGCCGCATTACCCGCTCGCGATCTGGTCTCGCGGCACGGCGTCCGGTGGTGGCCTTTATCCGCTCGAGATCTACTGGGTCTGTGGGCCTGGCGGGCCGATGTTGCCGGGCGTCTACAACTACTCGCCGGCCCACCATGGCGTCCAGAGGCTGCTGATCGGTGGTTTGACGCGTCAGGTGCGCCGGGCGATCGCGCCGGCGCAGGCCGCAGGCGAGCAGTTCCTGCTGGTGACCATCAAGTTCTGGAAGAACGCCTTCAAATACCGGACCTTCAGCTACCACGCGGTCACCATGGACGTGGGCACGGCGCTCGGGACCTGGCAGTTGTGGTCACGGGCGGCCGGAGCGCCGCTGCGCCCGCTGCTCACCTTCGATGAGGAGGCTCTGAACCGGCTGCTGGGCGTGCAAACCCACGAGGAAAGCGTGTTCGCCGTGGTGCCGCTGCCTGGCGGCGGCGCAAGCCTGACCGCAAACGGGCGACACGAGCTTCGCGTCGACGCCGTGCCCAGCGAGAGGTCACGCACCGTCGTCCGGCATCCCATGGTCGAGCGGGTGCATGCCTCGACCATCACCACCCCCTTGCCCGCATCGGCTGAGCGGCTGACCACGGCGGGACCGAGCCACGACGGCGGCAAGGGCGGCGCAATCGAGCTGGCCGATCCGGTCCCGCTCAACGCCACCGTGCGGGAGGCTCTGCGCAGCCGGCGCAGCAGCTTCGGCAGATTCAGCGCGCAACACCGCCTTTCCCAGGCCGAACTGGGTGCGGTGCTGCGTGCCGGCACACTCGGAGCCCGGCTCGTCTCGGACGTCAAGCACCCAGACGGAACGCCGGCGCTGACCAGGCTGGCCGTGCTCGCCAACCATGTCGATGGCGTCCCCCGGGACGCCTATGACTACGACGTCGCCGGCAACACGCTGCTGCCCCTCGGCGTCGGGGTGAGCACGTCGTTCCTGCAACGCAACTACTTCCTGAACAACTACAACATGGAACAGGTCGGCGCCGTCGTCATGGTGCTGGCACGGCCGCACGCGGTGATGGCGGCCACCGGCCAGCGAGGTTATCGCTTCCTCAACGCGGAGGTCGGAGCCGCCGCCCAAGCCATGTACCTGGCCGCGGCCGCGGCGAACATCGGCTGCGGGGCCGCGCTGGGCTTTGACAACGTGTCGTACGCCGAACACCTGAACAGGCAAGCGGACCTGAGCCGCGATGACGAGGACCACGAGTGGCCCTTGCTGATCATGATGCTGGGGCGCGAGCGGCAGAAGGCGCCGGACTTCCACTTCCGGCTCAGTTGATCTCACCGAACCGAGGAGGTGATCCCGGTGCTGAACCCGGGTTCCAGGCGTGGCATGAGTGCTCCTTCCGCGGCGGACGGCGCCCCGGTGGGCCAAGAGGACGACAGGCGATGGATCGTCACCCCGCAGTTCATGCTGCGGGTGGCCGGGATGCCCATCGAAGCCGTGGCCCCTCTGAGCAACCCGAGGGGGACGCGATGGGCCGACGCCCTGCTGACGGCGGAGACCGCCATGGACACGGCGAAGCAGGTGATCGTCGACGCACTGGAGAAGTCCGTCGCGGACAACGATGACGAGCATCAACGCCGCCGGCTCCTCACGCTTCGGCGCGATGTCTTCAACCGCCGGCTTCCCAAAGACGTGGCATCGGCCAGGACCCTCGCCGGACATCTTGACGGCCAGGGCCGCGACGCCTTGCTCACCTGGCTGGATCAGCGCTCCGCCTATGACGAGGAACTCCGGCGGGGCACTGCCATTCTGACCGAGGAAGCCGACCTGGCCCGTGCCCACCTGCGTGAACTCGCCCGCGATCCAAGGCTGCGCCATGGCGTGCTGCTGGCGTCTCCTTCGCTGGACCGCTACCTGCCGGCCTATCTCGACGCCGGTGCCGGCCCGCTGAACAAGCGGGCGCGCCGCATCGAACGGTCGCTGCTGGAGTACGCGTACCGCATGGCCTGCAAAACGAGCCCCTTCAGCACGTTCACCGCGGTCGCGCTCGGGCGGTTCGTGCCCGGCAGCGGGTCCGTTTTCCCCACCATCGACCTCGAGGTCCCCTGGCGCAGCCACGCTCGCCTCAACGTCGCGACGCTGGCGCGTCTGATAGACGTCATCGTCGACCAGCTCGCCCTACGGCCGGAGCTGCCGGTGCGCCTGACCTCGGGCTCACGGGCGGACGCGGAGCGGGTGCGCTACGTGCGGCGGGTTCGGGTCGTCGGCAACGACGACACCCCCACGGGCGCGGACAGCATGCGCGAGAACCTGTTCTACCTCCGCCAGGGCATCCTGCTGGAGGAGGTCATGCGCATCCTCGGTGAGCTGACCGAGGTGTCCTTCGGCCACCTTGCCGAACAGCTGAGCGCAGCCGACCGGCCGAACCGCTCCCTCGAGGACGTGCGCGAATATCTGCGGCGCCTGGTCCAGCTCGGCCTGCTCGTGGCGCCGACCTTGCATCTGGACGTCCACAGCGCGGACCCGGTGGAATCGTTCCGGCACAATCTGCTACGGCTGCAAGCGCCGTGGGCGCAGGCGGTGGCCGACAGCCTCGGAGAAACCTCGGAGCTGGTCAAGCAGTACCCATCAGCCGATCACGAGGCCCGCCGCAAGCTGATCGGCACGATCAGGACGATCCTGGAAGAGACGCAGCGCGAACTCGGCGCGTCCAAGCCCAGCACGCCGAGCAATCTGGTGTACGAGGACCTGAGCGTCGCCGGCGACGGCGCGGTGGCCGACCCGGAGGCGTGGCGGCGGTCGTTGACTCCCTCGTTGTGTCAGGTGGCGCGGTTGTTGCCCCTGTTCGATTCCACGGTGCCGCAACGGCTCAGCCTGCACGGCTTCTTCACCGCACGCTACGGAATCGGTGGACGTTGCGATGACGTGCTGCGTTTCGTACACGAATTTCACCAGGACTACTACGCGCACTACTTGAAGGTCATCTCGCGGCCGAGTTTCGACGAGGAAGGCGCCTACCTCGCCGACCCCAACTGGTTGCGGTTGCCCGAAGTGGAGTCCATGGGAGAGGCGCGCAGAGAACTGATACGCCGGATGAAACTGGCAGCGGCGTCGGACACCGACGTGAGGCTCGACGACGAGTTCGTCGACGAGGTCGCCGGTCTGGTGCCCGGCCATCTGCTCGACCTCGAGCCGAGAAGCTTCTTCGTCCAGCTCGGCGACGATGACGGTGAACCGTTCGCGGTGGTGAACCAGACCTACAGTGGCTTGACTCTGTTGTTCTCCCGCTTCATGCACTGCTTCGACGACACCGAACGCGGTGGGCTGGCCGCCGAGCTCCGTGCCGAACTCGCCAAGCTGCAACCGGCCGACGCGGTGTTCGCGGAGGTCACGGGCGGATACGACACCACGAACCTCAATCTGCACCCGGCGATCACACCGTACGAACTCGCCTGTCCCGGCGACGTGAGTTTCCGGAGCGAGTCAGAACAGATCACAGTGGACGAGCTCAGCGTGCTCCACGATGAGAAGACCGGCCGGCTGAAGCTTTACTCGTGGCGCCTGGGCCGCGAGGTCATCCCGGTCTACCTGGGCTTCATCATTCCGCCGGCGCTGCCCAAGGTGCAGCGGGCGATGCTGCTGTTCTCCCGCAACATATTCGCCACGATCGACATGTGGGGCGGGACACACGTAAAAGAGCAGGTCAAGACGATCAGGCGGCGGCCCAGAGTGCGCGTCGGCAACGTGATCGTGTCAAGGCGCAGGTGGACGGTGCACCCTGACTTCTTTCCCGCACGCGCCGCCGCGAACGGCGACGCGGACTGGTTCCTCGCCTGGCGCAGGTGGCAGCGGGACAACGGCCTGCCGCAGCGGGTTTTCGCCTCACTCGGCGCGACGCCGCTCAATCCCGACACGAGCGGTGCCGTTGCGACGTTCAAACCGCAGTACATCGACTTCGGCAGCGTTCTCTCGCTCCAGTTGCTGGACCGGCTGGCGCATGAAGGCAACCGCCTGGTCACTCTCGAGGAGATGCTGCCGGACGTCGAGCAGATCTGGCTGAAATCGGCCGACGGCCGGTACGTGGCCGAGCAGACCATCGAGATCACCGCCACGACCCGGCCGCTGCGCGGTCATTGAGCAGACAAGGAAGACACGGATGACATCGGAGCCGTCTGGGCAGTGGCAGGCGCTGCACATCTTCTACAGCGCCAACTCCCAACCGCTTTTGACCGACTGCGTCGCACCGCTGGTGCACGACCTTCGCAGCCGCGGATTGCTGGAGAAATACTTCTTCATCAATTACTGGATGGAAGGCCCGCACGTCCGGCTACGACTGAAGCCAGTTACGGAGGCGGCCACTCCCGCGGTCCGCACAGCGGCTGAGGTCACCGTCCAGGAGTTTCTGTCGAGCCGACCGGCGCTTTACGAGTTCGACCAGGAAATGCTGAAGGCGCAGGAAAATCTGTTCATCATGGAATATCCCGACGAGACCGAGCGGCGCCGGATGTACCCGGACGGCCGCATCCCCGTCCAGGACAACAACACGTTTCACTACCGCACCTATGAGCCGGAATACCATCGCTACGGAGGGCCTGCCGGGGTGGCCCTCGCGGAGCGGCACTTCGAGTTCTCGAGCGACCTCGTGATCAAGCTGCTGCAGACGACCAACGTGCATATCCGGCCGGTGCTGCTGGGCCTGGCCGCCCAGCTCATGATGATCAGCGTGTCCGTCTTCCTGCGGGACGCCCGCCGAATGACGCACTTTCTGGAGCGTTACCACGACTACTGGAACTCGTCGTTCGGCCTTGACTACTGGAGCTCGTCGTCCCGCATCGCGGAAGCGAGCGCCGCCAGCTACCGCCTGTGTTACGACACCATGAAGGACGAGTTGGCCACCCGGTTCGTGGACACGCACAGCACCATTCAGCGGGGTGAGCTGGACCGGCTGACCGGCTTCCGGTCATTGTGGGCCCGGCACTGGGAGACCCTGCACGAGCAGGTGCTGGAACACGGGACCGCCGGCAAGCTCACCTTCCTCAGAGCATTCAGCTCCAAAACGCCCAAGGTGATCTCCGACCGCGAGGTGCTCCTGCCACACCTGCTCGCGTCGTACGTCCACATGACGAACAACCGGCTCGGGCTGACGATAGCCGACGAGGCCTATCTGGCCTACATCCTGGCGCGCACCCTTCAGGACAATGCCGCGTCCTGACGCACGGCGGCTTGCCGACCATGTCCCCGCGAATGAGATGAGCACATGACGATGCCTACACCCAACCCGCTGGATCTTCCCGCACAGCTGGAGCCCGCCATCAGGGCCGCCGCCGACGAGATGGAGGCCGAGCGGGATCTCCCTGAGAAGCTGCTGCGGGAGTTGCGCGACAGCCGCGCCTTCCATCTGCTCACCCCCAGGGAGTTCGACGGCTTCGAAGCCCCGCTGGAGACCGTGTTGAAGGTGTACGAGAGCTTCGGCCGGCTGGACGCCTCGGTGGGCTGGATCGTGTGGAACGCCAATTGGGGGTTCATCGGCGCGCTGCTCGACGTGCCGGGTAACGCCCGGATCTGGGGATCGGACCACAAGCCGGTCTTCGCGAGCTCGAGCATGCCCGGAACCGCCGTACCGTGCGAAGGGGGTTACCGGCTGTCCGGTTACTGGAAGCTCGTCAGCGGCAGCAACCGCGCTGACTGGCTCGTCCTGGCCGGCCTCATCAGGGAGGGCACAAGCCTGCGCCTGACCGAGGCGGGCATGCCCGACGTGCGGTTCTTCGTCCTGCGCAGGGACCAGGTGTCTGTCAAGAACACCTGGCATGTCAGCGGCCTGCTCGGCTCGGGGAGCAATGACGTCGTGGTTCAGGACGCCATGGTGCCCGACGAGCTGGTCGCGCGCGTCGACCTGCCGGCCCGCATCCAGCGGCCGCGCTATCAGGGCTACATTCCCGCGCTCGTCCTACCCGGCTGCTCTGCCGTCCTCCTCGGGGTCGCCCAGGCCGCCATCGAGGAGACGGTGGACCTAGCGATTTCCAAGAGAACGGTCACCGGCGGCACGCTGGCCGAGTCGGCACACACTCAGGCGGTCATCGCACGGTCCGAAGCTGCGCTGCAGGCCGCCCGGCTACTGCTGCTGTCCACGGCGCGAGACCTTGACCTCGCCGGAGAGAGCGCCGAGCCTGTCACTCTCCAACGACGAGCCGCGCTGCGCGCCGCGATGAGCCACGCCGCGCTGGTCAGCCGCGAAGTGCTGGTGGCCATGTACGAGCTCGGCAGCTCCGCCGCGATCTACCGGGGCAACGCCGTGGAGCGGCTTTTCCGCGACGGGATGGTGGCGCTCCAGCATCACAACCACTCCGCAGGTCTTTTCGAATCCGCCGGACGTGTCCGCTTCGGCCTCGCCCCCGCCGTGCCTGTCTTCTGACATCCCGCCGCGAGGAGACGGCCCTGGCACGGCCCCGATCGATGGATCAGCAGGCCGAATACATCTGCTGATCCGTCGATCATGCCCTGGTCGGCGCGCCTGGTGTCGGCGATTGCTGCTTGGCCGCACAATGCGACGTTTCCGCGCCTGGATCTTCCTCCTGCCAAAGATCAGCGCCACTCGCAGGCGTCAAGGGCCCACTGGACCTCGGTGGCGGTCAGGGTTCACGGCAGTTTCCTGAGCGCTTTCAAGGAGATCGCCCGTTTGAGCTGTGGGTGCCCTTGCTGACAGGATTCTGACAACCTCGTTTGAGTTCGTTCATCACCGCTGCGATGTTCTGCCGTGCCCTCGTCCTGGCCACCATGTCGCCCAGTCGTTCGGCTGCTTTCAGAGCGAGGTGCTGGATGTCGGCTTTCGCCTGCCAGTCGCGCTGGTGATCGCACCAGGGCGTCAGAACCGCCACGAACTGGATGACCTGGGAGGGGAAGTCGTCCGTCAGCGCTTGGCGCAGAACGGTGAACAGGACCGCGTGCTCGGCTTGGAACCAATTCAGCGCATGCTGGCGGCGTGCGAGGTGCTCCGGCCGTACGCCTGGCACCGGGGGGTCGGGAACGACCACAAGCGCCGCCGGCGCCAGGAGCCGTGCGGCTCGGTGCGCAGTGTGCAGGTAGTGCTCGACCACCCGTCGCGCCGCGTGCCGATGGATCTGGGGGTCGACGACACGGGCCAGATCGTGCGCGTACGCGCGAAGCAGGCTGTGCAGCATGAACCTGTCAGGAACGGCCTCGGTCACCAGGTGCGCTTCCAGGAGTACGTCCAGAAGCCGGTCGGCCTCCACCTGGTGGACGGCCGCCAGACTGGCCACGGCCGGTCGGGTGATGTCCGGGCCTGGATGGATCGCCAGCAACGAGAACAGCCGGGCTGCACTGGGGGGTAGGCGGTCATAGGAACGCGAGAACACGGTGCGCATGTCGGTGCGGGCGTCCCGGGTGGCCAGCGCGCTGATGTCGGTACGAACACGGCGCAGATCGGCCACGAGCGCAGCGAGCGGGGCGGACGGCGTCGCGGTGGCACGGCCCGCTGCAATGGCCAAGGGGAGGGGAAGCCGCGCGCACAAATCGATGATCTCATCGGTGGCGCGCGTGTCTGCTTCGAGGCGCTCGCGGCCCAACCGGCGGGTCAGTAGCCGTCGCGAGTCGCCATAGCTGAGAACGTCCAGCGTGAGCAGCTCAGCCGCATGCCGGCTGACCAGGCTGTTCAGCCCCATCCGGCTGGTGATCACGATCATGCATCCGGTGTCGCCGGGCAGCAGCCACCGTATCTGCTCGACATCGCAGGCGTTGTCGAGGACCACGAGCGCACGCCGGCCTGCCAGCAGCGTCCGATACAGCGCGGCCATGGCCGGCAGGTCCGCCGGAATGTGGTGTTTGGACACGCCTAATGTCTGCAAAAGACCGAACAGGGCCTCGCGCGGATTCAACTCGCTCTCACACGGCCCGAATCCCTGGAGATCGACGTAGAGCTGACCGCCCGGGAAGCGCTCGGCGACCCGGTGCGCCCAGTGCACGGCCAAGCAGGTCTTGCCGACGCCAGCGGTGCCGGTGATGACGCAGACCCTGCTGCTCCCGCTGAGTGCCCGATCCAGCCGCTTCAGCTCCTCGTCGCGGCCGGTGAATCCGGCCACGTCCGGCGGGAGCTGGCGTGGCGTGATCGGCACCATCCACCCCGCCCGATCTTGCAGGAGGTTGGCGTGAATACGCTGCAGCTCAGCGGAGGGGGCGGTGCCCAATTCCTCGCTCAGCCTCCGTCTGAGTCGCTCGTACGCCGACAGCGCTTCAGCCCGTCTGCCGCAGCCGTCCAGCGTCAGGAGCAGGCGTCCCCACAACGGCTCGTGCAATTGATGGCGGGCTACCAGCTTGCGCACCTCGGGCACCAGCTCGCGATGGCGTCCCGCGGCCAAGCCCAAGTCGATCCACCGCTCCGCGGCCGATAGATGAAGCTCCACCAGGTGCGCTGCCTCGGCCCCATGCAGCACTGGGGAATCGATCCCCTCGAACGGCTGGCCCCGCCACAAGGCCAGCGCTTGCTCCAGACTCGCCAACTCGGCTTCGGTGCCCCGTATCAGCGTCGCCTCGGCAACCAGCTGACGAAAGAGCAGCGCGTCGACCTGATCGTGAGCCACCTGCATTTGATAACCCGGCGACATGGTGTGGATCACCTCGGCGCCGAGCGCGTGACGCAGCCGGGCTATATAGGTATGGACGCTGCTTCGGACGTTGCCCGGCAAACCTTCCGCCCATAAGGCCGAGGCCAGCCGGTCCACGGACACGGTCTCGCCGGCCGACAGTGCCAGGACGGCCAGCAGTGTTCGGAGCCGACTCGACCCCAGCTCGACCTGGGCCATCCCCATTCGCACGTCGAAGGGGCCCAATACAGCTACACGAAGACCACTGTCGGCGCTCGTGGTCATATGGACCGACCTTTCGGAATTCGGGCGCGCTCGGCCATGTTGCCCTGTTGACAGTAAGTGAGTCGCCTCGGTTGTTGCATGTTCTCCAGTTTCTCCACGTCAAGGGCATACAGATCACGGCTTTTACTGGCCATTTGGCGGCCCATTCTGCGCCAGGCAGGAACTTCGGCGCCTATTGCCTCTGCTTCGCGCTCGTGATCAGCGAAGCGATCCGCCTGGGATTGTGGCGGCGAGCGAAAAGGGATTGGTGGTGAGATTGGTGTCCTCCATGCCTGAGCCGCGTGAAGGACGCCCTCTTACACCGGGAGAAAGCCGCGCATGAACTCGACCTGCGGCGGGTCGGCCTGCACCCGGCCGACGACCCGGCCTCGGCACCCGCCATCGACAAGATCCCCTCACGGCACCTACCTCGTCGAGCTATTTACACCGCTCCGAAGACGCCACCGCGACGCCGGGAGGGGCCTCCTGCCGGCGTCCATCCGCCAAGGCGATCAGCCAACGGACTCCGCAGAAGCCGGTACTGTCCGGCGCACCCGCGCGCCCACCGCGAACAGCAGGGCCGCGGCGATTGCGGGGAGCGCGGATAGCGCGCTGTAGGAGTACCTGCACTCACCTGAGAAGCCAACTCTGTCAAGGAGCGCGGAGGAGGCGAAGTACGGGGCAAGCGGTCCCGCGACCGCACTGGTGAGGCAGATCCACCCGAGCCAGGCGAGTCGTGCCCGATAGCGCCGTGCAGCTGGGGAGTCACGAGGCAGCGACCGGGATAGCCGGTAGAGCAGGATTCCTGCCCAGAAGACGCATAACGCGATCAGGAGGTTCTCTCCGTGGGCCATAACGTGCTCAGTGACGGAGGAGCCAGCTACGAGCAGTGTGTCTCGCGGGATGTACCTTGCTCCTGTCGACAGATCCGTGACCCCCGACACCCGCAGGTCGAGAGTGTGGGGAACGGGCAAGCACCGTACGCTTACCACACCTCGAAGGACGCCGCTGATCACCAGCGCCAGTCCCCAGATCCCAGCGACAACTCCCGACACCAACGCCAGACTGCCAGCCACCCTGACGAGCAGGAATGAAGACCGCCGAGAAAAAGCCACGATCACCTTTGTAGTGTTTCCCCCAAGTCCTTTCGAACGTTTGCTGATATTTGGCCGGATAGTGGTCGTGGTCGGCACCTTCTCGATGGTACGGTTCGCCCGGCCGAGGCCAGCGCCTTTTGACACGCCAGCCGCCCAGCGGGAACCGTCTATCAGGAGCTTGTCTACGACAGGTCAGGCTGGACGGACCAGCCCCCGTCTCCCCGAGCAATGCCGCGGTCGCCCAGCCGTTGTGGGGACGGGCTGTGGCGAGTGACCGCGTCACCGGCAAGCCCGTCCTCGGTGAGTCCGCCGCGAGCCTGCCCTCCTCCGCGATCTTGGCGACGAGTGCGCCGGGTTGCGGATGCTCGGCTGGCGGATGAGGACACGTGGCGCATTTCGAACGGATCACGTACCGCGATGGCATCGCCCGCCAGGTCACTGCATGAGGCGAAGGAGGACCTGCGTGCCGCGCCCGGTCTGGTACCAGACCATGCCGCCCCGCACCCGCAGGGTTGAGGGGGCCTTGAGGCCGCGGCGCGCCAGGGTGTGGTGGAGCAGCAGGCCGGTGCGTCCTGTGCCAAGGTCGTGAACGGCGGAGGCCGACTGACCTGCGTGGTCGCGCTGGCGGATCACGACGTAGCGCCCCGCGTAGAGGTCGCTACGGCTATGCCCATACCCAGGAAGGACGCGAAAACCCGAACCGTCGCGCCGCCACGCCTCCATGCCCTTGAGGCACCACGTAACCCCGCACTCATCCCACGACCAGCGGCCCGCGGGGGCGGTGGCGTCCCTGATCTCGCCGGTGAGCACGTTCTTCAAGCGCTCCATCGGGCGAGGGAGGGGAGGACCCACCAAGCCGTCATCGCGCGGCAGGCCTGCCCAGGGCCACTCGACCAGGTGCAAGCCCCTCGTGCCAGCCATCAGGGCCGGCTTGCCGCCCTTCAGCGGGAGCCGGTAGACGCCACCTATCATCGGCGACCACACCACGGCGTCATCCGCTATGGCCAGGTTGTCCGCTCCGATGACTCTACCTTTGCTGGTGATCAGGCCAGTGACCGACGCGAGGCGGCGCGGAACCCCGCCGGTGACCGGTACAACCCAGATCTCCATCTTTTGGCCGCGGAAAGCGGGCCACGCGAGGTAACCGCTGCCGAAGACTACGGGCTCGATCGCGCGCACGTTCCCCAAGGGCGCGATCTCGGTGAACGTGCGCTTGTCCACGTCGTATGACCAGACGCTGTTCGGCCGCGTCTCGGTGATCCCTCGTCCCACCACCACTCGGTCCGAGACGAACACGTCGGGATGGAACGCCCGGCTCCCCGGCGCTGTGGTCGGGATCTCGTGCACCGCGTCCGGCCACACCTGCTCGACCGGCGGCGCGAAAGGGCCTACCGACGGCGTGGGACGCGTGGCCGGAGGTGGCGGGGCGACCGTGCGCGTTGCCACGAAGGTGAGCGCCACCACCAGCACAATGGCGGCCGCCATCGCCGAGGGCACCCACCAACGGCCGGCGGGCGAGCACGGGCGCGACACGGGCAGAGCACGCGGCCGCCCGTCGTCCTGCACAGTCTCGGCCCTGGCGACCAGCGCGTCCCTGAGCCGGTCCTCAATACCGGTCATGCCTCGCCTCCCAGCTCACGTTGAAGTCGATCCAGGGCCCTGGAGGCGGTGGACCGTACGGTACTCTCCTTGACACGCGTCGCCTGCGCGATGTCAGCGTCGGACAGGTCGAGGTAATAGCGCAGGACGAGAACCTCGCGCTGGCGCCGGGGCAACCGGCTCAGCGCGGCTAGCATCTCCTGACGCGACTCCCCGAGCAGTGCGACGGTCTCCGGAGAGTCCACCAGCTCATTCGCCCGTCCCTGGGCTGCCGCCCTGGCGGCCACGCCACGCCGGCGCAAGACCGAGCGGGAGGCGTTCAGGACAGAGACGCGCAGGTAAGCCAGCCTCAGCACACGAGGGTGTCTGCCATGCAGTCTGGAGAAAACGTCCTGGACGACGTCCTCGGCCGCTTCCCGGTCGCCGACGAGCAGCACGGCGAGGCGCACCAGGGCAAGCCAGTGCTGGCGATACAGATCCGCCAGCACCGTCTCGGCGTCCGGCAAACGCGGGCGCGCGGGCGGCTGTGTCACTGTTCATGACCAAGGAACGCGTGCCCGTCCCGATTCGCTGCATCCCGTGCGCAGCCACATCCGGCGACCAAGGCAAGTCGGCAGATCATCTGCTACATCGAAGGGTTCTACAACCGTCGGCGCCTGCACTCGGCGCTCGGCCACCGGCCACCCCTGGAAGTACTCAACGAGTCCCTTTCAATCCCAACAGCCGCATAGGCTACGCCCAAAAGACGGCAGTCCGGAATCTCCGTGGCTTCTCACGTCATCATCGACACCGGAAACGGATTCCGGAACGAGCACCTGCTGCCCGCGGACGTGATCCTGGCTCTCATTCCGTATCGGCACGACATGTGGACGGAAACCATCGTGACGGACCGGCGCAGCGAGTGGGTGCAGGTGCAATGGCTGGCCTGGCTGGACCGCGAGTACACCAAGTATGTCCATGATCAGAAGCCGTCCAACGCGATAGCGAAAATGGTTTCGTTCCTGGACGTCCAGTTCGCCTGGCATGTGTCGCACCGCCTCAGCGGCGACGATGAGATCTACGACGCCAGCGACTCTGACGCCGTCGACGGCTGGTGGACCGACTACGACGACGAAGAGGAGTTCCTGTCGTTTCTCACGCCGGAAGGGCTGCACCGGCATCCCGCCACGTGGGAACAAGCGTGCGCCGAATGGAGAAGCCGCAGCCGTGCCCGTACGGTCCGCGACGTCCTGCGCGGCTCCTTGGACGGCGAGCCCGCAACCTATGGCGACTTCCTGCAAGCCATCGCTGATGAGGCGAGCAGCCAGTGGGGGAGTCCTGTGGGAGCAGCAGGCGCCCATCTGGGAAGCGGCACGCGAAGCCGGTGACAACCTCGTCAGCGAATGGGACCACCTCGCACTACATGGTGACCGATTCGATTTCGGGCTGGCGCATGCTGTTTGACCTTGTCGGCGGTCTTGCCGCAGGAGTCCTGGGCGGGTGCCGAGGTTACGCTCTCCCCGGGTGGTGGGCTCGGTGAGCATGGGCCGGCTCCCGCCTGGCTGCAGCCGGACGAGACGACGAGCCCGATGGCCAGCAGGGCGATCCTGGAGGTCATTGCCATCAGGCGCTCACCGAGAGGATCCAGCCCTGCTTGCAGCTTGTCGCAGCCTTCGACGATGAACCGGTACCCGCTGGTGCCTCGGCCGACGTCTGGCTGGGTTCCCGCTCTGTCCGCGGCGCTGGTCCAGCGGACGAGGAAGCGGTCGTAGGAGCGGGAAGCGATGAGGTAGGGGTTTCCCCAAGGGAAGCCTCTACCTCGTTCAGGAGGCCAGACAGCAGAGGCCACTGGCGGACCAGCGAACGACGTGCCAAGCGGCCTTATTCTCGCCGCCGAACTTGCTGTGCCCCCAGGCCATGGCGATGCTGGGGCCGCGGTGACAAGCTCAGGAACGATCTGTGGTGGGAACGTCGTGTGGCGGGGCCGACCCCGGTCGGTGAGCTGGATGTGCGCCACTCGGCCAAGGAGGACCTCGCTAGCCGCAGTGCAGTTTGGTGATCGACAGCCTTGGCGCTCCATGCTGAGTAGATCCTCCTGCACCCGAACCGGCAGATCCCCCTCGGCAATCTTGAGCCGCCAAGTCGGACGTAGTCATCCTGATTTTGCGCGCTCGCTGAACCTATCCGCGCTGCGTGGGCCCGGCGCGGTCGGGGACTCTATCGCGGCGAGCGCCCCCTCCACATGCTTGTGGACTGTCATCGCCTGGAGGCGGCGATGATTTCCAGGATGCGGCCACTCTGGGCTGGAGTCCGGTCGGGTGCAGCGCGGCGCCGTGGGCACGGCTCACAGTGGCGGCGATGAGCAGGACGTTCAGCCCGGAGCTGTCCGGGGGGAGAGCCCAGTCGCTCTGCACCGCGCTCGACGTGGAATGCGGGGGGAGGAGGTGCCGTCTGATTGATCGCCACGGGTGAGGGGGACTAATTGGCTCCCAGGAGAAGCCGGTCTCGTGGTCGGGCAGCGCTCCAGGGCCTGTGCCCTGGCCAGCGTTGGCGGGCCGTCCTCGGGCTCGCCCAGGTCACCGTGACCCGCTCGCGCAGGCGGCGCACGTGCCGTACACCTCTTCGGCCCTGAATCCTGCCATGACGTCCTCCTCCACCCGTTCGATCACCAGCCCGCAGCTCCGGCAGATCAGGTGATGGTGCTTGGCCGGGCCGCACAGCCGGTAGGCGACCTCCCCCATCTGGGTAAAGGTGTGCACGAGCCCCGCCGCCGCCAGCGAGGTGAGCGTCCGGTAGACGGTGGTAAGCCCGATCTGCTCGCCCTGCTCGTGCAGCTCGGCGTGGATCTCCTGGGCCGAGGCCGGCAGCCGGTGGCGGCCCAGGACGTCGAGCACCAGGAGCCGCTGGCTGGTCGTCCGGATGCCCACCTCCTCCAGCATCCGACCCCATCGCACGACGTCGGCCATCCCGCTCCACACCCTGCCTTAGTCAGCGGCGCCCAGCGTGACCGCGCGAGCCGTCGTCGAACCCGACCCGGACACGCAACGGACTCGTATCGCCTTCGACGACCCGCACGCCCTCGGGCAGCCCGCCGCACCAATGCGTGACACTTTCTGCAGCCTCCGCCGCGTCGAGACCCGCGATGCCGGCCGGGCGGCGGGCGTGCGGCGCGGCCGGCCCGTGCGGTCGTTCCTCATGGGGCACGGGCCAAGGGACCCTGTCGAGCGCCCTTGGCCGGGCTTCGCCAATCGGCGGCAGGGCGGGATCCACCTCGCCGCCGTTGGGATAGTGGATCTCCAGGGACGACTGGCCCAGCGGCCCGACCAGATTCGACAGTCCGAAGCCGTGCGGCACGCGCCCCCGCGCGATTCCGAGGCCGTGCTCCGGCAGTGTCTGCTCTGCCTGCTCCGGTGTCCGAGCGGCGAGCACCACATGATCGATTTTCACGCTCCACCCCCAAGGGGATCGAATGACAACCATGTTCCACCTCACGGCCACGGGGCTCAGATGGCCGCGTCGAGCAGGCAGCGGGGAGTTCCGTGCAGCTCATCCACGACCACCCGCCCGGCGACGCCGAACACCTCCGCCAGCAGCTCCGGTGTGATCACATCCGCCGGCCCGCCGTCGGCCCGCACCCGGTCCTGGTGCAGGGCGATGACGCGTTCGGCGAAGCGGGCGGCGTGGTCAAGCTCGTGCAGCACGGTCACGACGGTGAGGCCGCGCGCCGCCCGCAGAGATCGCACCAGTTCGAGGACCTCCAGCTGATGGCGGATGTCCAGGTGGGCGGTCGGCTCGTCGAGGAGCAGGATGCCGGTGTTCTGGGCCACCGCCAGCGCCAGGCGTACGCGCTGGCGCTCGCCGCCGGACAGCGTGTCGAGGACGCGGTCGGCGAGGTGGGTCACCCCGGCGAGTTCGAGCGCCTCGTCCATGGTGTCGGAGTCCCACAGCAGTCCCAGCGGTCCGCAGTGCGGGTAGCGGCCCTGGCGGACGAGCTGGCGCACGGTCAGCCCGGGGACGGGCGGAAGGCTCTGGTGCAGGACCGCGAGCCGCCGGGCGATGTCCCTGCGCGACAGCGACGCCAAGTCTGCGCCGTCGAGCTCGATCCGCCCCGACGCCGGCTTGAGCAGGCCGGCGATCAGCCGGAGCAGGGTGCTCTTCCCGCATCCGTTGACCCCCACCAGCGCCACGAATTCGCCGGTCTCGATGGCCAGGTCGATCCCGGTCAGGAGGGGGCGCGAGCCGTAGGAGAAGTGCAGGTCCCGGATCACGACGCTCATTGCGATTTTCCCAGTCTGATGAGGACGGCGGCGCCGGCCAGAGCGGTGACTACTCCAGTCGGCACGCCGAGCCGATGTGTGACGTTGAGCAGGTGCCCGGCGAGCTGGGCGAGGGTGTCCGCGCCCGCCAGCGCCACCGCCCCGGCCACGGCGGCGGTGAGGACGCCGCCGCCGAGCCGGCGGGCGGCGTGCGGGGTGACCAGGCCGACGAAGGCGATCGCCCCCGACAGGCTGGCCGCGCCCGCGGTCAGGGCGACCGCCACGGTGAGCGCGATGCCCCGGCCGAGGCCCGGGTGCAGGCCGAGTGAAGCGGCGTGGTCGTCGCTGGGCGCCAGCACGGCCAGCATCGCCGAGCACGCCCACGCCACGGCGATTCCACCGAGGATCCACCAGGAGGCGAAGGCCAGGTGCTCCCAGACCCTGCCCTCCACCGAGCCGATGAGCCAGCGCAGCGCGTTGCCGAACCTGCTGGGCTGGTAGGCCAGCAGCATCGTGGTCATCCCGGCCAGCAGCGCGCTGCCGAGCAGGCCGTAGACGATCAGGTGGGCGGGGTCGCGGCGGGCGGCGAACAGCCAGGTGATCCCGCCACCGGCCGCGCCTCCCGCGAGTGCGGCGGCCAGCGCCCCGGCCGCCGAGTCCGCGGGCACCACGCCGAGGGTGAAGCCCGCCAGGATGCCCAGTATCGCGCCCGGGTTGACGCCGGAGAACTCAGGGGCGGCCAGCGGATTGCGCAGGGTGGCCTGCAGCACGTATCCGGCGACGCCCAGCGCCGCGCCGGTGAGTAGCGCGGTAACCAGTCGCGGCAGGCCGAGCTCCCACACGATCCGCTCATTCACGCCGCTCACCGCGCCGTCGAGCAGCCCGAAGACCACTCCGAGCGGCTGTCCGGACACCAGCACGTGCGCGGCCACGACGCATCCCAGCAGCACCGCCGCCCCGGGTGCGCGTCCGCCGGTGCGCCGAGCCCGCGTGGGCACGGCGACCCTCCCGGGCGTGGCGGCGGGTGCCCGCCTTCTCGTGATCGTCATGGCGAGACCCGCTTTCTCAGCAGGACGGCTCCCGCCAGCACTCCGGCCAGCGCCGTCCACGCTCCGAGCGGCGTCTCCGCCGGCGCGAACGCCAGCCGGGCGGCCAGGTCAGCCGCCAGCGTCACGAGCGCGCCCAGCGCGGCCGACCAGGGCAGCCAGACCCGGGCGTCCGCGTGTGGGCGCAACCGTCTGGCCAGCACGGGGGCCAGGAATCCCACCCACGCGATCGGCCCGCACGGACCGGTCACGCAGCCGATCAGCAGCGCCGCCACCGCGAGCACGCCGAGCCTGGCCCGCTCCACCCGGCTGCCGAGCGAGGCGGCCGCGTCGTCGCCGAGCCGCAGCAGGGTGAGCGCGGGCACGCACAGCACGACGAGCGGCACGGCGGCGGCCAACCACGGCAGCGTCCGGGAGGTCTGCTCCCACATCAGGCCGGACAGGCTGCCGACGAGGTAGCGGAAGAGCATGTCGTACTGGAGGCGGTCGGCGGTGGCCATCACCGCCAGCAGCAGCGCCTGGATCGCGGTGGACACCGCCGCGCCGACGAGCAGGACGCCGCCTGCCGTCCCGGCGGTCCTGGCGACGGCCAGCGTGACGAATCCGCCACAGGCGGCGCCTAGCAGGCCGATCAGCGGATACGTCGCGTAGGGCACGGGCAGCGCCCATATGACGCAGACGCTCACCGCCAGCGCGGCGCCGGTGGAGACGCCGATCATCTCGGGCACGGCGAGCGGGTTCCTGAGCGACTCCTGCAGCAGCAGCCCCGCCGCCCCGATGGCGGCGCCGCCGGCCAGGCCGATCATCACCCGGGGGACGCGCAGCTCCCAGACCACGACCTGCGCGATCGAGTCCGGGGCGGCCAGGAGGAGCTCTTGCGGGGTGACGAACGGGGTGCCCAGGCACACAGCGGCCAGCGCGAGGAGGGCGAGACCGAGCGCGACCGCCCAGGGCGCCGCTGCGGCCGGACGCCCGGCGGCGAGCGCCGGGCGTCCGTCGAGCGAAGCGCTCACCCGGTGGCCTTGGCCAGGGCCTCGTCCAGGATGATGCCGAACGCCTTGGTGCCGCGGCCCGACGCCCACAGTTCGGGCTGCACCTCGAACACCTTGCCTGACGCCACCGCGGGAACGCGCTTCCACACCGGGTTGTCCTTGTAGCTCTGGGTCACCGAGGTCCCGAACGACTGAACGAAGATCACCTGAGGCGCCTTCGCCAGGATCTCCTCGATGCTGTACGCCTGCGCGGTCTCAAATCCGCCGCCCTTGCTGGGCCACGGATAGGCGAAGAACTGCCCCATGAAGTGGCCGAGCACGTCATCGGTGGTGTTCACCCCCACGGAGGTGCCGCCGTACATCGCCAGGACCGGCTTGTCCGACAGCCCTGCCGCCTTGGCCTTGGCGACGCCGTCGGCGACCTTGGCACGGAACTTCTGTTCGGCCGCGGCCTGCTGCTGCCCGCGGTCGGTGAGCTGAGCCAGCGCGCGCAGGTACCCGATGGAGTCCTCGTACGACTTCACCTGCACGACCCACAGTGGCGCGAACTTCTCCACGGCCGTCCTGAGTTGGTCGTGCACCCCCGCGAGCCCGATCACCAGGTCAGGCTTCGCCTCGGCGATCTTGGAGACGTCCTCGCCGCCGAAGCTGCCGGGGATGACCGGGATCTCGGCGCCCTTCGCGCCCAGGTAGTCGGGACGGGACAGCAGCGTGGGCGTGCTCGTGGCCACCGGCGTCAGGCCCAGCTCGACGAGGGCGTCGTCGCACAGCCCGGTCAGGCAGACGACGCGCTCGGGCTTCTTCGGCAGCGTGAACGTCTTGCCGTGCGGATCGGTGACGGTCAGGGCCGCGCTGACCGGCGTGACCTGCGGGACGGACGGCGGTGCGGCGGATGGCCGCGACGCCGGCGCCCCGCTGGCGGCCCGCTGCGCCGGTTCACCCTGCCCGCAGGAGGCCACCAAGGCGAACGCGGCCACGGCGACCAGAAGTCTCTGCATCACCGGCCGACCCTGTCGACGACCTTGCGGCCCGGGATGACGACCGTGACGGCGCCGCCGCCGTCGAGCGAGGTCGGCGTGGTGATCGTGGCGACCACTTTGCCGAGGTCGGGCGAGATGACGGAGATCTTGCCGGTGCCGCCGCCGGTCACGTAGGCCAGCGCGCCGATCGGGTCGAGGGCGATGCGGCGCTTCTGGGCGGCCCATGGCGACTGCCCGGGCACGGGGCCGCCCGGCACGGACGGCAGCTGCACCCGGCTGGTGACCTGGCCGGTCTTCACGCTGACGAAGGCGACCTGGTCGCGGGTGGGCTGGTTGAGGACGTATCCGGCGTACCGGTCGGACAGGCCGTGGCGGAACAGGAGGCCGGTGCCGAGGTTCGCGGTGGTGGTCTGGCCGGTCGCGGGGACGACGGTGAAGGCGTCGTGCTTCCAGTTCTGCCAGTCGTCGCCGGACTCGTTGGAGGTGTAGGTGACGAGCTTGTGGCCGGTCACGCGGACGTAGAAGGCGCGGCCGCTGCTCGGCCACGGCACGGTTCTGACCGGCTGGAGCTTGCCGTCCACGACGCGCGCGGTGTCCAGACCCGCGTCGGTGGCGCCGAGCACCAGCCCGTTCGCGTGCGCCGCCTCCCCGTGCCCGGCCGCGCCGGTGGGCAGCGTGCTCGTCGGCTCCAGATGCGCTCCGGGGTTGGCCAGGATGTCGGCGATCGGGTACGTCTCCAGCTCGCCGTCGCCCCGGTGGACCACGGCGCCGCTGGCGACCGCGACGCCGGGGTGCTCGCTGTCGACCTCGATCGCGGCCGGCCGGTAGGTCGTCAGGTCGACGACGGTCAGCAGGCCGTGCGCCTCCTCTTCCGCGGACTCCTGCCCCTCCTCGTGGTCGTGCTCCTCGGCGGCCGCCACGACGGCGTAGCGGCCCGTCTCGTCCACGGCCAGGTGCGAGGGCTCCCCGGCGGGCAGCTTCGCGGTGCCCACGACCTTGGGCGTGCCGCCCGTCTGCAGTGCGACCAGCTCGTTGTTCGCCTCGTCGACGAACAGCACCCGGCCGTCGCGCAGCGGCAGCATCCCGGCGTGGTCGGCGAACGTGCGGCCGGTGATCGTGGCCAGCCGCTGGTTGGACGGGACCGCGTACACGTGCACGCTTCCCGCGGCGGCGTCGGCCACCACCAGCCGGGCCTGCGACCCGCTCTCCGCTAAGGCGGGCTGAACGTGCAGGGCAAGGGCCAGGATGGCCACCGTCCCGACGGCGAGAGCACTGCGGCGCATGGAACCTCCAGATATGAAAACCATGTCGAAACTGTGGACAGTGATAATCATTATCATTTACGCTCGGCTGGCATCAAGGGGCAAGGACGGATGTGTCCCACAAATCAGAAAGGACGGCTTATGGAGAACTTCGACGAGGTTCCGGTGTTCTCGCCGGTCGGCACGGCCACTCAGCTGGCCCCGGCGCACCCGACCTGCAACCACGCCCTGGTCGCTGACCTGTTCGAGGACGACCAGGCCTGACCCGATCCGTGGTGCCGCCCGATCCGCAGGACGTGCGGCACCACCCCTTCCGCTTGAGAAAGGAGTCTTCATGCCGCTCGCGCCGGGTGTCTCGATCTTCGAGCTCGGTGACGCGACCGTGCTGCGCACGCCCGACGGGGAGTTCCTGGCCGTCAACGCCGAGCTGGACGCCGACCTCGACCGGCTCGCGCCGCCCCTGGCCGAAGCCTTCACCCGGGCCGGTTTCCTCGTCCCCGGCAGCTCGCATCCGCCCGCGAGCGTGATCGTTCTGGGTGAAGGAATGATCGCGGCTGCGCTGGCCGATCTCCTTCCCCGCACCGGCCTGACCCTCCTCACGCCCGAACGTCCGCATGCCGGCGACCGACACCGGCCCGTCCCCGGGCCTGCCTCAGCGCCACCCACCACCAAACACGCCCCAGCGCCACCCGGCCCCGAGCCCGCCGTGGCCTGGCACATCGCCGAGGGGGTCATGGCGTGGGGTGATTCGGGGGGCGGAGCGGAGGGGGCGTCCCCCGGGTCAATCGCGTCCCGGCTCGTGGCGGACGGCGCGATCCCGGCCGGAGGGCGGACGGTGGTGAGCTGGGTGTGCGACGGGTTGCCGCCCGCCGCCGCGTGGGCCGCGCTCGACGCCGAGGTGGGGCGCGTCGCCCGGCAGCGGTGCTCGGTGGAGGGCGCGACCGCGGTGATCGAGCCGATCGCCGTCGCCGGCGGCGACGTGACGCACACGCACGTGCGCCAGCGCAGGCTGGCGGCCTCCGACAGCCCCGACCACCTGGCCGCCTACTGGGCTGGACCCCCAATCCACGCCGCCTCGGCCATCGACCCGGTCGCGGCGGCCTTCGTCGCCGCGCTGCTGGCCGCCGACCTGCTGGCCTGGGCCGCCGGGCGACCCCACGGCCGCCGGCTACGGCTGGCCGATCTCCGCACCCAGCGCGTGAGCGACCACCCGATCCTGCCCGTCCCCTCCCATCACCCCCGGACGGAGAAACCATGACGGTGCTGCGATCAGCCCTGCGCACGCCCGACGGGCTGCTGTGCGACGCCGTGTTCCCCGCCGCCGACGGGGCGTGGCCGGTGCTGGCCATCCGCACCCCGTACGGCAAGAGCCGCCACCTGGCTGAGGCGCACGGGTGGGCGCGCAGGGGCGTGGCGGCAGTGGTCCAGGACGTACGCGGCCGCCACGAGTCGCCCGGCCGGTGGCTGCCGTACACGCACGAGCTCGAGGACGGACGCCTGTTCACCGCCTGGCTGCGCGACCAGCCCTGGTGCGACGGCCCGGTGATCGCCTACGGCTCCTCCTACGCCGCCTACTGCGCGCTCCGCATGGACGCCGACGCGATCGTCGCCGCCGTGCCCGCCCTGGGCCTCGCCGAGACGTCCCGCGAGCCCACCGGCGTGCCCAAGCTGTATTCGCACGTGTGGTGGTGGAGCACATACGCCGCCTGCCGGACCGAGCGGCCCGGCCTGCTCGACACCAGGCTGGCCCATGACCCCGGCGCGCTGACGGAGCCGCCGGTCCGCGTCCCCGCTCGGCTCGGCCTGGACCTGCCGGGCTTCGAGGAGGCGTGGCGGGCTCCCCACGAGCCGAATGTCGAGCCGGCGGTCGCCGCGCGAGTGCCGCTGCTGAGCGTGGGCGGCCTGTACGACCCGTTCCTCGACGCCGCAATCGCCCTCTGGCAGGGCTGGCCGGGCCCCGCCGAGCTGGTGATCGGCCCGTGGCAGCACGACCTCGGGCTGCTCAACCGGGAGCGCAACGGCGCCCGGCACCTGCGGCACACCGAACGGGCGAGCCGATTCGTCACCAGATGGGTGGACCGGGTGCTCGCCGGAGAGCGGCCGGCCGGCGCCTGTCTGGCCGTGGAGTCGACCCAGGAATGGCTCGGCGAGCCAGGCCGCGACGTGGTCGAGCTGCCGCTGAAGGGCGGCGGCCGGTTCGAGGCGGACCCCGAGCATCCGTTCCCCTCCGCGATGGGGCCGGTGGACGTGGGCGCCCCGCGCCCCGACGCCGTGGTGGCCGTCAGCGAGCCGTTCGAGGACACGGTGGCCGGGCGGCCCGCGGTGACCTTCCAGGGGCACGGCGCGGCGCCCGGACACTGGGCGGCGCGCCTGTCGGAGGAGCGGCCCGACGGCACCGCGATCCAGCTCGGCCATGCCATCGGAGAGACGACCGAGCTGACGCTACCCACGATCGTGCACCGGTTCGAGCCGGGTACGCGCCTGCGCGTGGAGATCGCGGCGCACCACTTCCCGCTTCACGCCCGCCATCCCCACACCGGCGACGACCCCCTGACCGCGACGACGTGGCACCCCTCCACCAGGGAGGTCACCGACGTCCGCCTGACCCTGGAGATGCCGTGACCGAGCTCGTGGACCCCGTCTGCGGCGTGATCAAGCGGATCACGAAATATCCCCGTCTGGGAGGCATGCCGGACGACTACCGCTGCCTGATCGCCGAGGTGGCCGACACCCGCCGCATCGGCGTCTGGCTGGCCGACCAGATCGCCGCCGGCACCTCCTTCGGCGACGACGAACAGGCCCGGCTCGGCGCCATCGGCGAGGCGGTCGAGCGATACTGCGGCAACAACATCCCCGAGCTCACCCGGGCGAGCGCCGCCGACCTCGGCGACTTGCCGCACCTGGGCCCCGCCGACCTGCCGGGCTTCGCCGCCGGCCAGTACGGCGAGCCAGGCTTCCCCTACCGGCCGTGGCGGGAGGACGAGCCGATCCTGTGGGCCCGGGGCACGGACGGCACCCTCGTCCCGGGCTCGTGGACGTACCTCAACTGGCACCAGGGCCCGCGCCGCGGCGAGCCACGCCACCACCACCTCAACTACGCCGGCATCGCCTGCGGCGTCGGCCTGGAGGACGCCGCGCGGCGCGCCCTGCTGGAGGTCGTCGAACGCGACGCCGTCACGCTCTGGTGGCACCTCGGCCTGCCGGCCCGGGCCATCCGGGTCTCCTCCGTGCCCGGCCTGTCCGCTGCGTGGTCGGGGTCGCGGCTGGAGCTGCACCTGGTCGAGGTGCCGTGCGAGTTCGGCGTGCCGGTCGTGGCCGCGCTGGCCTACGACCCCGAGCTCCGGATTCCGGCCGCCGGGTTCGCGTGCCGCAGCGACCCGGCCGAGGCCTGCCACAAGGCTGCCCAGGAGGCGGTGCAGGTGTGGATCGCCGCGCGCGGTCTGCTGGAGGAGGACGGCCCCGCCTTCGACGCGATGCGCCGGGGTGTCCTGGCCCGGCATGCCTACCTACCCTGGCGGGCCGACCGGCGCTACCTCGACGCGGCGGGCGAGGGCTTCTCCCAGGTGCGCGACCTCGCCGCCCAGGCCCAGGTCTGGCTGGACGAACGGCTCCACGACCGGCTGACCCGCTTCACCGATTTACCGGCGGTGGACGTGGCCGAGGTGGCGGGAGTGGAACCGCGGCTGGACGGGCACCGCGTGGTGACCGTCGACCTGACCACCTGCGACATCGCCGAGACACCGCTTCGCGTGGCCCGAGTCGTGGTCTCCGGCCTGCTGCCCAACAGTCCCGCCGCCTATCCGTACCTCGGTTCGCCCCGCTGGAAGCACGCCGCCGACCTGTACGGCGTGTCCGGGGTGTTCGACCCGACCCCTCCGCCGCACCTATGAAAACCGCAGCTGTACGGCAGGCCGAGACTGCCGCCCGAAACCTCTTCGACGGCGCCCTTCCCGAATCCGGCACACAGCCCCGGGCGGTCTACGCCGGCGAGCCCGTGACGGTCGCCTCCTGGGTCCACGACGTCGTGGACCTGGCGCTGGGCGGCTCCCGCGGGCGGCTGCGCCGGGTGCCCTCGGCGGGGGCGCTCTACCCGGTGGACGCGTACGTCCTGGCCGAAGGGCGCCTGCTGCTGCACGACCCGGTCCGGCACGCCCTGCTGGACCGCGGTCCCGGGCCGGAGGAGGCGGGCGCGGTGGTACTGCTGACGCTGGAGCCGTCGCGGACGATCTGGAAGTACGGCTCGCGCAGCCTGCCCAGCCTCCTGCTCGACCTGGGCCACGCGGCCGGCTCCCTCGCCGCCGCGGCTGCCTGCCTTGGGCTGGACTGCCGGATCTGCCTGGAACCCGACGCCCGGACGACGGCCGACCTCACCGGCGCCCCCTACGGCTTGGCCGCCGTCCACATGAGCACCAGCACCAAGCCGCCGCCACACGGGGCCCCCGCCGACGACCGGCCCCTCGTGCTCTCGGCCCCCGCCGATGACCGGGCGCCCGATCTCGCGGCGCGCGCGCTCGGTGCGCGGCCGACGGGCTTCGAGCCCGGGAGAGGCGGGGCCGGGCACCCGGATGACGGTCATCGGCTCGTCCTGCAGGCGCTCGACGACCTGTCCGGAGGGGACGGCCGGTGGGAGCCGTCCCCGATGTCGCGTTTCGTCAGGGACGTCCTGGAGCGCAGGCGCAGCACGCCGCCACCGTTCACCGGTGAGCTCGGCGCGGCCGACCTGCGCGCCCTCCTCAACGGCGGACTGCTCATCGCCGCCACCCGGCACGGCCTGGCCACAGCGGAAGGCCCGGTCGGCAGGGGGGACGCCCGTCCCACCCTGGCCGCATGGGCCACGGGCCAGGCGTTCCTGGCCGACGCCGCTGCGATCCTCCTCTACACCGCCGACCTGGCCGACTACCGGTCGGCCTACACCCGCGCCGGACTGGAAGTACACCGCGCGCTGCTCGCCGCCGAGGAGCTCGGCCTGCCCGCGCGGCCCATCGGCAGCTGGGGCCCGGCCGACCTGGGCGCCGCCCTGGGCCGCAGGCCGGGCACCCAAGTCATCGTCCACGGAGCCGCCGTCGGCGGCAGGAAGGACCACACGTGATCATTCATCGCCGGCTGCTGCAGCTGGCCGGGAGCGTGAAGGGGCCGATCGCGGTCTGCGTGGCGCTGGGCCTGGCGGTCAGCGCCGCGTACGTCGCCCAGGCCGTCCTGCTCGCCGCCGCCCTGGCCGCCCTGGTCCGCGGCGACACCGCGACCGTGGTGCGCCTGCTGGTCTGCGCCTTCGTCGTGATCGCGCTGCGCGCGGCGCTGTTGTGGACCAGGGAGACGGTGACCGTGTGGGCGGGCGCGCTGATCAGGGCCCGGCTGCGCGACCGGCTGATCGTCCACCTGGAGCGGCTGGGCCCCGCCCACCTGACCGGCGCCCGCACAGGACACGTGCAGACCACGCTCGTCGACGGCGTGGAGGGGCTGGATCCGTACTTCAGCCGCTACCTGCCACAGGTCGTCATCACCTTCTGCGTGCCGGTCGCGCTGGTCGGCTGGTTGTTCACGGTCAACGCGGCGGCCGCCGCGATCCTGGCCGCAGCCGTGGCGGGCGTCCTGACCATTCCCAGGTTCTGGGACGCGACGCTGCTGAAGCGCGGGCGCGGCCGCTGGACCGCTTTCGCCGAGCTGGCCTCGGACTATCTGGAGGCGATGCAGGGCATGGCCACGCTCCGGGCGTTCGGGGCCGTCGGCAGGCTGGGGGCGCGGCTGGCCGCGCGGGCGCACAACCTCTACGTGACCACCATGCGCCAGCTCAAGCTGTCGCTGGTGGAGACCGGAGTGAACGCGTTCGGCATCCAGGCGGGCACCGCCGGGGCCATCCTCGCGGCGACGACGGCGACCAGCGCGTGGGCCGTCTTCGCGGTTCTGGTGATCACTGTGGAGTGCTTCCGCCCGGTCAAGAACCTCTCCGAGTACTGGCACGCCGGGTATCTCGGGATAACGGCGGTCGACGGCATCGAAGCGCTGCTGTCCGCGCCGCCCGCGGTCGAAGACCGCGGGACGCGAGACCGGTTCCCGGACCCGCCGGACATCAGGTTCGAGGCTGTCACCTTCACCTACCCGGGTTCGGAGCAGCCCGCCGTACGCGAGGTCGGCTTCACCGTCGCGGCCGGTCAGACCGTCGCCCTGGTCGGCCCGTCCGGCGCGGGCAAGAGCACGCTCGCGGCCCTCCTCCAGCGTCACTACGACCCCGGCCAGGGAATGATCAGCATCGGCGGAATCGACGTACGCGACCTCACGCTCGATGCGCTGCGCCGCAGCGTCGCGGTCGTGGCTCAGGACACCTACCTCTTCCACGGCACCGTGGCCGAGAACCTGCGCCTGGCCCGACCGGACGCCACCGACGAGGAACTGGCCGCGGCCGCCCGGCTGGCCGCCGCCCACGACTTCATCGCCGAGCTGCCCGACGGCTACGACACACGCCTGGGCGAGCGCGGGGCGACGCTCTCGGGAGGACAGCGGCAACGCCTGGCCATCGCCCGGGCCCTGCTGGCCGACGCCCCCGTGCTGGTCCTCGACGAGGCCACCTCACACGTGGACGCGCGCACCGAGCAGGCACTGTCCGACGTGCGGCGGGGCCGTACCTGCCTGATGATCGCCCATCGACCCGACACCATCCGCCAGGCCGACCACGTGGTGGTCCTGGAGAACGGAACCGTCCTGGAGGCCGTGGCATGAACCCCTCCATCCGCTGGCTCGCGGGCGCGGTCGGCGCACACCGCCGGGCCTTCCTGTCCACTCTGGCCTCCAACCTGCTGGGCCAGCTGGCCGTGCTCGGCGCCGCCGTGACCGGCGCCTGGCTGGTGGGCCGCGTGATCAGCGGCCAGACAGCGCCGCTGGACGTGGTCAGCGCGGTGCTCGGCGGGCTGGTCGCGGTCGCGACGCTGGCCGCCTGGTGGGAGACCTATGTCGCGCACGACCTGGCCTATCTGGTGCTGGCCAGGCTCAGAGGGCAGGTGTACGACGCGATCGCCAGGATCGCCCCGGCCCGGCTGCTGGGCCGCCGCAGCGGCGACCTGTCGGCGGCCGTGCTCTCGGACATCGAAACCCTGGAGTGGCTCTTCGCGCACACCCTGGCGCAGCTCATCACGGCGGGCACCGTGCTGGCGGCCGGGAGCGTGGCCGCCGCGCTGATCGACCCCCTGCTGCTGGCCGTCTCGCTGCCGCTGGCGGCATGCGTCATCACCGTGCCGCTGTGGCTGCGCAAAGCCTCGCACCGGCACGGCGACGAGCTGCGTGCCGCCACCGCCGAGCTGACCTCCGACGTCGTCGACACCGTACAGGGCATGCGCGAGCTCGCTGCCTTCCGCGCCCTGGAGCGTCGCCGAGACCTGCTGGCGGGCAAGACCCGCCGGCTGGCACGCGCCCAGGCGGCGAACGCGGCACGCGGCGGACTGGAGGCAGCACTCACCGACGTGCTCGTCGCCGTCGCGGCCGCCGGGACGCTGCTGATGGTCGCCACGGTGATCCGCTCTCCCGCAGACGCGCCGCTGGCCATGGTGCTAGCGGCCAGCTCGCTCGGCCCCGCGGCACAGGTGGCGCTGCTGCTCAAGGAGTACGGCACGCTGCGGGCCGCCGCCGAGCGTGTGCACACGCTGGTCACCGCGCCCGCCAACGTGCCCCCGCCACGAAACGTCCTCGAGGTGGCAGCCCAGCCGAACGTGGTCTTCGAGGACGTACGCTTCCGGTACACACCCGACGGGCCCGAGGTGTTGCGGGGCGTGTCCTTCCGCATCCCGTACGGAAAAACGGTCGCCCTAGTCGGCGCCTCCGGCGCGGGCAAGTCCACCTGCGTGTCCCTGCTCCTGCGGTACTGGGACCCGGACGGCGGGCGGATCCTGGTGGGCGGGGTGGCGCTGCCGCGGATCGCCGACCTGCACCGGCACGTCACCGTGGTGCCTCAGGACGTGCACCTGTTCGCCGGGACCGCCGAGGAGAACGTACAGCTCGGCGCCCCCCACGCCGACGCGGCGAGCGCTCTGCGCACCGCCCAGCTCGACATCGACCCGGAGCTCGTGGTCGGCGAGCGAGGCGTCACCCTTTCCGGCGGCCAGCGCGCCAGAGTGGCCGTCGCCCGCGCACTAGCCACGGGAGCACCCGTGCTGGTGCTGGACGAGGCCGTGGCCAACCTCGACACCGACAACGAGGCCCGCCTCGCCGAGGCCCTGCAGGAGGCCGCCGCCGGACGCGCGACGCTCCTCATCGCCCACCGCCTGTCCACCATCCGCAGAGCTGACCACATCGTGCTGCTGGAGGACGGCCGCGTGGCCGCCGAGGGCACCTACGCCGAACTGAGCGACCGGCTGTCCCTCCTGTTCTCGCGCGCTCCACGCGGCGATTCCCCGATCGCTGAAGGAGCGCGATGACGCAGGGCCGAAGCTGTTGTTGCCCGGCTGGCCTGGCTGATCACGGCGGCCACTGATGCCTGCGCGACCTGGGTCAAGATGCCATCGAAAAACGCATGCACCTGCGCAACATGGAGGCTCACACCCTGTTCATCGCTGGCGGGGCCTGGCTGCGGTCGATGATGTGCACGACGGCTTCTCTGCTCTGGTGCACGACGGCGACGGTGTCGCCAGCGGCCGCGGTGGTTTGTCGGTGACGGTCTGCTCGGCGGGTGCGGTCGCGGGCACGGTGGAATAGCGATCTCCACGTCCGGCGCCAGCGCGGGCGGCCGCAGACGGAAGGGCGGCCGGAGCCGTTGCTAGGCTCCGGCCGTGAAGCGCGCCAGGCGGACGATGCGCGGCCTGCGCTCGGCCCTGGTGGCACTGAGCACCACCGTGATCGCGGTCGCCGACCACCGCGCCGACCACGGGACGACCCCGCCCCTGCTGGCCCTGGCCCCGTGGTCCTGGCGGCCTGGGGCGTCGCCTACGCGCTGGCGGGCCGCAGGGTCACCCGGCGGGAGCTGCTGGCCCTGCTCGGCGCCGCCCAGTTCGGCATCCACGGCCTCAGCGTGTACCGGGCGGACCCCGTCCACCACGATCCCGGCGGCCACGGCATCGGCGACGCATCGTCGCCGATGGTCCTCATGCACGCCGCGGCCACCGTGCTCACCGCGCTGCTGTTGGAGCGCGGTGAGCGGATGTGGTGGGGCCTGGTCTCCCTGCTCGGCGTCCGAGCCTTGGTGCTGCGCCTGACCGCCGAGAATCCGGACTGAGGGTACCGGCGTATCGCCTGGCAGATCGTCGGCCTGGGCCGGAAGGTGTCCCCGGCCACACGCGCCGGACCCGCCCATCAGGCAGCGGATCAGCTCCGGACTCGAGCTCGAGCACGCCCTTGCGGACAGTCGTCTCGCTGGCCCCAGCCACCCGCGCGACTAACGATCTTTGGTCTCGCGCGCCGCGCGAGGAGCCCGCCGCTGCGCCCGCGGCGGCCGCGCCGTCCGCCTCGGCCGGGCCCAAGACGCTCACCGCGGCCGTCGGCGACGGCAAGGCCACCATGGTGATCATCCCCGGCAGGCGGGGAGTCAACGCGCTCCAGCTGTCCCTGGTGGACAGCAAGGGCGTGCCGCTGGTGGCGCACGAGACGCCGTAGCTGTCGGTGCGGTTGTCGTCCTACGAGCTGGGGCCGTTCAAGAAGCCGCTGTCCACGACGGGCGAGGGCACCTACGAGGCGACGGTCGACTTCCCGCTGGACGGGACGTGGACGGTGACGCTGGTCGTGCGGCTGTCGGAGTTCGAGAGCCCGGTCGTCTCCCAGAAGGTGGTGATCCCGTGAGATCCGGTATCTCCCGTACAGTCCCGGGCCGCCGGGGTGGCGCTGGCAGCAGCCGTGCTGGTGCTGCTCCCGGCCGCCCCGGCGCTGGCTCACGTGCTGCTGGAGTCCGCTCAGCCCAACGGGGGAGGGGTCGGTCACGCTCACCTTCTCCCTCGACCAGGGATGCGACGGCGCACCGACCGAGGCACTTGTCGTCCGGATGCCGGCCGGGTCCTCGGTGCTGTCGGCCGGCCAGCCGGGCGGCTGGTCCAGCGCGGTGAGGGGAAACGCGGTCAAGTGGACCGGCCCGGGGATCGCCGATGGCACCAAGGCCTCCTTCACCGTGAGGGCGCGCCTGTCGGGGAAGACCGGCGCACCGCTGCTCTTCCCGACCACGCAGTGGTGCCCGGCGGCAAGGGGTATGAGT
>NZ_JBQQCB010000106.1:0-38134 GCF_052246675.1 Nonomuraea sp. KM90 | reverse complement strand
GTACGAACCCGTCGAGGCTCTCACCCGCTGGCTCAACCGCCTGACCCGGTTCATCGCCACCAAACGCGGCCTCAAAACCGCCCTGCACTCCGGCGACCCCGCCTATGAGAACCTGCCCGCCTACTTCATGCAGCGTTTCCTCCCGGCCATCGAGCGACTGCTGGACGCCGCCGCCGCGTCCGGGGACATCCGCCCCGCCATCACCCCGTACGACCTGCTGCGCACCATGGCCAACATCGTCGACCCCGACGACGACGCCTACACCCAGCGCATGATCACTCTGCTGGTCGACGGCCTGCGCTACCGGACCGGCGCGACGGGCCGGTGAGCGGGCCCTCGCGGGCGGGAGCCTCAGCGCAGCACCAGGAGGTCAAGCCAGTTGGTCCTGGTCCCCGGGCTGGATGCCTGCTCGGCCTCCCGCACGGCCCGGCGCAGCTGTTCCTTGCCCTGGAGGAACTCCTCCTCGGTGAGGCCGCGCATGATGGTGTCGGAGCGGCGGAAGACATCCACCCGGGCCAGGAAGTCGGCAAGAGTGGTCAGCGTCTCGGGGACCGGTTCGAGCGCGTCGCGGCGGAACCCCGCGGTGGCGAACGCCTCGCACGTCCGCTCGACCGTGGGGAAGGTGTCGGTGGTCCGGGTGGTCTGGGGAAAGAACCCCCAGGGAAAGGTGCTGGTCGTGTCGGCCCTGCCGGGAAACCCCTGCCGGATCAGAACGGGAGCGCCCGGGCGCAGAACGCGGCGGATCTCGCGCGAGGCGGCTTCCAGGTCGGGGATGTGATGGATCATGAGGGACAGCCAGGCGCCGTCCGCCGAGCCGTCCGGGAGCGGGAGGGCGCCGGCGTCGCCCGCCAGCACCTGGATGCCCGGGCGGCGCGGAATCTGGGCCCGCATCGCCGCCGACGGTTCGACGGCGACGACGCTCAGGTCGAACCAATCGGTGAGGGCGGCGGCGAACATCCCGGTCCCCGCACCGATGTCGGCCACCGTCATCCCGGGCGACGGGTCGAGGTGACGTCGTATCGCTTCACGCCATTCGCCGAGCCCGTCTCGGGGGATCTCACGAACCGCCTTGTACGCTGCCGCGGTCTGGTCGTCGTAGGTGATCCTGGCCATGTCGCGCCTCCTGATCGAGACTGCTTCGCGATCGCTGGGTCGTCGTTCGGTCCGCGTATCGGCCGCTCCCACCTCGGCACGACACTGCTGATCGCGGGCGGTGCTGAGATCATCGCTCCTCCTGTCGCGTATAGCAATTACTATCCGCGATAGTCCTCCGCTGCCCGCCGCGGCGAGTACTTACCTGGCCACCCTGTCCGGCACCCACTTCCCCCTCGCCGGGCTCAACGACGAGGAGAACGTCGAACGAGTGGCCGGGTTGCCGCGACCTTCAACCGGCACCCGGACGCGCTCCGCTCCGCGGTGACCTTCTGGATGGACCAGGGCTGGCTGACCGCCGATCCGACCGGCGGCCGTGCACCCGGCCGTACCCGCGCGCTGTCGGTCGCCGACATCGAGGCGTTGCTCGGCCTGGACATCGAGGACCTGGACCGGTGTTCCTCACCCCGCCGGCAAGCCCGCCGCGACCCCCAGCGCCGAGCCTGACCAGACCTGGCCCCGTTCCCGAGGCCCGCATCCGCCACGAAGTCGTCTTCGTACCCTTCGGTGATCCCGAGAAATTCGGGTGCGCCATGAGTGCGGCCGGGTGTTGCATGAACCAGATGATCGACGAACCGCTGGAACGACTCCGCGCCGCCGCCCGGCGCACCCGTGAACTGGCCCTGAACCGGGCGGGCACCGGCCTGGGCCACCAGGACGCCGACGACGACGTCGGCACGATCGGCACGGACGGTGCCCTCGGGTTCGACCCGTTCCCGCTGCTCGAATCCCTCCATCGCAACGGCGTCCGGGCCGTCGTGATCGGGCAGGTCGCCGGCATCATGCATGGATCCACCGAACTGACCGGCGATCTGGACCTGCTCTGGGACGGCGTCCCCGCTCACGCCCCCGCCCTGGCGGCCGCCTTCACCTCCGTCGACGCCCGGCTGTTCGACGAAGAGGGCAACCCCGTGGCGACGCACGCGGATTCCTTTCTCCGTCCCAAAGTGGAGTTCACCTCGCCCGGAGCCGCCGGCGACTGCTGCACCCCGGCGCTTCCCTGGGGCGACCTGCGGGTCCGGGAGTGCCTCGACCGCGCGATCACCGCAGCCGGCCCGGGCGGCCTGGAAGTTCACTACGTCTCCCGAGATGACCTCATCCGGATGCGCCGCGCCATCGGCCGCCCCAAGGACCTCCGGCGAGCGGACGAACTGGACTCGTCAGCCTCGGATCGCCGAGGACCACGACCCGCTTCCCACGCCCCATGAGCCAGATGCCCGGCCGGCGGTCAGTTCACCAAGGGCATGCGCAGGACCAGGCACGTTCCCTGGCCGGGGTCTTCGATGGTCAGGGTGCCTCGGTGGGCGTGGGCGATCTCGCGGCAGATGGCCAGGCCCAGGCCGGTGCCCTTCGGGTCGCGCTCGCGTGACTCCGGGAGCCGGGCGAAGCGTTCGAAGACGATCTCGCGGTGTTCGGGGGCGATGCCGGCGCCGTCGTCGAAGACCGCCATGACTCCGGTGCCGTCCTCGGCCCGGACGGCGACGGTGACGGCGGTGGCGGCGTGGCGCTGGGCGTTGTCCAGCAGGTTGGCCAGCAGCCTGGCGATCAGCAGCCGGTCGCAGCTGACGACCACGCCCGGCTGCAGGTCGGTGCGGATGGGGACCCGGCCGGGCAGCCGGCGGCGGAGCTCGGTGCGGGCGAGTTCGGCCAGGTCGGTGTGCTCGTGCTGGGCCGTCCGGTCGGCGTCCAGGCGGGCCAGGGTGAGGATGTCCTCGGCGATCGCCTGCTGGCGTTCCACGTCGCTGAGCAGGTCTTTGGCCATGCGCGGCCAGTCGGCCGCGTCCGGGTCCAACAGTGCCTCTTCCAGTCGCAGGATGGCGCCGGTGATCGGGGTGCGCAGGTCGTGGGAGGCTTCGGCGGTGAAGCGGCGCTCGCGCCGCAGCGCCGCCTCCAGCAGTTCCAGGGTGTCGTTGACGACGGTGGCCAGGTAGCGGATCTCGTCATGGTGGGCCGGGACGGGCACGCGGTGCCCGAGGTCGGTCGCGGTGATCTCGGCGAGCTCGGCGGTCATCGCCTCGACGGGCCGCAGGGTACGGCCGACGAGCTGGTACGTACCCACGGCCACGATGACCAGCAAGATCGCCATGGCCGCCAGGAGCTGCGCGAGCAGCGCTTCGCTCCCGTACCAGAGTGGGTCCGGCAGCGCGCTGTAGGCGACCAGGTCCCCGCCGAGGGCGGGCACCCACATCGCTGCGACGATCATGCACCGGCCGGGAAAGCCCGGCACGTCGCACAGCCGCCGATCGGTGGCCGAGGGCCGCCGCGACGGCACGAACGTGGCCATCCGCGGCTGTCCGATCACCCGAACGCTCGCCGACACCACCCGCCCGGCACGATCGACCAACTGCGTCGCGGCCACCGCCTCGACGTCGATGACCGGCGGCACCCGGCGGTGCGCGAACCGATGCACCATCTCCAGGTCCGCGCCGTAGACGTGCCTGATCCGATGGGTCGTCTCGTGCTGGTGGTGGTGATCCAGCACCAGCCATACCGCGAACACGGACAGCACCGCCGTCACCAGGGTGGCCAGCATCGTCATCCGCGCCCGGATCGACCACTCCACCCGCCTGAGACGCGCACCTGCCCGCGATCCGGCGTGCACGACCCGCCGGCGGAGGTCCTTCACGGCGTGCCGCTGCCCCGTCCATCGTCCATATCTCGCACAGCAGCCACCCCCCCGGTAAGCCGTGCCGTCCCCTTTTTCCGGGCACCTTCCCCTGACCAGCGAGAACAAGCCCGCAGGGGTCTCGGCCCGTAGCCAGGGTGGGGAGTTCAGGCGTGCCCGTCGTACGTCGCTGCTGCCGTGCGCGTGGCCGGCGGCGGTGCGCCACCACGGCGGGCGCGACGCCGCCAGGTTCGGTCCGGGCCGGTGGTGCCTTTCACGCCGTCGCGGGTGACAGCCGGCGCGCCTCGGGCACTCGTGCCGTTCGGTCCGGCTGCTGGGGCGGCGGCCGGGCGGCGTAGATTCGCTGGTGAGGCATATCATCGCGTGGTCCGGTCAGGAGAGTGCCATGACCAAGCCGATCGAGCCCCGGGAGTCCCGTCCCGAGGCTGCCCCTCCGGTTCAGGTGCTCCTGTCGGCCTCCAACGTGTGGCGGGTCGGGTTCGCCGTCGTCGCCGTCGTCGTGGTGGTGTACCTCCTTCGCTTCATCCTGGTGGACGCGGGTTCGCTGGTCGTCATCGTGGTGATGGCCTGGTTCCTGTCGCTGGCGATGGAGCCCGCGGTGGGCCGGCTGGCCCGGCACATGCGCCGCGGCGCCGCAGCCGTCCTCGTGATGATCGGGATCATCCTGCTCGCGGCGGTCTTCCTCTTCCTGTTCGGCAACCTGTTCGTCGAGCAGGCCGCGCTGCTCGTACGGGCGCTGCCCGAGGTGGTCACCGGCGCCATCGACTGGATCAACGCCAGGTTCGGCACCAGGTACGACATCTCCACCGTCCTCAGCTCCATCAACCTGACCCCGCAACAGGCCGCCACCTACGCCCAGGACCTGGTCGGTGGCGTGCTCGGCGTGCTCGGCACGATCACCGCGGCGGTGTTCAACGGCTTCGCCCTGCTGCTGCTGACCTTCTACTTCTCGGCCGACGGCCCCCGGCTGCGGCGCTGGCTCGCCCAGTTCCTGCCCGGCCGCATCCAGCAGGTCTTCCTCACCGTGTGGGACGTGTCGCTGGTCAAGACCGGCGGGTACGTCTCCGCCCGGCTCATCCTGGCCACGATCAACGGCACCACCTCGGCCATCGTGTTCCTGCTGATCGGCATGCCCTCGTGGCTGGCGCTGGGCGTGTGGACGGGCGTCGTGGCCCAGTTCGTGCCGACGATCGGCACGTACATCGCGATCGCGCTGCCCGCCGTCGTGGGCCTGGTCTCGCCCCGGCCCTGGATCGGGCTGGTGGCGCTGGCCTGGGCGGTCCTGTACCAGCAGGTGGAGAACCTGACGCTGGAGCCGCGCATCAGCGGGCGGTCGGTGAACATGCATCCGGGGGTCGCGTTCGCGGGCGTGATCATGGGAGCGCAGCTCTTCGGGGCGGTGGGCGCGCTGCTGGCGGTGCCGGTGCTGGCCATGCTGCTCTCGCTGCTCGACACGTTCGTGGCCCGCAAGGCGCTGGTGCCGACCCTGCCCCAGGTGCCGGAGGCGTACCTGGAGGACGAGGGGAACGGTCACGGCGGCAAGGGCCCGGCAGCGACCGAGCCCGAGGACAAGCCACCCGCCGGACGGACGCGGACAGTCCCCCGGGACGGCTGACCCGGCCTGAGGAGGACCAGCTCAGCCGGCGGCCACGACGACCCCCGCGTCGGTGGCGCAGGCCGGACTCGAGAGATGGCGGTCTCCTGGCACGGCTGCACGACCACGGCGGCGATCTCCGTCCGTGCCCTTCCGAGAGCACGGACAGAGGCTCAGTCGTCGTGGGCGATGAGCATGAGCTGCCGCCACAGCAGCACCAGGAACACCGCGGAACCGGCGAAGGCGAACCAGAAGGGCGCCGCGACACCGAAGCGGGTGGCCAGGACACCGCCGATCAACGAGCCGACCACCAGACCGGCGTACACGCAGATGGTGTTGACGCTGCCCACCCGGCCCTGGAGGTCGCGCGGCACCGCGCGCTGGCGGACGGTGACCGAGGTCGTGCCCCAGATGAACGCGTGCGCGCCGAAGGCCAGGAAGATACCTCCGGCGACCCACGGCGAATGGGTCAGGGCCAGGCCCAGGTGGGTGAACGTCTCGATGACGAGCCCGATCCGCATCAGGGCGCCGAGGCTCACCCTGCGGGTGATGGTCCCGTACAGGCCGGTGCCGATCAGGCCGCCGATCCCGCCGATGGTGGTCATCAGGCCGAAGCCCATGGCGCCGAGGCCGAGCTGCTCCTGGGTGTAGAGGACGAGGACCGACCAGGCCGCGCCGAACGTGAAGTTGAAGATCAGGATGGTGAGCGCCAGCGTGCGGACCGCCGCGTGCTGGATGGTCCACGCGAAGCCGGCGATGAGCTCCCGTACGGTGTCGGGCGCGGGATCGTCGGCCTGCCGGCCGTGCGGCGGCAACGTGATCCGGGAGACCAGGATCATCCCCGCCACCACCAGCAGCAGCTGGCCCGCGAACGGCCAGGTCAGGCCCAGCCCGAACAGCGCCGCGCCGATCGGCGGGCCGGCGAGCTGATTGAGCGTGATGAATCCCGTGCCCAGGCGGGCGTTGGCGACGACGAGATCGTCCTTGCCGACCATCATCGGCGTCAGCGTGGCCGTCGCGCTGTCGGCGAACACCTCGGCGACGGACCGGAGCGTGAGCGCCACCAGCGCCGCCGCCACGGTCACGGTGCCGGTCACCATGAGCGTGACCAGTGCCGCCAGCACCACGGCCCGCACGGCGTTGGCGACGAGCACGATCCTGCGCCGGTCGTACCGGTCCGACAGCACGCCCGCATACAGGCTGAACAGCAGCGGCGGCGCCCAGCCCACCAGGGCCGACAGCGAGATCATCAGCGGGTCGCGGGTCAACGTCGCGATCAGCAGCGGGCCCGCGGCGGCCGCGACCCCGTCACCGAGATTCGTCAGCCAGCTCGAGGCCAGCAGCCACCGGAATCCTGTTCCCAGCCGAGCAGGCAGGACTCGCTCCACCACTGTGATCACGAGCGCAAAACCATACGTACTGCGGGAATCCATGGCAACGCGTTTTTCGCGTCCGGGGGGCGGAGATCGGGTCAACGTCGGCAACCCGGGAGCACAGCGCCTCCGGCTCCGAGGCCGCCCGAGGGCGTCGTGCGGCTGCCCGGCCTGACCGGTACGGCCGGCGCCCCTGACCGCTGGGCGCCACCCAGCGCAGGTGACCGCGAAGCCGTTCAGAGCGGCGGCCGTCTCACCTCCGCTCGGCGACCGGGCCGGAGATCCCTGGAGACGTGCGGCCTGGCACGCGTGCCGTGGCCGGGCCAGGCGAGGGGGTCAACCGCCAGAAACGGCTCACCGGCCACGGTCGCGGGGGTCGCCCCGGTGAACGCCACGACGTCGCGGTGCAGGTGTGACTGGTCGGCGTAGCCGCCGTCGGCCGCGACCCGGGCCGCGGCCTCACCCGCGACCAGGCGGTGGGCGGCATGGTCGAAGCGGACCAGCTTCACGGCGCGCTTGGGCGGCAGGCCGAGCTGCGAGCGGAACCGCGACCACAGCCGCTTACGGCTCCATCCGACCTCGGCCGCCATTTCGTCGACCCGGACCAGGCCACGGCCGCTGACGATCCGGTCCCAGGCCCAGGCCACCTCCGGGTCCACCGGCGACCCCGCCGCATACCGGCGGGCGAGCAACGCGTCCGTCAGCGCGAAGCGGTCCTGCCAGGAGGAGAGCTCGCTCAGCCGCTCACGGATCCGTGACGCCTCCCGGCCCCACAGGTCGTCGAGGGCCACCACGGCGCCGTCGAGGTCGGCGGGGGAGGCGTCCAGGACCGCGCCCGCGATCACGGGGGACAGGCGCACCTGAACGCACTCGACGTTCTCGCCCCGCGCCCAGAGCGCGCCCCCGGACCCGACCCCGGGCCCGGCGACGACACTTCCCTGCTGCCGCCCGGCGGCATGGTGCAGGACCGGCGAACCGGCGCCGAAATCCAGAAGCAGCGTCACGGCCGGGTGCGGGACCATCCGGAGCGCGTCCAGGTCACGGACCCGGAACCCGGCCATGGTGACACCGGCCACCCGGCTGGGCCGCCGCGGGCACGCGACCTCCCACACAGCCGCACCATGTACGAACGTCCGCACCGTTCCATGCTACGAGCCGACCGAGGGGAACATTTGTCCAATCCACCGGTGCGTACCGGCGGCGACAGTGGCCTCATGACCCTTTCTGACGGCGCACCGTACGCGCGAAGCGACGCCGAGGCCACCGAGAGCTCGACCCTGTCCCTGGACGACGGCGCCATCCACGTGGACCAGGACGGCCCCCGCGACGCCCCCGCACTCCTGCTCATCCACGGGTCCGCCTCCTCGACCCGCTCGTGGGACCCGCTGGTGCCGATGCTGACCCGATCCCATCGCGTCATCCGGATCGACCTGCTCGGGCACGGCCGGTCGGCCAAACCGGCCGACCGTGGCTACGCGATCCCGGACCAGGCACGCCGCGCCGGCACGGTACTGGACCGGCTCGGCGTCACGCACGCCATGGTCGTCGGCCATTCCAGCGGCGGCGCCGTCGCCACCGCCCTCGCCGAAGAGCGGCCCGACCTGGTGACCGCGCTCGCGCTCATCAACACCGGCCCCAGCCTGGACGCCTTCATCGCACCGGAGTCCGCCGCGATCGACCCGTCGCAGTGGCCGCCGACCGACGAGCAGCTCCGCCAGTTCGCGAGCACCGGCTTCAGCCGCGCGGGCTACCAGGTCCCCCAAGAGCTCCTGGACGAGGTGCGCGCCATGACATTCCACACACTCACCTCGACGATGCAGGCCACCAGCGAGTATCTGATGCAGCGAGCGCTCCCGGACCGGCTGCGGGGCCTCGGCAAGCCGCTACTGGTGATCTTTGGCGAGGACGACCGCAGATGGCGATCCTCGTCCGCCGCCGACTACCGCACCGTCCCGGGCGCGGAAGTCGAGTTGCTGCCCGGTCTCGGACACTCACCCAACCTCGAGGATCCACCGCGTACCGCCGCCCGCCTGCTGGCCTTCACCGCGATGCACGCCGTACGGGCGGACTGAACGACAGGGAGAGGTGCCACGCGGCCACTCGTCCCTCGACGCCTGCCTGGACGCTGGAGAGGGATGCGGCCGCGTGCTCGCCGTGATGTTCCGCGCGGTCGCGCTAGTGCCGGCCGGGCCGATCGTCGGCTTCGCCGGCAGGGAGCAGCGCGCGCAGCCGTACCCGGGTGTCGGCCGGCGCGTCGAGCGCCTCGGGCGACCGCGTCCCCATGTCCTGGTAGAACTCCGCCGCGTACGCCTCCGACCGGTACGTGCTCACCCGTCCGTCCATACCGCTACCGAAACGACAACCGGCTCCTCCGTCAACCGCGCGCCTTCCCTGTGCGGCCGGCCACGGAATCGGGGGCGGCGCTGACTGTGTCCGCCGTCACATCGTCGCCGGGCGGAACATCCATGTGCTCGGGCCGCTCGCCGGCGGTGGCTCGTTCCTACGACTCCGGAAGGGCCGGCACCTCAGGGGCCGAGGTCGAGGACGTCCCACTCCACTTCGCCGGCGACCGCCGTGGGCTTCCAGTAGCCGATGGACGTGCCGTTCTCCATGGCGTCGGCGGTGGCCTTCAGCAGGGCGTGGAACGACCGGATCCGCACTCCGCCGGGCCGGAAGCTCATGCTGCCCTCGTGATCGGTCGTGCCGACGTCGCGCTGCACCGCATCGACCACGAGGTGGTTTCCCATGCCGTCGGCGCCGACGGGCAGCATGCGCCCGTCCCACCATTCCGTGCGCGCGTGCGCGTCGCCTCCGTCCCCCTCGTTCCCGCCGTCGATCTCACACAGGCCCCGCCAGCCGTCGAGGATCTGCGCGACGCCCGCGTTCGAGTTGCCCAGGAACCCGAAGGCCCAGATGTCGTCGAGGAAGAGGGAGCCGTCGTGCCGCAGCAGCGACGCGCGCAGGTCGTCGGGGAACCGCAGACCCGTCTCGGCCTCCGCCGCCACGATGTCCGCCGCCTTTCCCGGCTTGCCGAGCGTGCGGTGGCTCCGGGGGGCGTGCGTCTTCAGCCATGACTCGATGCGCCGCCATTGCCGGTTGACGGCCCGGGTCACCTTCGCGTCGATCTTGCGTACGCGCGGGGTGGCCTCCTTGGGCAGGCAGTCCTCGTCGACCGTTTCCGCGGGGGGCGGCGTGACCGGCTCCCGCCCGGGCGGGTCTTCGCCGGGGATGCGCAGCAGCAGGCAGGTGGCCCGGCTCTCGGAGAGCGAGGGGTCGCACACCTCGTCCGTGATCAGGCCCGGCTGGGTGACGCTCTCGCCGGCGTCCCGCGTCGCCGGGGCGTTGGAGAAGACCGCGGACTCGAGCATCTGGGTGCAGGAGGCCAGCAGGACGAGCGCGCACCCGGCCGCGCCCCAGCGGGTCAGGCGGCGGCGGGCCGCTTCGCTCAAGGGCTCCCGTGGCGCCCGGGGCCTGGCCGGGGGACGGTCCAGGATGGAGGGCTTGGTGACGAAGCGCTGCAGGTCGCTTGCCGTGGGAGTGCCGAGCAGCGGTACGGCGGCAGGCTGGTCGGGAACGGGAACGGGAACGGGAGCGGCTGCGGGGACGGCCGGCTCCGGCTCGTCCTGGTGCTGCGCCGGGAGCGGTCGCGTGGCGGCGAGACGCCGGGAACGCCTCATCGTCAGCACCGCCGCCACCGCCGCGAGGGCCGCCGCGAGCGCGAGCCACACCGTCCGGGGAGTCATTAATCGCCGCACGCCCGGCAGAGTATCCGGTATCGATCAACGATGAGATCCGGAGCAGGGGAGCGGTGGGTCAGTCCGGCAGCAGGTGTGACACGAGGGTGCGGGTCCATTCGGGGGTGAGGGCCAGGTCGGTGAAGACGGCCCGGTAGTAGAGGGGGGCGAGGACGGCGTCTGTGGCGCGTTCGATGGTCGGGGTCTGATCGCCCCGGGCCTGTTCCCGTTCGAGGATGGCTTCGAGCTGCTGCTGGCGTTCCCTGCGGCAAACGGCGGCGCCCTGCTCTCCGGCCGTGCCGATGGTGGCGCGTACCAGGGCGAGGGTGTCCGGGTCGCTGAGGTCCTTGGCGAGGTCGGCCGCATAGCGTTCCAGGTCCCCGCGGAGGCTTCCGGTGTCCGGCACCACGATGTCGCCGGAGAAGCGGCTGCTCGTGACGTCGGCGAGCAGTTCGCCGATGGAGCCCCAGCGCCGGTAGACCGTGGTGGCGTGCACGCCTGCGCGGGCGGCTACGACCGGGATCGTCAGCGGGTCGCCGGCCTCGTCGGTGAGCAGCTCCTTGACGGCCCGGTGGACGGCCGCGCGGATTCGGGCGGAGCGGCCGCCGGGCCGGCTCGCGGTGCGGGACGGGGAAGTCGTCGTGGACATGTGACCATTATTGCATTGATCACTGCTTTAAAATTGCAGTGATCAATGCGTTTGTGTTAGCTTCGAGCCACTAACGCAACGATCGCTGCGAGGTTCGCATGCCTGTTGATCCTTCTGATACCGCCTCACCGCCCGCCGGCGGTCCGCGCCGCGTGCCGTGGAAGGGCGCCTTCCCCGGCGTGGCCGCCGTCCTCGTCCTCTTCCTGGCCGCTTCCAGCGCGCCGTCCCCGCTCTACGTGATCTACCAGCAGCAGTGGCAGTTCACGGCGTGGGTGCTGACCGTCGTCTTCGCCCTTTACGTGTTCGGGCTGCTGGGCTCGTTGCTCGTCGTCGGAGCGCTGTCGGACCATCTCGGCCGCCGGCCGGTGCTCGCCGCGGCGATCGGGCTGGAGGTGGTCGCGCTCGTCCTGTTCCTGGTCGCCGGGGACGTGCTCGTCCTGTCCGCCGCCCGGGTGCTGCAGGGCATCGCGACCGGGGCGGCGGCGACCACCCTGAGCGCCACCCTGGTCGATCTCGAGCCGTCGCATGCCCGCGGGCGGGCAGGCGTCGTCACCTCGGTGGCTCCCCTGACCGGGCTCGCTCTGGGTGCTCTCGGCAGTGGTGTGCTGGTGGAGTTCGGTCCCGCCCAAACCCGGCTGGTCTACGCACTGCTGCTCGGTGGCATGGTGCTGGCGGCGGTGGTCGTCGCCCTCATCCCGGAGACGTCGCTCCGCCGGCCGGGAGCCGTCGCCTCCCTGCGCCCGCGGGTCGCGATGCCCGCGTACCTGCGCGCGGACATCGTCCCGGTGGTGCCGGCGATGGTGGCCGGCTGGGCCCTGGCCGGGATGTACCTCTCGCTCGGCCCGTCCGTCGCGGCCGAGTTGCTGGGGCTGCACAACCATCTGGTCGGCGGTGTCGTCGTGACGCTTCTGACGGGCGCCGGAGCGCTCGCGGTCTCCCTGCTCCGCTCCCGTCCCGCGTCCTCGCTGCTGGCCCCCTCGTCCGCGACGCTCGGGCTCGGCACCCTGATCTCACTCGCCGGGTTGGCGGAGGACCTCCTCTGGCTGGCCGCTGCCGGCACCCTCGTCGCGGGTCTCGGCTTCGGCGCGTCGGTGCTGGCCACGTTCGGCACCTTCGCGCGGGTCGCCAAGCCGCACGAGCGCAGCGCGGTCTTCGCCCTGGCGAACATCATCGGCTATCTGGGGAACAGCGTGCCCGCCATGCTCGGCGGAATCGCCGTCACCGCCCTGGGGCTGAGGACCGCCACCGTGATATACGCGCTGGCGATCGTGGCGATCACCTTCTCCGCCCTCGTCCTGCGCCTGAACCAGGTACGGGTCAAGCGCCGCACCGCCATGGTCCCGTGCGGTTGAGGCACCGCGGCGGGCAGAGGATCCGTCAGCACATCACCCATAGAGATTTCCACAATGCGGAACAAGGAGACATCGTGACCACTCCAAGCAGGGCCAGGAAGAACCGTGAGGTTCGGCGATCGGACCACACGACGATCCGGTACACGGCCAGCGGTCCGGCCGGAGGGCCGACTTTGGCTCTCATCCACGGCTGGGCGTGCGACCGCGGCGACTTCGACGCGGTGACCGACCACCTGCCCGAGCACTACCGCGTCCTCGCGATCGACCTTGCCGAGCACGGCGAGTCGCGGTCGACGCGGGACGTCTGGACCATGGAAGAGTTCGCTCGCGACGTGGCGGCGGTGCTGGAGGCCGAGGCGGTGGACTCGGTGGTCGTGGCCGGCCATTCCCTCGGCGGGGCGGTCGCCGTCGAAGTCGGCCGGCTGCTGCCTGACACGGTCTCGCATGTGGTCGCACTGGACGCGCTGCACTATCTGTCGTTGTTCCCGGCGACAAGTGAAGACCAGGCCGAGGCGGTGGTGCACCTGTTCCGTGAAGACTTCGCCGGAGGGGTGCGGGGGCTCGTCGAGGGCGGCTCCCCGGCCGGGACCGACCCCGCGCTCAAGGACGCGTACTTCGAGAAGATGGTCGCCGTACGGCAGCCCGCGGGCCTGCGTTCCATCGAGGCCCTGGTGCGCTGGGACATGGACGCGGCGCTGCGCGAGACGAAGCAGCCGATCACCGTGTTCGCGATACGTGACCTGGTGACGCGGGAGGCGATCGACCGCTACGGGGACCGCCTCGACATCGTGCTCGTCGACCTGGGCAGCCACCACTTCCCGGTGGAGGCGCCCGAAGGCACGGCGAAGCTCCTGGCCGGCGTCGCCACCGGGTAGGGACGACGGGGTCGTCCGGCTCGTCGCGGAAGAGAACGCGAAGCCGGGGGCTACCTGGTGGCGTTCATGACGAGCTTGTCGAATTCGCGGTCGGGCAGCGTCCTGTTGAGCTCCAGGAGCCTGTCGGCCAGCCAGCCGACCGCGTACCGCGTCTCGGGCTTGCCGGCTTCGATGGCCTGCCGGATGGTGGTGGCGACGACGCCGGGGTCGGTTCCCTGGGAGTTGTCGCCGAGCTGCGTCTCCGCGCGCCTGGCCATGGCCTCGGCCATCGTGGCGTACGCGGTCCCGCCGGAGATCTCGCGGAGGTGTTGTGCCGTGTGGTCCTCGAACTCGGTCTTGATGATGCCGGGCTGGATGATCACGACGTCGATGCCGAACGGCTCGACCTCCATGCGCAGCGTGTCGGAGTACGCCTCCAACGCGTGCTTGCCGGCGTAGTACCAGCAACCGAGGGGGAGCGCGATCTCGCCGCCGATGGAGGAGACGTTGACGATCGTGCCGGACCCCTGCTCGCGCATGTGCGGCAGGGCGAGCTGAGCCAGCCGGGCCGGTGCGAAGAGGTTGACCTCGAACAGGTCGCGCGCCAGGTCGAGGGCGGTGTCCTCGGCCGCGCCGTGCAGGACTGTGCCGGCGTTGTTGATCAGAACGTCGATGCGGCCCTGCTCCTCGACCACGGCGGCGACGACCCGTTCCAGGTCTTCCGGCCGGCGTGCGTCCAGCTCCAGGGCGTGTCCGCCGGCGTCGCGGATGTCGTCCATGTTGGGTACGCGCCGCGCGGCGCCGTAGACGATATGGCCGGCGCGGACGAGTTCGAGTGCGGTGGCCTTGCCGATTCCGGCGGAGGCGCCCGTGACGAGAACGACCTTTTCCATGATGAACCTCCTCTTCGGTCTGAGGGAACGGTAAGGTCCTGTTCCGATCCGAGACAATTCGTGAAACTCATCTGCGCAGGTGGGAGCCGATATATTGGTGCAACGAGTTTGTAGCTGAGTGCAACAACGCTCGATCTGGGGGAGAGGATCGCATGCCAGGAGGCCGGTTGACCGCCGAGGACCGTCGCCGGATCGCCGAAGGGCTGGCGGCCGGCCTGACCTACGCGGAGATCGCCCGCCGGCTGGGACGCTCCAGGTCCACCGTCACCCGCGAGATCGCCAGGAACGGCGGCCCGCACGGCTACCGGGCGGCCCGCGCCCAGCATGCGACGAGCTGGCGCGCCCGCCGCCGCAAGCACGCTCCCCACGCCGGCGTTCCGCGCGGCACCGACGACCGTGAGGTCCGCACGGCCCAGGAGTTCGAGGAGCAGTTCGTCGCCATGATGATCGAGACCGGGATGGCGCCCATGACGGCCCGGGTGTTCGCCGCACTGTTCGTCAGCGAGAGCGGCAGCCTGACCGCCGCGGAGCTCGTCCGGCATCTCCGTGTCAGTCCGGCGACGATCTCCAATGCCACCAGGTGGCTCGAGCAGAGAGAGCTCGTCGCCCGGGAGCGCGAGGCGCGCCGGGTGCGATACTTCGTCGACGCCGACGTGTGGTACCGCACCTGGGCGGCCAGCGCCAGGTCGATGGCCCTGTGGGCCGCCACCACCCGGCACGGCGCCGGCATCTTCGGCACCGACACGCCCACCGGCGACCGGCTCCACACCACCAGCCAGTTCTTCGAGCTCCTCGGCCACGACATGAGCCAGGCGGCCGAGCATTGGCGGCAGGCGCTCTCCACGCAACGCCGGCGACCAGGTCCAGCCGGCTGATCCGGTTGCCCCGCCCTGGCCGGCGGCGTGAGGTGCGGGTGCGGGGCTACGACGCCTCCCGAGCCGGCTCCGGCTGCCCGGCCACGGCCAGGGCATCGGCCGGCAGCGTGACGGTGACGGTCAGGCCGCCGCCGGCGTTCGGCGCCGCCGTGACCGTGCCGTGGTGCGCGTGCACGATGGACCTGACGATGGCCAGGCCCAGACCGGTCGATCGGGAGCCGGCGGTGCGGTGGGACGTCAGCCGCTGGAACGGCTCGAACAGCCGGTCGACCTCCTCCGGGGGGATGGCGTCGCCGCTGTTGCGTACCGTGACGAGCGCTTCGCCGTCGCGGTGACCGGTGGCGACCTCGATCCGACCGCCTGGATGGTTGTGCCGGATCGCGTTGTCCACGAGGTTGCGTACCAGGCGATCGAGCAGGACGGGGTCGCCGACGACAGGGGCGGGGCGCAGGTCGGTGGTCATCGACAGGCCGGAGGTCTCGGCTTCCTCGTCCGCCTCGCCCAGCGCGCGGGCCGCGGCGAAGGCCAGATCGTGCGCCTCGTGGGCGATGGCCCCGCTTTCGCTGCGGGCCAGCGACAGCAGGCCGTCCAGCAGGCGTTCGGCCTGGCCGGTCGCGGTCAGCACGCGCCGCCCCATCGCCTCCCACTGGGCGACCGTGCTCTCCCGCTTGGCCAGCAGCACCTCGGCGCCGGTACGGACGATCGCGAGCGGGGTGCGCAGCTCGTGCGAGGCGTCGGCGACGAACCTCCGCTGGCTGTTGAAGGAGGCCTCCAGCCTGGCCACCATCTCGTCGAAGGTGTCGGCCAGCTCCTTGAGCTCGTCGGGTGGGCCGGTGAGCGCGACGCGCTCGTGCAGGTGGTGCTGGGAGATCCGGCGGGTGGCGGTGGTGAGTGTCCGCAGCGGCCGGAGCATGCGGCCGGCGATGACCCAGCAGACGCCGAGCCCCAGCACGGCCGTGGCGAACAACGCGATCGCCGACGTTCTGGCGGTGTTCATCAGCGTGGCGTTGCGGTACCAGACGATCTCCCCCATATGACGCTCCAAGGCCGCGCACTTGTCGGCCCGCAAGGGGTCCGCCGCGCCCATCTCGTCGCACATCGCGGCCATCTCGGTCGCGGACGGGGCACCGGCGTGCAGCGCGTAGTTCAACGCCAGGAGCGCCGCGCACGTGCTCACGAGCACGACCGCGTAGGTGAGCGTCAGCCGCAGCCGGATGGACGGGCGCGTACGGCGCGGCCTCACAGCCGGTATCCCGCGCCGACGACGGTCTCGATGAGCGGCGGGTCGCCGAGTTTGCGGCGCAACCGGGCGATGGTGACCCGCACGGTGGCGGTGAACGGGTCCGCGTGCTCGTCCCACGCCCGCTCCAGCAGGTCCTCGGCGCTGACCACGGCGCCGTCGGCGCCCATCAGGATCTCCAGCACGGCCAGCTCCTTGGTGGTCAGCGGGATGATGCGGCCGGCGCGGGTGACGACGCGCCGAGCGGTGTCGAAGGCCAGGCCGGCGCGCCGCAGGACCCGAGGGGCGTTGTTCGCCCGGCGGGCCAGCGCGCGGATCCGCAGCACGAGTTCGTCGAAGACGAACGGCTTGGGCAGGTAGTCGTCGGCACCGAGGATCAGGCCGGCGACCCGGTCGGCGGATTCTCCGGCCGCGGTGAGCATGAGGATCCGGGCATCGGTGCCACGCGCGGTCAGTGCGGTGCAGACCTGGTCGCCGTGCAGGATCGGCAGGTCGCGGTCGAGCACGACCACGTCGTACCGGTTCGCGCCGGCCTTGTGCAGGCCGTCGAGCCCGTCGGACGCGAGGTCGACCGCGATGCCCTGGTCGCGCAGCCCGTCGGCGACCTGTTCGGCCAGCAGCAACTCGTCCTCGATCAGCAGTACGCGCACCCGCACATCCTCCTCTCCATCAGCAGTTTCGGCGGCAGGGCGTAACACCGGCGTTACAGGCGCTGTAACGGTGCCGTTGCCGGCCCGCTGCTCCACTGGATCCCGGACCAGAGGAGGGATCGCTGATGAGAAAGAGATTCGTGGTCGTCGTCTGCCTGCTACCACTTTTGCTGGTCACGGCGGCCGCCTCCGCGGAATCGACCGACGGCGAGGGCGTGGCCTCGGCGGGCGGCACCGCCGCCCCGAACGCGACGCGGAGCCTCAGCCGGCTCGACCTGCTGACCAGGTTCGCGCAGTGCATGCGGGAGCACGGCGTGCCGATGACGCACCCGGAGGTCGACGGCGACATCGTCCGGCAGGGCAGGTACGACAAGAACGCGGTGAGCGCGGACACGGAGGTCGAGGCCGAAGAGGCGTGCAAGCGGCTCCGCCCTCCCCAGGAGACCGGCCTTGAGGCCGACCTCAAGAACGAGCTGTCGCGCCAGTTCGCGCGGTGCATGCGGGAGCACGGCGTGGAGAACTACCCCGACCCGAACCCGGGTGGCACCAGGATCGGCGAAGACATCGGGAAGGACCCGCAGTTCGACGACGCGAAGGCGCTCTGCACCGCGCAGAGGGACGCGGCGCAGGCGTCGATGCGACCGAGCGCGGGAGCGACGCGGTGACGACCGGCCGCCCCGCCGCCCGCCGCCGGCGCGGCCGGCCCGCCGTGGTGGCCGGTGCGGTCCTGCTCGCGGTCGGAGCCGCGGCCGCGGTCGGGGCCTCCGTCGGGTTCGGCGGGGTCGGGTTCGGTGGGGGTGGGTTCGGCGGGGGCGGGTTCGGCGGGGGCGGCACGGGCACGCCGACCGCGGCGAACCTGCCCCCGGACACCGCGCGGGTGACCCGGCAGACGATGCTGGACACCGACGAGGTGGCCGGCGACCTGGGGTACGGCGCCAGGACCGTGCTGGCCGGGCGCATCGCGGGCGTCGTCACCAAGGTGCCGCGGGCCGGCCAGGTCATCCGCCGGGGCCGGCCGATCTACCGGGTGGACAACACGCCGGTCGTGCTGATGTACGGCGACGTCGCCGCGTACCGGACGCTCGGCCTGTGGGTCACGGGGGCGGACGTACGGCAGCTCGAAACCAACCTGAAGGCCCTCGGCTACGGCGGATTCACGGTGGACGGCACGTACACGGAGGCCACCGCGACTGCCGTGCAGCGATGGCAGCAGGATCTGGGCCTGTCGCAGACCGGCCAGGTCGAGCAGGGCCGGGTGCTCTTCGCCCCGGGCGCCATCCGGGTCGACACCGTGACGGCCGGGGTGAACCAGTCCACCGGCAACGGACGGGAGGTGCTGCGGTACACCGGCACCGGCCGCGAGGTGACGGTCAGGCTCGAGGTGTCCGACCAACGGCTGGCCCGCAGGGGCGTCAGGGTGCAGGTCCGGCTGCCCGAGGGCAGGAAGGTGGCCGGCCGGGTGAACCGGGTCCACACGGTGATCGAGCAGCCGGCCGATCCGAGCGGCCAGGCCGAGACCCTGATCGAGGCCGTCGTCTCGCTGCGCGACCCCAAGGCGGCCGCGGGAATCGAGGCGGCCGTGGTCAACGTGGTCTTCACCGCCGCAGAGCGCAAGGAGGTGCTGACCGTGCCCGTCGCGGCGCTGGTGGCGCTGGCCGAGGGCGGCCACGGCGTCGAGGTCGTCGAGGGATCCGCCACGCGCTACATCAAGGTGGAAACCGGCCTGTTCGCGAACGGCCTGGTCGAGGTCACGGGTGACGGGTTGGCGGAGGGCATGACCGTGGGGATGCCGGGATGATCGAGCTGACCGACGTGACGAAGGCATACCCCGGTGGCGTCCACGCGCTCGCCGGGGTCACCCTGACCATCGACGCCGGCGAGCTGGTCGCGGTGGCCGGCCCGTCCGGCTCCGGCAAGTCGACCATGCTGCACATACTGGGCACGCTCGACCGGCCCACCTCGGGCCGGGTGGTGGTCGACGGCCACGACGTGGCGCGGCTGTCCGACCGGCAACTGTCGGCGCTGCGCGCGAGCCGGATCGGCTTCGTGTTCCAGCAGTTCCACCTGGCCACCGGCCTGCCGGCGCTGGACAACGTGGCCAACGGCCTGCTCTACGCGGGCGTGCCGATGGGAGAGCGCCGGCGGCGCGCTGCGGCGGCGTTGGAGCGGGTCGGGCTCGGACACAGGCTCGACCACGAGCCGCACGAGTTGGCCGGCGGCGAGAAGCAGCGGGTCGCGATCGCCCGGGCGGTGGTCGGCAACCCCGCCCTGCTGCTCGCCGACGAGCCGACCGGCAATCTGGACACCGCCTCCGGACAGAGCGTCATGGCGGTACTGCGGGACCTGCACGCCGCCGGTACCACGGTCGTGGTGATCACCCACGACCGGGAGCTCGCCGCCGGCCTGGACCGGCAGGTGCTCATGCGCGACGGCCACGTGGTCGGCGACGACATGACCGCGCCACACCAGGAGGGGGAGACGGCATGGTGACCGCGCGGCAGGCCCGCCCCCGGGCCACGCCCGCCCGGATGTCTCCGTCCGACGTGGCCCGGGTCGGCGCGGCCGGGCTGCGCACCCGGCCGACCCGGGCGCTGATGTCCGCGCTCGGCATCGCGATCGGCATCGCCGCGATGGTCGCCGTGGTGGGCATCTCGTCCTCCTCCCGCGAACAGCTTGACCGTCAGCTCGCCGCGCTGGGCACGAACCTGCTCACCGTCTCCCCTGGACAGACGCTCGGGGGCCAGACCGCGAAGCTGCCCGCCGAGGCCGAGGCGATGATCGCGCGGATCGGCCCGGTCACCGCCGTCTCGGCGACCGGGGCGATCCGCAACGCCACCGTGTACCGCTCGGACAAGATCCCCGCAGTGGAGACCAACGGGCTGACCCTGTCGGCCGCCCGGCTGGGCCTGCCACAGACCGTCGGCGCGGTCCTGCGCAACGGCACCTGGCTCAACGGCGCAACCAGCCGGTATCCGGCGGCGGTCCTCGGCGCCGACGCGGCCGAGCGGCTCGGCGTCGGTCGGGCCGGCCCGGAGGCGGTGATCTTCGTCGGCGGCGAACGGTTCACCGTGATCGGCGTGCTCGACCCGGTCACGCTCGCCCGCGAACTGGACACGGCAGTCCTGATCGGCTGGGAAGTCGCCGCCGACCTCTTCCGCTTCGACGGGCGGGCGACCACCGTCTACACCAGGTCGCGCGACAGCCAGGTAGAGGCCGTACACAGCGTGCTGGCCGCCACGGCCAACCCGCAGACGCCCGGCGACGTGAGCGTGTCCCGGCCCTCGGACGCCCTGTCCGCGAAGCAGGCCGCCGACGCCGCCCTCAACGGGCTGCTGCTCGGCCTGGGCGCGGTGGCCCTGCTCGTCGGCGGCGTCGGGGTGGCCAACACCATGGTCATCTCGGTGCTGGAACGCCGAGCCGAGATCGGGCTGCGCCGCTCACTCGGCGCCACCCGGGGACAGATCCGGCTGCAGTTCCTCACCGAATCGCTCCTGCTGTCCGCGCTCGGCGGCGTCGGCGGGGTTCTGCTCGGTATCGCCGTCACCACCGGATACGCCACCTACCAGACCTGGCCGGCCGTCGTACCGGCCTGGGCGACGGCGGGCGGACTCGCCGCCACCATGCTCGTCGGCGGCCTCGCCGGGCTCTACCCGGCCATCCGCGCTGCCCGGCTGTCCCCGACCGAAGCGCTGTCCACACCCTGACCGGGCGCCGTCCGGCAGTTTTGGGCTTCCTCACCGAGCCTGGGTCAGCGGCGGCACGTCCTGCTCGCCACCCGCCCGCGATCTGGCAGGCGAGGTTGGATGGAGGAGCTGGTCCACCGGGTCAAAGGAGTGCCGCGATCTCCGGCCAGGAGTAGAAGACCTCGTCGGGTGGCACCTCGCCGGTGAGGACTCCGCCGAGGGAGGCGTAGAAGCGGCGGGCGCGTTCGTTGGCGGCCCGTACCCGGATCGCCAGCGAGCCGAACCCGTCGGCGGCCAGATCGGCCGCCGACGCTCTGAGCAGGGCGCGGCCATGGCCGCGGCCCTGATGGCCGGGACGGACCGCGAGGGCGTAGATCTCGGCGTCGAGGCCGAGCTCCGGTCGCGCCGGCCCGCCCATGATCAGACCGACGACCGTCCCGTCCGGCAGCTCGGCGAGCCTGGTGTGGTGCGGGCGAGGCCGTTCGGCCGCCTCCCTGAGGAGATTCCGGCGCCAGTTGGCGGCGGATCGGTCGCGGGTGACGTCGAAGTCCGCGAACTCGGCGAACGCGGCACAGGTGACGTCGGCCATGACGTCCGCGTCGGGCGGGAGGGCGTACCGGATCGGCATGCGTGGAGACTACGGCGCGACAACGTGTCCGTCACCGGCCGCAACGAAACCCGAACTCAACGCCTTCCTGGGCGGCGCCGGCTACCCCATCCGCCGTGACCCGCACCGGGGCGGTCAGTTCGATGGCCGCGCCCGACATACCGCGGACATACCGCGCACCCCTACCTTGGCGTGCATGTCTCCCTCGTGGCGGCGGCTCGCCGTCCTGATTCTGGTCGCCGCGTTCCTGGTGCCGGCCCCTCCGGCCGCCGCGGCCGCATTGTCCGACGCCGGCTTCTTCGGCAGGTGGAGCGCCGGCGCCTGGGCGGTGGGGCCGCGGCTGAACTACGCGCACGCCGGCCTGAAGCCCGTGGAGAGCGCGGTGAAGGCGGGGGACTACGCGCTGGCCAAGCAGCGGCTGCTGGATTACTACCGCGCGCGCCCGGCCATCGAGGCGGGCGGCTTCTCGCACACGACCTGGCCGGGCGCACTCGAGCTGACCCCCAGCCACATCTGGACGCTCGGATCGGGCGAGGTCTACATCAAGACGCTCACCTTCGGCCCGGGGGAGAAGACGGTCACGGCAGACGTCACGAGCAGCATCACCAGCGGCAAGCCCGGATTCTTCCTGATGAGCCGCTACAAGGACGCGGTCATCGCCCTCGTCAACAGCAGGAGCAAGGGGTCGGGCAAGCCCACCCTCCGCCTGACCCTGGCCGACGGCTCGGTGAGGACCCTGCACCCCACGCACGACACCTACATCTGGGCGGCCCACCCCGGCAGCGTGTACGGCGCCAAGTACTACATGCAGGTCAGCGACCAGGGCACGGGGGCGTTCACCGGGGAGACGCGCAAGGCGTACCTGCGGTTCGACCTCGGCGGCGTCACCGGCGTGAAGAGAGCGGAGCTGACGCTGACCGGCACGGCCGACACCGCGAAGGACATCATGCTGTACGGCAACGCCGAGACCTTCGACGAGGCCACCCGCACCTGGTCCAACACCGTGCAGAACACGTTCTCCTGGGAGGGCGACCCCGGCGGGTTCGACTGGAAGCTCCCCGGCGGTGCCGACAAGGACAATCTCATCGCCGACATGGAGTATCTCTACCAGCTTCCCCGCTTCTACTTCGCCGGCCCGCTGGCCCTGGAGTACCGGAAGACGGGCAACGAGCAGTACGCCCGCACGCTCATCGGCCTGATGACCGACTTCATCAAGGACGCCGACGCCTACGACGCCGACCAGGGCGCCGGTTCCTACCCGGGCAACCTGCACGCCGCGCGTCGCCTGCACAACTGGATCGCGGCCTACGAGATCCTGCGCAAGAGCCCGTCGCTGACCGCTGAAGCCAACACCGCGATCCTCAAGACGATGAACCGGGCGGGCCTGTTCCTGCAGGTGAACGTCAACGGCACGCCGAACAAGATGCAGTCGCAGAAGATCACGCTGCTGCACGCGTCCGTCTACTTCCCGGAGTTCCGCGTGGCGCCGGCGTGGCGGACGAACGCCGCCGACTTCCTCTCGGCCCAGCTCAACGACTCGACCTACGCCGACGGCGGCTACAAGGAGTCCACGGACGCCTACCTGCGGGGCTACCTCAGACAGTACGTGGACGTCGTCGCCTACATGCGGCGCAACGGCATCGCGTTCACCGCCACCACCAAGCTGCGGCAGTTGGCCCGCTTCCTCATGGACCAGAGCTACCCCAGCGGGTACGGCCCCGCCTACGGCGACAGCGACTCCCTCGACCTGCGGAGCACCCTCGCGGAGCTGGGCGAGCTCCTCAATGACCCCGAACTCCGCTACGTCGGCACCTCCGGCACGTCGGGCGCGAAGCCGGCGCACACCTCCGCCCTCTACCCGGACACCCGGGTCGCGGTCTCCCGCTCCGGCTGGACCGCCGGCGACTCCCACCTCCGGATCAACGCCGACCGCGGCAACCACAGCCACCCGGACGAGCTGGCGATCACCGCTTATGCGTACGGCCGGCCGCTCCTGCCCGACATGGGCACCTTCACCTACAGCACGGACACCCGCGCGCAGTGGCTGCGGCGCACCACGGAGGCGCACAACACGATCGAGATCGACGACAAGCCGCAGACCTCGACGGCGGAGGGCGGAATCTCGCATCTGATCACCAACCCCGCCTTCGACCTGATCGGCGCGAACACCGAGAGCTCCGCCGGTGCTCGCCACGAGCGCTCCGTCCTGTCGCTGCACTCGGGCCTGTGGGTGGTCTCCGACCGGCTCAAGCCGGTGGACACCGCCACGCACCGCTACGAGCAGAACTGGCACTTCGCCTCGGACGCCAAGCCCGTGATCCGCTCCGGGACCGAGGCCACCACCACCGCCTTCCCGACAGGGGCGAACCTCGCGATCGTCCCCGCCGACCCGGCCGAGGTCGGCTCCGGCCTGCGCGACGGCTACTACGCGCCGCGCTTCTACTCGGTGGAGAACGCGAAGTACGCCTCCTACGTCAAGACGACCACCGGCCAGACGACCTTCGACACCCTCCTGCTGCCGTCCAAGGGCGCGGCCGACACGTCCGTGACGGTGGAACGGCTCCCCGTGGGCAGCATCCCGTCGTACCAGGCGACAGCTCTCAGCCTGAACGGCGGCGCCGGGGTCTACTACAAGTCCTGGACCGCGAAGACGCCGCGCGCGTTCGGGTCCTACACCTTCGACGGCAAGCTGCTCTACGCCGACGCCGGGTCGATCGTGATGGTGGACGGCTCGTCGGTCGAACGTGCGGGCGCGACCCTGGTCAAGGCGCCGGCCGCGGTCAAGGACCTGTCCGTGACCTTCGGCGGGGACGGCACCGTACGCATCGACGGCAGCGAGCTGACCGCGAGCACCGACGCCGCCAAGGCCATCGCGATCGCCGCGCCGAATGCCGCGAAGGTGATCCTCAACGGCAACGTCGTTCCCTTCGTACGCGCGGGCACGCTCATCTACGCGGCCGCCTGAAGGACCCGGATCATGGAGCTGCCCGACCCGCGGTAGGCAGGCGGGGTGCCGACCCGACACGGCACCCCGGCCACCGCACGTGACCGGCACCGTGCTCATCGCCGCGCCGGGTCCGGCGTGCCGCCCCCGATCGGGCGCTCTCTGCCGCCGACGCCCTGACCCGGGTCCGGGTCCCCCACCGGGACCCGGGGGACGTGACGCCCCGTGGATGCCTGGCGGTCCGAGCTGCGGCTTTCGTGCATGGTTGGCGGGGGTTGGGTGCGGAATTGTCGGTGGCGTACGGCACAGTGGAGGGCATGACTGAATCGCCGGTAAGCAGTGTTGTGACCGATCCCACCCACGTCGATCCCATGCCTGAGGTAAGTGCGTCAACCGGGGTGGGTGACCGGACGCGTGATCGTGAGGCGGCCGAGCAGCCGCTCGTCTGTCCCCGTTGCCAGGGAGTGACCGTCGGCGTGCAGGCCACCGCCTACACGCCCGAGCGCGGACGGCTGATCGTCACCAACGGCTATTGCCAGGCCGGCTGCTCCGGTTGACCGCATCCTGACCTGTGAAGCCCTTGCCGACACCAAGCTGACCCACTTCTGCTCCCTCCGGGAGGATCGCCGGCCGACAGGCCTGACGTGCCCTTGCAGGCCGTAACCCAGGACGACGACGGCGCCGGCCGCTGCCACGGCCGCGTCGACGATCCGCCGAGTCACGCCGCCAGCACCTGCGCCGCCGCGGCCACTACGCCCGCCGCGGCGAGAAGCCCTCTGCTCGCGGCGCCGCCGAACCCGATCCGGCAGCACGCCGGCGCTCCCGCTGACGCATGAGCCTGTCGTGCGCCTGTGCGGGCACGGCGCAGGCCGGAAGGAAGGCTGCCCCGCCCGCCACCGAAAATCTACATTCGCCGCAGTAGACATTCGCGGGTATGGGTACTAGAGTTTCTGACATCGCAAGGAACGGATCCACCGGGCAGCAGAAGTAGTAACTGGCATCACGACGAACTGCCCGGAACGCGGATGAAGTCTGTTGGTTGCGGCAGAAGGTCGGACGTGACGGGCCAGCGCAGTTGATAGGGCCCTGATCGTGGACGCGCTGCCGAAGAGTAAGTGGACGCCATGTCCAGGAGATAGAGAAGGGAGTGTTGAACGCCATCGAAGGATCGCCCGTTGCCGGCTGAGTCCCGCCGCTCGGGTACCGCAGTTCCACAGATTGGAAGGTGGTCTACGGTCACGCATTCGCGATCCCCGCATCACCGCCGCACGGCAGGGCGGATGCGGAAAACAGTAAGCCGGCCGGATGGCCGGTAGATGGTGTTGAACCTCTTCGGGGCCCCGGCGCAACGCGCCGGGGCCCCCTGTTCGCGTGATGAAAGGCATCTATGGATCAAACCCACCCACCCCACACCCGCCGCGGCGGCAAACAGGCGCCGCCCGCCGGCACCGTGGACAGCGGCACGCACAGCGTCACGGACGGCGCCGACGACCGGTTCGACGATGAGGACTACCCCGCCTACAGCATGGGCTCGGCCGCGGAGATGCTCGGGGTCACTCCCACGTTCCTGCGGGCTCTGGGCGCCGCCAAACTGATCGAGCCGAAACGCTCCAGCGGCGGCCACCGCCGCTACTCCCGCTACCAGCTGCGCCTGGCCGCGCGTGCCCGGGAGCTCGTTGACCAGGGCACCCCCGTGGAAGCCGCCTGCCGGATCATCATCCTGGAAGACCAGCTCGCCGAGGCGCTGCGCATCAACGCCGAGTACGAACGCGAGCGCTCGGCCGGAAACTGACCCGGCGGCTTCGTCACCCTGCGGGCCTGGTCTCCGACCGTCGCTGACCAGGCCATCCGCATCCCACCCGCCGGCTGCAGCCCTTCGTGTCCGGAGCTGCCGGGGTCGGCCACGCCCACGCCGAGCCACCAACGGTCGCCTCGCCGCAGTGCTGCCCGCCTTCGGAATCGCCGAGTTCGCCACCGCCGACCTTCCGGCGACGCTCAGGCCCGCATCCGCTCGGCCACCTCAAGCAACGGGGCCGCCACCTCGGTCGCCGCAGGCAGTGCCGGTTGTGTGATCGGCCCCGGCTTTCAGTCCTGCGCCGCCGGGAAGGGCGGCAGCGGGCGGATCAGCGGGGTGAGCGTGCGTACGGCGTCGTCCAGGGTGATCACGTCCCTGGTGGCGATGGGGACGATCTCGCGCGCGGCGACGTGATCGTGAACGTGCTCGCCGATGACGCGCCCGCGCCGGTCATGTGGCCAGTGCATGAGGGTCCGGTTCCGTTTGGTGTACCAGCCGCCGGACGGCTCGATCGTCTTCCTGCCACGAGCGGCGCCGCGGGGCATCCGGGAGACTTCCATTCGCTAGGGCGTTCCATATGGTTCCGCCCCTGGAACGGCGCTGACCCGGGTTACCCCGTGTCCGACCTGATCACGCCGGCGTCGATGCCGACGGCCAGGGCCGGAGGGTGTCACCTCTGTTGCGACTGGCGGTATCGGAGGTGACGCCGGTAGGTCGCCGGAGGGGCCCCGTAGGTCTTCCGGAAGAGCCGGTTGAAGTGCGCTTCGTTGGTGAAACCCCAGCAGGCGGCGATGACCCTGATGGGGCGACCGTCCATCAGGGGATCGGCCAGCGCGCGGTGACAGCGTTCGAGCCGCCGCTGCTGGATCCAGCCGGTGACGGTGTAGCCCTCCTTCTGGAAGAGCCGCTGCATGTGCCGCAGGGAAACGTGGTGGGCGGCGGCGATGTCGGCTGCCGAGAGCTCCAAGTCATCCAGATGCCGCTCGATGAACGCCTGGGCGCGAAGAACGAGCACCGCACCGGGATCCGTCACGAAAGGCGAGGGGTCGGTCTCCAGTTCGTGGGCGAGCACGGAAGTGAGGAGATCGACGATGACCCCCGACAGCCGCTCGGTGTCGGCTTTGGTCATGCGCGCGGCCTGGGCCAGGACCTGGTGAAGCAGTCCGCTGAACAGCGCGGCCACGCTCTCACGCCCGGAGATTCGCCTGGCGAGTAATCGCTGCAGGGTAGCGCGGGGGAGGGCGAGGGCGCCGTGGGGGACGTGCAGTATCAGCCCGTCGGATATCTCGTCGGGTGAACCGCCCGACGCGCGGTGCTCGCCGGGAAAGCTCCACGCCACGAAAGGACGGGAGGCGTCGTAGAGCGTCAGGTCCGCGGGAGCAAGCGTCGTCTCCTGGTTTTCCTGGACGATTCCCGATCGGCCGCGAAAGGAGAGCGCCACTTGGTAGGCATCGGAGTTGGCGCGTCGAATTCTGTTCGCATTTCTGCGCGCCTCGAACCCGGAACACCTGACTCTCGACAACCGCAGCGCACCCAGATCGACGGTACGCATCTCCGCCCAGAAGTCGTCGACATGTTCGCTGAAAGCGTCCACCGATACCACCGACTCGGCGACCGCCTGCCACCAGAAAGCGAACCTGTCCTTGACAGGGACGTCGTCGAGCCGAACCACCGTCAAAGCCACCTGTCGCCCCCGCAGACATCCCCTGGACCAGGCCCCGCCAGGCATGCGTTCATCCTCGAACTCATGGCGCCGGAGGTCAAGCAAGTGGACGCACAGCGGCAAACCCGCACCGTCCAGAGGTGTCAAGCTTCTGGAACGGTTAGGTGACCGCCGGGCATGCCGGAATCGGCCGGGAGCGTTCTGTTCACAGGGGGAACCATGAGACGAATGACAGCTGTCCTCGCAACCTGCTTCAGCCTGATACTCCTTCTCGCCACACCCGGCCTGGCCCGGTCCGCCCAAGGCGCGGGATCGGCCGGAGCGCTGGAAGGCGGCGGTTGCCGGGCGCCGTACGACTCCAACGGCTTCAAGAACACCTATCCCTGCATATCCGTGTCGGGCGGCTATTTCAGAGCCGACTCCTACACCGCGGGATTACCGGCCGGCTGCTCCTATTACATCGTCTATCTCATCGAGTGGGACCGGCTCGCGCCGGTCACCGGCGGCCGGGTGGCCAATCTGTCGTCGCATCAGCCCTGTAACAGGGTGCATTCCGATATCGTCCTCTACCGGGACTCCAACACGCCATGGACGTACATCTCGAGGATCACGGTATTCAACAGCAGCCATGCGAAGATCGGATCCCTGGAAAGCCCGCGCGTCTGGACCTAGAAAAGCGCTGAGGATGCCGGGAGCGAGCTCCGCATGACGAGTCGCGTGCGGGGCTGACGCTCGCGCTGAGCAGGGGGTGCCGACCTGCGGCAGCGCCCCGCACCGCGAAGACCTCGCCGGCGGCGGTCTCGGCGCCGCGGTGACATGCTCATGTATTGTCTGGTCCGAGCCGGCAAGGCCACCAGCAAGCGCGCACAGCCATGTCATCGGTGTTCGGACGCCGGAGGACGAGTGGACAAGTCGTCAGGTGCACACGGTGCCGGCGGAGGATCCCAGCAAGCGGAGATCATTCGGGGCACGTTGCTGCGTGGCTGGCGGGAGCGGGCACTGCTGACCCAGGAGCAGCTGGCCGACCGGGCCGGCCTCAGCGTCCGCACCGTTCGGCGGCTCGAACGAGGCATCCAGGTCCGGCCCCGTGGCGCCTCGTTACAGCTCCTGGCGGACGCCCTCGGGCTCAGCGCCGCCGAGCGGGAGGCTCTGGTCACCGCCACCTCGGACGCCCTGCCTCGGCGGACAGTGACGGAAGTGCCGGTGCCGCGCCAGTTGCCGGCCAACGTCGCCGTGTTCATCGGCAGGGAGCAGGAGCTCGCCGATCTGGAGAACGTCCACTCCCACCAGCAGCACGGCGCCGATCCCGACAGCGGCCACGGCCCGCCGGTGAAGATCATCGCCGTCGACGGGATGGCCGGGATCGGCAAGACCACGTTCGCCATCCACGCCGCTCACCGGCTGACGCCCCACTTCCCCGACGGAACCTTGTTCGTCGACCTGTACGGCTACACGCAAGGACGGGCACCGGTCGACGCCGGAGACGCGCTCGACCAGCTCCTGCGCGGCCTCGGCCTGGCCGGCGAGCGGATACCGCCCGAGCTCGACGAACGTTCGGCGCTCTACCGCAGCGTGCTCGCCGACCGCCGGGCACTGATCGTGCTCGACAACGCGGTGAGCGAACGACAGGTGCGCCCGTTGCTGCCCGGGGCCGGCGGCTGCATGGTCGTCATCACCAGCCGTGGCCGTCTGACGGGCCTCGAACGCACCCATACCGTCAGCCTCGACATCCCCTCGTCCGCCGACGCCCTCGCGATGTTCGTCCATGCGGCCGGACACAACCGCCTCGTGCGGACCCCGACCGACCTGCTCCACCGGACCGTTCAGCGCTGCGCCATGCTGCCGCTGGCCATCTACATCGCGGGCGCCCGCCTGCGGTCGCACCCTTCCTGGAACGTCGAGGACCTGCTCGAACGGATGGACGAGCACGAACCGCGGCTCGACGAGCTCCAGGCGGGAGAACGAAGCCTCACCGCCGCCCTCGATCTGTCCTACCGCGAGCTCACCCCCGGCCAGCAGCGCGCCTACCGGCTGATGGGCACGCATCCCGGGAAGGACTTCGACGTCCACGCGGCCGCCGCGCTGCTCGGCTCCCCCGTCCCGGCGGCCAGGCGACTGCTCGACCAGTTACTCGACGTCCACCTCCTGCAGGAGCCCGTCGCCGGCCGGTACCGCTTCCACGACCTCGTCCGCGAGCACGCCGCCGTGGCGGCCGGCCACGACGGGGTCGAGAGCGGGGCGGCGACCGGCCGGCTGCTCGACCACTACGGCACGGCTGTGACGGCAGCGGTGGACACGCTCTACCCGTACGAGGCCGACAAGCGACCGGCCGTCCGTGCCGTCCGTGCCGCCCGGGTCGCCGCTCCGGCCATGCGATCGGCGGCGCAGGCGTCCACCTGGCTGGACGCGGAGCTGGCCAACCTGGTCGCCGTCGCGGCGCACGCCGCCGACCACGGGTTCGGCGACCGCGCCGTGCAACTGTCCGCCGCCCTGCACCGGTGCCTGCGCACCCGCGGCCGCTACATCGAGGCCGAGGCCATCCTCCATCGCGCGCTGACGGCCGCCCGCGTGACGGGCAACCGCTCCGGCGAGATCGAGGCGCTGCTCGGCCTCGGCGAGATCAGCTCGGCCCGGGGACTGCACGGACAGGCCGCCGCCCACCTCGGGCAGGCTCTGGACATCGCTCAGGAGACCAGCGACCGCCGGGGCGAGCTCGGCGCGCTCAACGGCCTGGGCTGGACCCACCGGCGGCGGGGCCGGTACCAGCAAGCGGCCGAGGTGTTCGAGCGCGCTCTGGGCATCGCGCACGCCATCGGCAACCGCACCGGCGAGCTCGACTCCCTGACCGGCCTCGGTGACGTCCACCGCATGCTGGGCCGGCACGAGCGGAGCGCCGACGACTTCGCCCAGGCGCTGGACATCGCCAGAGCGCTCGGGCACCGCACCGGCGAACTCAAGTCGCTGAGCGGCCTGGGGCACGTCCTTCGCGCCCTCGGCCGTCTGGAGGAGGCGGCGGACAACTTCGCGCGCGCCCTGCCCATCGCCCGCGCGACCGGGCACCGTACCGGCGAGCTGGACACGCTGAGCAGCCTCGGCGACATCCATCGCTTGCGCGGCCGCCTGCCGGCGGCCGCCAGCACCTATCAACAGGTGCTCGACATCGCCACGGAGATCGGCAGCCCCAACTGGCAGTTCGAAGCCGTCCAGGGGCTGGGACGGCTGTGGCGCGCCGCCGGACGGCCGGCCGAGTCGCTCGACCACCACCAGCGGGCGCTCGCGCTGGCGACGGACCTCAACCAGCCGGACGACGAGGCCCGTGCCCATGACGGGGTCGCCCACGCCTGCCACACGCTGGGCCGGTACGAAGAGGCACGCCGGCACTGGCGGCAGGCCCTGGAGATCCTCACCACGCTGGGCAACCAGCAGACCGAGGACGAGGAGGCGAACGTCGACACCATCCGCGCCCACCTCACCGCTCTGGAACACTCCGGCGGCGACGCGCTCGCCGCCGTCACCGACCACCGCCACTAGCCACCGGGAACACCCGGCCACGGTGTCCTTCTCCCGTATGCCGGGTGCCCGCGGCCCGATGGCGGCCCGCTGATCGCCGGGCTGGACAAGCCTTCGCGGGACATGATCACAATATGGCGCTGTTCGCTTCCTTCGCGGCACGAAAGGCCGAACGTGATCAGAAAAGGCATCAAGGGACTGCTGGTCCCGATCGCCATACTCCTCAGCTCCGGCACTACGGGTGCGGCGGCGCACGACGAACCCGCCGGCTCCACGCATCCCGGGCCGGTTTACGCGACGGTCACCGACAAGAGCGGGAAACTGTCCTTACAGACGTTCGGACGTCCGGACGGAAAGGACATGGTGTTCCGGATCTCCGGATCGGTGTACGCGAACATCGAGGGCAACAGCCTGGACCCGGCGATGCGGCACGGCCAGAAACTGTTCAACATCGAGGGCTACAACATCCGGCGGCTCTACCGTGTCCCTGACACCAACCAGCTCTACCAGCTCTCCCGGGAGATCGTCTTCTACACCGACCCGGCGGATCCGCGGCGCGTCCTGCGCGAATGGAAGAACCCGATCGACGGCAAGACGTACCCGGTCGTCCCCATCAACAACGACATGGTCAACTTCGGCCCGTTCACGATCACCTCCTCCTACGCGGGCCCGCCGCTGCAGCAGCTGCACGACGAGACGGTGTGGACGAGCGACATCGGCGTACGCGCGAACTTCGCCACCACGCTCGGCGAGCGATTCGGCCTCGTCGGCGGTGTACGCCGCGCAGGAGATGTTCGACTTCTCCGTCGACGGGCGCGAGGTGGTGGCCCGTACCGGATCCGGCGTCCCGACCGGCGCGATGAAGACGAAGATCAGCTGGGCGCGGACCAGCCCGTGGGCGCCGTTCATGTGCCTGGCCGAGACCGACGTGCGCGGCCAGCTCACCTACCACGCCCGCAGCTGGTCGCTGGGCTCCTACGGCCAGATCGAGCCGTGGCTGCGGGCCGAGGTCGAGGCGAACCACCCGCTGTACAAGGCCGCACCCAGCGCTCCGGGGCCGAGCGAGAACTCCTGGACGTCCTTCCACACCAAGCAGCTCGGCAGGGGCGCCACCACCTGGGCAGGATGGTGCGCCGCCAACGGCCGCGCCTGAACACCTCGACCGCCGCCCGCCGCCCGCCGCCCGGCGACCGCGTCCGGGTCAGGTCACGGGGTGCGGTGTGGCGCGGGGCTGGACGGCCATCAGCTGGTCGATCAGCGCCAGCAGCACATCGCGCCCCTCCCCGCGGTCGCGGGCGTCACAGAGCACCAGGGGCACCTGCGGATCGAGGTCGAGCGCCGTGCGGATCTCCTCCCGCGTACGGTCCCGGACGCCATGGAAGCAGTTGACGCCGACGACGAAGGGGACACCCCGGCTCTCGAAGAAGTCGATGGAGGCGAAGCTCACCTCCAGCCGGCGGGTGTCGACCAGGACGATCGCGCCCAGCGCCCCGTTGACGAGGTCGTTCCACATGAACCAGAAGCGTTCCTGCCCGGGGGTGCCGAACAGATAGAGCACGAGCCGGCTGCTGATGGTGATCCGGCCGAAGTCCAGCGCGACGGTGGTGGTGGACTTGCCGCTCACACCGTCCAGATCATCGACACCGACGCCGGCATGGGTCAGATACTCCTCCGTACGCAGGGGGGCGACCTCGCTCACCGCGCCGACCAGGGTCGTCTTCCCGACGCCGAACCCACCGGCGATCAGGATCTTCACGGCCAGGGGAGCGTCGTCCCCGTGGTCAGAGTTCCCGTAACCCATCCCGCACCGCCTCAAGTATCGCCATATCGGGGAGACCGCCTGCCTGCGTGAAAGCCAGCGGTGGCCGGGCTCGCAGCCGGCCCGACTCGATCAGGTCACCGATGAGGATCTTGGCCACCGACACCGGCAGGTTCAGCGCGGCGGCGATCTCGGCCACCGCCAGGGGCCGCCGGCACAACGTGACGATGGTGCGGTGCTCCGGCTGCAGCCCCCGATGACCGCGTCCCCTCTCCGCAGGGGCCCCGGACACCGCCGACATCACGGTGATCAGTGTCAGGTCGTCCCGCTCGGGAGCGGTTCGTCCGCCGGTGATCGTGTAGGGACGGACAAGGGGCTGGTCGGCGTCATCGTCGGCAAGCCCCTCCGTCCAGTGGTTCATCCGTGTCCTCCGATGTCACGGCCCTGCGGGGGGCGCGCGTCAGTGCCCAGGTTCTGTCCGACCTGCTGGATCAGGGTGTGCATCGCGACGCTCATGAGCTCGGCGTCGACCTCCTGGGAGGCGACCACGGCCAGGTGGGTGCCCCGGCCCGCGGCAGTGATGAAGAGCCACAGCTCGGCCATCTCGATGATGACCTGGTGGACCGGCCCGCCGCCGAAGAGCTGCCCGGCGCCGCGAGCCAGGCTCTGCTGGCCGGTGGCGATCGCGGCCAGGCGTTCGGCGTTCGCGCGTTCGATGGTCCGCGACCGGCTGATCACCAGGCCGTCGTCGGACAGCACGATGGCGTGCCGGGTACCCGCGACCTGGCTGACCAGGGCGTCGAGCAGCCAGTCCAGGTCCGTGTTGGTGGCGGTGGTGCGCTGCGTCATCATCGATCTTCCGTCGTCGGGGAAGTGGGTTCGGCCGATCCGCTCGGCCCGGTCTGGGCGTCGTCATCGGTGCGGCGCCTGCGGGACTGCCGTTGGAAGGCGCCGATCATGGCGCTGGATCGGCCGGGCTGCTCGCGGACGGCCCAGCTCTCCTGGTCGCCGCGGTCATTCGGGTCCGCCGGGACCCTGAGCTCCTCGGCCAGGCTGGCCTGGCGCACCCGCCGGGGCAGCGGCCGGGGACCGGACGAGGCTGGTGCCCCGCCCCGATCCGGCGATCCCGCGGGTGCGGTGACGGAAGCCATCGCGCGTCCTCTGGTGTGGGCCGGCAAGGCGCCGTCCCCGTGCGGCGGCCGGGTCTGAACGGCGGCGGCCTCCTGGGGGACCTCCTCCGGGAGCGTGGCGGGGCCGGGCTCGGCGGGCGGGCGGTCCACCACCAGCGCTTCGGGGAGGAGCACGATGACCCGGGTGCCGCCGTAGGCCGACGAGCGCAGTTCCACCTGCAGGCCCAGGCTCGCAGACAGCCGGGCGACCACGTACAGGCCCAGACGCACGTCGTCGGCGTGGGTCATCACGTCCAGCTGCGGCGGCGCCTGCAGCAGGGCGTTGACGGCCTCGTACTGCTCGGGTTCCATGCCCAGGCCGCGGTCCTCGATCTCCACGGCGACGCCCCGGCTCACCGGTGCGGCCCGCACCTCTACCGGGGTCAGCGGCTTGGAGAAGGCGGTGGCGTTCTCCATCAGCTCCGCCAGGACGTGGATCAGCGGTCCCACCGCGCGCTCGGCTATCCAGGGCTCGTCCTCGACGTCGATCGAGATCCGGCGGTAGTCCTGGACCTCGCTCTGGGCCGCGCGCAGGATGTCGAGCAGCGGTACGGGCCTGCGCCAGCGGCGCTGCGGCTGCCCGCCGCCGAGGATCACCAGGTTCTCCTCGTAGCGGCGCAGCCGGGCGGTGAGGTGGTCCAGGTCGAACAGGCCCTCCAGCACCTCGGGGTCCTCGTGCCTGCGCTCCAGCTCGTCCAGCTTCTTCAGCTGCAGGCCGATGAGGATCTGGGTACGGCGCGCGATGCGCTGGAGCATGCGCTGGAAGCCGCGGTGCTGGTCGGCCTGCCGCACGGCGGTGCGGACGGCGCTGCGGCGGGCCATGTTGAGTGCCTGGCCGAGCTCGCCGAGCTCGTCGCCGGTGGGCTCGATCATGCGTACTTCTTCCGCGTCCACGTCGACGTCCTCGCCGCGCTCCAGCCGGGTGACCACGTCGGGCAGCCGCTCCTGGAGTTCGTGGGCGTCGTGGCGCAGGTGCAGGATGCGCCGGCGGAGAACGGCGGTCAGGCGCCAGCTGGTGACGACCACCAGGCCCAGAGCCAGCAGGCCCACGCTGGAGATGCTGACGAAGACCGTGAAGATCATGTCGGCGTGGCCGTAGCCGATCCTGCTGACGTGCTCGAAGCGCAGTCCGAGAAGTTCGCGCAGTTGCGCGGTGAGCGCCTCCATCGCCGAGCGCCACGCGGCGGCGTCGTCGCGGAGCCGCACCTGATCGCCCTCGGAACTGCCCGCGGCGAGCGTCAGCCGCCCTTCCACGGCGGTCATCGTCTGCCACGCCCGGCCGTCGGTGAGCTTCGCGTACCGGGTCTCCTCGCCCGCGAGAGCAGGCAGCACGCGGGCGTGCATGAGGTGGTTCCTGGTGCCGATGGCCTCGGCGGCGAGGCCGTACTCGGTCCGCGTCAGCCGCCCGGTCTCCCAGCCGCGAGCCAGAATGGCGTCTTCGCGGCCGACCATGTCGATGATCCAGAAGAGGTCGACCAGCGTCTGCGCCTCGGTGTTCACCTGGCCCTCGTCGGTGTTGCTGAGGGCGGTCAGCACGCTGAGGTCCGACTCGAGGACGCCGCCGTAGTAGTCGAACGCCTCCCGGCCGCTGGACCAGCCCGCGTCCACCGCCCGGCGCTGCTGGTCGAGCAGGCCGAGGTCGCGTTCGGTACGGGAGACGGCGTCGGCGAGCCCTTCCTGCGCGACGGCGACGTTCAGGGTCGCCAGGGGGCGGAAGGCGCGCACGGCCCGGTCGGTCGCCGCGCGCTGCTCGGCGAGCCTCTCACGGGCGGCACTCCCAGGGTTGGCCTGCACCTTCGCGGTGAGCCGGCGCTCCTGATCAAGGGCGAAGAACAGGTCGGCCGCGGGCCTGCCGGCCGTCGCGGTGGCCAGATCCATCTGGGCCTTCTCCGCCCGCCATTGCGTGAACAGCTGTGACATGCCCGACGCCAGCAGCGGGGTGAACGTCACGCTCGGCACGATCACCATGATGATCAGCACGGTACGCAACCGCAGCCGGCGGGCGCCGGCCGGTCGTCGCGGCCCGTCGGTGATCGACTCCGCCGGCTCGCTCTCATCGTTCAGGGCCTTCGTCCGGCGCTGCCTGCCCCTGCCCCATCCAGCCACGTGCAGGCCACTCTCCTCGCCGGTCGGTGAAACCCAAGACGAAAGATCTCCACACAGGTGATCGGTGCCCGATCGTAGCCATCCGGCAGTTGACCCGAAAGACCCCGTTGCGGCAGCCCGGCTCCTTTCCCGGCCGCCGGTCCACCCCGTCACCGCGCTGAACTGCGGTCCGTACGAATTCGCCGTCGATCCAGGTTCGCCGAATGCCATGCTCGAGCTCATGGACATCGACGGTTTCTGGGAACTCGTGGAGCGCACCGCCCAGGAGACCGGCAACCGGCAGGAGCGACCGGACCGGCTTGCGCATCACCTTTCACGCCTGTCGGCCGAGGAGATCGTGGACTTCGAGGCCTGGTTCACGATCTGCGCCAACCGGGCCTGCTCCTGGGACATGTACGCGGCGTGCTGGACCATCACCGGCTCCGGGTCGTCCGATGGTTTCGAGTATTTCGTGGACTGGCTGATCAGCCTCGGCCGCGATTCCTTCGACAAGGTCGCCGACGTTCCTGATCGGATTGTGCAGCTTCCGGAAATACAGCGGCTCTTCGAGCTGTCGCGGAACTTCTCCCACGAGCGGACCTCGGCATCCTCCAGGGATGGCAGGTTCCGGCTGGGGCGGGTGACGCGGATCCGGCGTCAGGTATGGCCGGACGATGATTATCCGGAGTTCGAGTTGTTCTCGTACGTGGCCTCCAGCGCGTACCGGCGGGTCACCGGTGTGGAAACGGCCCACGTGGGGGAAGCCGTCCGGGCGCGGGGAATCGACAGCAAATTCCCCTTCCTTTCCTTTGTCGCTGAGCCCGATGGCCAGGAATGGGATTTCAGCGACAGGGCGGAGTTCACGCGCCGCCTTCCGCGCCTCGCCCGCCATCGTGGGCTCAATGACGAGCCGGACGAACCGGACGGACGGCGCTCCGACGGCCCGCGCGTCAAACGGTGGCCTCGGCTTTCCTTCCGGGGAGACGAACGGACCCGCGCATGGTTGTTCCGCCGTAAGGACGGGGACAGGATTTCCGTGCGGGACCGGCGTCACCTGCGCTGCGAGTTCGGTATCGAGAAAACGTGCACGTGGCCGGCAAAGGACAACTGCTTCTGTGCGCCCCGACTTTGCACCCGGGGACAGCCGCTTGCCGTACGCGTACGCGCGTGGCCAGTGCCAGAGCGCACCGTACCAAGGTCTCCCAGCCGCGCTCAGACCCTCCCGCGAACCGCATCCGCTTTCTGATCACTTGCGCCCTTTACCGCCGCCCTTGCCCGGTGAGTGCAGCTTGTGCCCGAGTTCGGCCTTGCCCTTCTTGCTGGTCTTCTTGGCCTGGCCCGGTGGCAGGGATGGCGCCGCGGATGGCGCGGGCGGTTCGGCCTGGTGCTGGGCGGTCGGCGTGCCGCGGGTGACGGCTGCGGGCCGCGCCTGCAGGAGTGCGGTCGATGGCGGCGGGGCCGAGGTGGTGGGGGTGGCGGCGGGTACCCGCCGCTCCGCGGTGGGCGCGCCGGCAGGCCGGCTTGGCCAGGAGGTGGCTCCCAGCACAGCGGCGACCAGGACGGTCGCCGCCGCTGCGGGCCGGAGGTGCGTGGTCCACGGCCGGCGCCCGGCCGGATCGGCGGCCGGCCGCATCCGGGAGGGAGCCTTGCGGGCGGGAGCCGGCGTGCGGCTTCCCGCGGGAGGGGAGCCGGCGGGGCGGCTCGGCGGCGGCGCCGGGGCGGGTACGGCCGTATCCACCGCTGTCACTGCCGGTGTCACCGGCGCTGCCATCGGAGCCACGGCGCCGGTGACGGGCATTCGATCGAGGGAAAGGGAGCTGATGCGGTGCAGGTGCCGGCGGGCGTCGTCGATGCCGGTGCGGCGGTCGGGGTCCTTGTCCAGCAGGCCGGTGATGAGGGGCGCCAGCGGGCCGGCGAGGTTGAACGG
>NZ_JBQQCB010000105.1:0-38177 GCF_052246675.1 Nonomuraea sp. KM90 | reverse complement strand
GAACGGAGCCACTCGATGCCAGGAATCCGCGCGCAGCGACCCGGGACGCGGGCGAAGGACACCACACCCCCGCGGACCGGCGCCGACGAGAAGGCCACCCTGCGGGGTTTCCTCGATCACCTGCGGGACGCGATCGCCGACAAGGTCACCGGCGTGCCGGAACCGCAGGTCCGGACGGGCGGGGTGCCCTCGGGCACCAACCTGCTCGGGCTGCTCAGGCATCTGGCGTTCGTCGAACGCTTCTACTTCCTCGGCGAGGACGTCGGCGACTGGCGCGCGACCATGCGGCCGTCCGCGCAGGACACCGTCGACAGCCTGCTCGCCGACTACCGCGAGACCGTCGAGCGGGCGAACCGGGTCATCGACGCCTGCCCGGATCTGTCCCTGCCCGCCCCCCGGTCCGCGCGCCCGGGGCCGGCACCGTCGATGCGATGGGTCCTGGTGCACATGATCGAAGAGACCGGCCGGCACGCCGGCCACGCCGACATCCTGCGGGAGCGGATCGACGGATCCACCGGGCGCTGACAAGCCGGGGCGCCGGGCCACGCCATGCACGTGAGCGCCCCCGCCCCGGATCCCGCAGGACCGAGAGCGGGGGCTCACGTTACGTGCTCTTGAAGATCGCCCGGTTACGGTGGCTGGCATGCCCGCTGCACCCAGACGACCCAGGATCCACTGGCAGGACGACGCCGAGTACCTCAAGAACAGGGACCGGATCGTCAGCGAGACGCCTCCGCCCTCCGCCGAACCGCCCGTGACACCCGCCGGGGACGCGGACGAGGAGCCGAGCGACCCGTAGCCGATCTCGTGTCTCACGCCCTGGTGGAGCCTTCGCGCACCGCCATCAGTCGTTCCACGTGCTGATGAGGGCCCAGCTCAGCAGCGCGACGAGCGCCAGCCCTCCGACCTCGCACACGACAGTGAACGCCGTGACGCTTATGGCCGGCGCGCTCAGGAGTACGGCACCCGCGACGGTGAAACCTACGGGTGAGGTGGATCCGTGCCGGCGTGCGCGGAGCGGGTGCCACCGGGAGCGGCTCCCACAGGGAACCGCATTCAGGGCAGCACCACGGGTCGGCACCGCCGGCGGTTGCCATCCCAGCACGCGGCGAGCCCTGCTCGCCGGAGATCTTCCTGGCGTGGCTCCGCACCAGCGCGCGGCGATGCGCCGATAATCGGCCGGCCGCACAACAGCTGGTTATGCGATGCCGCTCGCGCCGTCGACAAGCCGCTTGGATGCCATTGGCCAACCCGTGGTTTGTACCTGAAGGCGCTGCTGCCGCCGGAGGACCTGCTCGTCGCGAACGGCCGGTTGGAGTTCACGACGTGGGTCGGGGGGGCATCGGCGGCGCGCCGCCGGGAAGGTAGCGGGCCGGCGCGGGCCGCGGCCGGGTCCCGGCGTTCGGCGCGGCCCCCGCCTCCTGACCTCAGCGGCAGAACGGCGCCATGCCGAGCACGGACTTGACGCCGCCCAGCAGGTGCTGGGTGAAGTACTGGTCGCCGTCCATGGGCTCGTCGGTCCAGGCCTTGACGTCGTGGCCGAGGGTGGTGAGCCACGCCTTGCCGCCGTCGTAGTACTGGCACCAGCTCACCGGATGGTCGTCGCCGTGCCCGGGGTGGCCGAGGTTGCCGCGTACGCCGCGGGCCAGGGTCGACTCGTCCACCTCGGCCAGCACGCGGACGCGGGTCGGGGCGGGCACGAGGTTGTACCACTCGTCGGAGAAGCTCCAGGTCCGGGGCAGTCCCTGGGTGGAGACGTCGCGGCGGTTGACGGTGACGACGGTGCCGGGCTGGTTGGCGCTGTGGTCGTAGAAGTTGGCGTTGCCGAGCAGGCCCTCGTACCAGGGCCAGTTGTACTCGGTGCCGAAGGCGTTGTGCACGCCGACGAAGCCGCCGCCGGCGCGGATGTACTGGCGCAGCGCGGTCTGGGCGGCGTCGTCGAGGGTGTCGCGGGTGGTGCTGAGGAACATCACCGCGTTGTACGGCAGCAGCCGCCCGGCCGAGGAGAGCTGGGTGACGTCCTCGGTGTAGTCGACCGCGAAGCCGTTCTCCTGGCCCAGCTTGATCACCGCCTTGACGGCGACGTTGTTGTCGTTGAGCGGCGGGTTCAGGCCGGGCGCGAGCGGGGTGCCGAGGTGCGCGTGGCGGGGACCGGCGGTGCGGCTGTAGACGAGCAGCTTGAAGCCCTTGGCGGGGTCGAAGTTGCCCCAGTCGTGGTAGCAGCGGGGGTCGGTGCCGCGACAGACCCCGTAGTCGGGATCACCGAGGTTCTGCGCCCCCTCCGGGGAGGCGGCCGAGCTGGGAGCGGTGGCGGTGAGCAGGATGGCCGCCGCCGCGGTGGCGGTGGCGATGGAGAGCTTGCTGCGCATGGGCACCTCGCGTAGCGATCCGTCTGGCGGATCGAATGGTCCACTCAGGGGTTTGAGCGTAACCACGGATCTTCGCGGGAACAAGCTCTTGCCTTCACTCCCGGATCGGACTTAAGGTTCATCCGTTTTATGGATCTGGTGGTCCATTAGGCGGACCGCAGAAGCGGCGCGCGAAAGGGGGGCTCCGCCGCCGCGGAGCCCCTTTCGCGGATGCTCAGAGCCAGGTCGGCAGGATGGACGGCGGGATCGGCCCCTTGTTGCGCCGCCCCTGCCCGGTCTCCTCCCAGGCGTGGGCCAGGATCCCGACCGATCTGCTGAGCACGAAGAGGCCGCGCGCCAGGGGCGCGGGGAAGCCCAGTTCGGCGTAGATCACCGCGGTCGCCCCGTCGATGTTCATCGGCACCGGCGCGATCAGCCGCTCCACCTCGATCGCGGCGCGCAGGTGCGCGCCCGGCACCACTCCGGCCGCGACGGCCTCGGACGCCAGGCCCAGCAGCGGGTCCCGGCGCGGATCGCGCGTGTGGAAGCGATGCCCGAACCCGGGCAGGTACTTGTCACGCGCCCGCCGGCGGGCGACCACGGCGGCCGCGTCCCCGTCCGCGACCACCTCCTCCAGCAGCCGGACGCACTGCTCCCCCGCCCCGCCGTGCACGTCGCCGAGCAGGTTGACCCCCGTGGCGACGGCATTGTTGAGCCCCACCCCGCAGGTGGCGGCCATCCGGGCGACGGCGATGGACGGGGCGTGCGGCCCGTGGTCGACCGACGAGACCAGCGCCGCCTCCAGCAGCGCCGCCTGGCGGGGATCCGGCCGGTCGCCGCGGAGCATGAGCCAGATCATCTCGGCGAAGCCGATCCGCCCGATGAGCTCCTGGACCGGCTGCCCGCGCAGCTCGATGACGTCGGGCTCGATCCGCGAGACCGCGGTCGCCCACCAGTCCGCCGCCGCCTCGGCGCCGCCGCCCGGCCCGGGGACGGCGTCCTTGGCCCGCTCGCTCATGACACGGCCTCGAACTCGTCGTTGTGCTCGCCGAGCAGCGGGGCGGACCCGCGCGGGCGCAGGGCGACGCCGTCGACGACCACGCCGTTCCCGGTGAGGGTGACCTGCCGCTCGCCCGTGCCCGCGAAGGGGACCTCCGTGAGGAAGCCGCGATGACGTACCTGGTCGAGCTCGAGCGCCTGCGGCACGGTCAGGATGCGGGCGGCGGGGACGCCTTCGCGGGAGAGGATGTCCTCCCACTCCAGCGCGGTCTTGGCCCGCAGCGCCTGGTTGAGCTCCTGGTTGAGGGCCTGCCGATTGGTCTTGCGCGCCTCCCGCTCGGCGAAGCGGGGGTCGGTGGCCAGGTCGGGCCGCCCGGTGAGCCGGCACAGGGTCTCGAACTGGGCCTGCTGGTTGGCGGCGATGTTCAGGGGCCCGTCGGCGGTCTCGAAGGTGCCGGAGGGGGCGGCGGTGGCGTTCTGGTCGCCCATCGGTTCCGGCTCCACCCCGCTGATCAGGTAGTTCGACACCGTCCAGCCCATGGCGGAGATCGACGCCTCCAGCATCGACAGATCCAGGAAGCAGCCACGGCCGGTACGGTGCCGCCCGGCCAGCGCGGCGGAGACCGCCAGGGCGGCCATCAGCCCGCCCACCGTGTCGCAGATGGGGAACCCCACCCGCAACGGGGCCGTGTCAGGGGTGCCGGTGACGCTCATCATGCCGGACAACCCCTGGATGATCTGGTCGTAGGCGGGCGCCCCGCTCATCGGGCCGCTCTGGCCGAAGCCGGAGATCGCGCAGTAGACCAGGCCGGGGTTGAGCTCCCGCAGGCGCTCCCACCCGTAGCCGAGCCTGGCCAGCACCCCGGCCCGGTAATTCTCCAGCAGGACGTCGGCCCCGGCGACCATCGACTCGAAGGCGGCCCGCCCCGCCGGGCTCTTCAGATCCAGCTCGACCGACTTCTTGCCGGCGTTCTGGGCGAGGAAGGAGGCACCCATCTGCTCCCGGTTGAGCTCCGGGTCGGGGCCGAGCCGCCGGGCGAGATCCCCGGCGCCGGGCAGCTCCACCTTGACCACCTCCGCGCCGAACAGCATCAGCTGGTAACTGCAGTACGGCCCGGCCAGAACGTTGGTCAGGTCCACGACCTTGACGCCGTCCAGTGGCAACTGCTGCATTCACGCTCCATAGAGTCAAGTCAGCGGATGGTCGAACCCGCGCTCCGACATGCGCTTGGCGGCCTCGCGCAGATCCGCGGCGAATTGTTCGACACGGTCGTCGGTGAAGCGGACCGTGGGACCGCTGAGCGTCAGCGCCGCCACGGTCGTCCGCGAGCCGCCCGTGACCGGGACGGCGACCGCGGACAGGCCGGGCTCGCGTTCGCCGTGGCTGACGGCGAACCCGTCGCGCGCCGCCTCGTCGATCCAGTCCCGCAACGTGGCCACGTGTGCCGCACCATGGGGAGACGAGCGGGCCACCCGCAGGAGCAGCCGCTCCGGCGCGTCCTTCAGCAGGACCTTGGAGGAGGCTCCCGCCCACAGGGGCAGCTCGTCGCCGACCCGCACCACGTGGCGCAGCGGCTGCGGGCTCTCCTGCTGGGCGATGCAGATGCGGTGCACGTCGCGCAGGACGTAGAGGTTGACGGTCTCGCGGTGCCGGGTGCCGAGTTCGCGCATGAGCTGGACGGTCTCGGGCGGCAGCTCCCACGCCGAACGGGCCAGGTGCGCCCAGCGCCACAGGGCCGGACCGGCCGCGTAGCCCTTGGGCGTGGCCCACAGCAGGCCCATGTGCTCCAGGGTCTGCAGCAGGCGCAGCGCCGTGGTCTTGGCCAGCCCCGTCTCGTCGACGACCTCCCGGATCGTCAACGTCCGCCGGTCCTCGGTGAGCAGCGAGAGAATGTCGAACGCGCGCTGGACGCTGCGCACACCCCCGCTCTCCCCCGACGCTGCAGGAATGTTCGAAGGCACGGATCCTCACTAGTGAGTCGAAGGTGAACCTGCTGCTCACCCTCTCATGTGGTCCGTACGCTAACACCCAGTCCGCTTGGCGGTCCATATGCTCCATCAAGCGGATTGCACGGCCCTCTTGCCAGAACGTTCGCCGTCCTCATACCGTGAGGCAATCCACAGTGCGGAATCTAAGAACCGCTGCGCGGATCAATGGGAGTCATCGACCATGAGCACCATCCACGAAGCCGGTTGCTTAGTCGCCGGAGAATGGCTGACCGGCGGCGAGCACGCCGACCGCACGGGCCCTTACCTGCGGGAAACCGTCAGCCGGGCACGGACCGCCCAGCCCGGCGACATCACCGCGGCCCTGGCCTACGCCCGGCGGTCGGCCCGGCAGGTCGCCCGGCTGGCGCCCGCCACCCGGGCTGACATCCTGGAACGTGCCGCCGCCGCGGCCACGGCGCAGAGCGACCGGCTGGCCGGCCTGCTGGCGCTGGAGCTGGGCAAACCGCTCAAGGACGGGCGTGGCGAGATCCTGCGGGTGGCGGACACCCTGTCCGTCGCCGCCGCCGAGGCGAGGATGATCGGCGGCGAGGTGCTGCCGGTGGCGGGCTGGGCCCGCGGGGTGGGCAACACCGCGCTCACGCAGCGGGCCCCGGCGGGGCCGGTGCTGGCGATCACGCCGTTCAACGCGCCCGCGAACCTGCTGGCGCACAAGCTCGCCGCGTCCTTCGCGGCCGGCAACACCACGATCGTCAAGCCGCCGCCGCAGGAGCCCGCGGCCTCCACGGCGCTGGTGGAGCTGCTGCTCGAGGCCGGGATGCCGGTGGAGGCGGTACAGGTCCTGCACGGGGGCGGTGACGTGGGCGCGCGGTTGTGCGCCGCGCCGGAGATCGCCGTGATCAGCTTCACCGGCGGTGTCGCGGCCGGTCACGCCGTCGCCCACGCCGCCGGTCCGAAACGGGTGATGCTCGAACTCGGCGGGAACGCCGCGACCATCGTCTGCGAGGACGCCGACGTACCGGCCGCCGCGCGGGTGTGCGCCCGCACCGGCTACAGCAACTCCGGGCAGAGCTGCATCTCGGTCCAGCGGGTGTACGTCCAGCGCGCCCGGTTCGAGGAGTTCGCCGAAGCGCTGACCGCGGAGGTGAAGGCCCTGGTCGTCGGCGACCCGCTGGATCCGGGCACCGACGTCGGCTCGATGGTGGACGACGACGCGGCCGAGCGGGTGGTCCGCTGGACCGCCGAGGCGGCCGGTCAGGGCGCCCGGGTGACGATCGGCGGCACGCGCGAGGGCGCGGTGATGGCGCCGACCGTCGTCGCCGCCCCGCCCGCCGAGGCCCGGGTCGTGCGCGAGGAGGTGTTCGGCGCGCTGGTCGCCGTGCTCCCCTACGACGATTTCGACGAGGTCCTGGCGGAGTGCAACCGCAGCACGTACGGGCTGCAGGCCGGGCTGTTCACCCACGACGTGCGCCGCATCGTGACGGCCTGGCGCGAGCTGGAGGTCGGCGGCCTGGTCGTGAACGGCTCGTCCAACTTCCGCCTCGACCATGTCCCGTTCGGCGGGGTGAAGGACTCCGGCATCGGCCGCGAGTCGCCCCGCTGGATGATCGAGGACTTCACCGTGACCAAGACCCTGCTGCTCAAGGGCCTGACCATCTGGGGAGACCAGTGACCAACACGGCCGCCCACGCCCTCGTCGCCCAGCTCGAGGAGCTCGGCGTCGAGTACGTCTTCGGCACCTGCGGGCACACCAACATCGCCGTCCTGGACGCGCTGGCCGACAGCCGCATCCGCTTCGTCATCGCCCGCCACGAGCAGGCCGCCGCGCACGCCGCCGACGGCTACGCCCGCGCCTCCGGCAGGCCCGGCGTGCTGCTCGTGCACGTGGGCCCCGGCCTGACCAACGCCGCGACCGGCGTCATGACGGCCGCCCTGGACTCGGTGCCGATGGTGGTGATCTCCGGCGACATCCCCTCCTACTACCACGGCCGGCATCCGCACCAGGAGATCAACCTGCACGCCGACGCCGACCAGGCGAGCGTCTTCCGGCCGTTCGTCAAGCGGGCCTGGAACGTGCACCGGGCCCAGGACCTCGGCCGGTTCGTCGAGCGCGCCTTCTGGACGGCCACCTCGGGCCGTCCCGGCGCCGTGCTGGTGAACGTGCCGATGGACGTCTTCTCCCGGCCCGCCGCGCCGTACCCGCCGAACAGCCGGGCGGCCCTGCCCGGCCTGCCGGAGGCCACCGCCGAGCAGATCGCGGCCCGGCTGGCCGCCGCCGAGCAGCCGCTGATCTACGTCGGCGGCGGGCTGCGCGAGGAGACCGAGGCGCTGATCGGGCTGGCCGAGCACCTCGACATCCCCATCGCCCACTCGCTCATGGCCAAGGGCACGGTTCCGGACGCCCACCCGCTGGTCCTCGGGATGCCCGGGTTCTGGGGCCTGGACCTCACCAACACCTACGCCCGCGAGGCGGATGTGGTGCTGGCGCTCGCGACCCGGTTCGCCGAGACCGACGCCAGCTCCTGGGACTCCCGCTTCACCTGGGACTTCTCCGGCAGCACGCTCATCCAGATCGACATCGACCCGGCCGAGATCGGCCGCAACTACCCGGCGGAGATCGGCGCCGTGGCCGACGTCCGGCTCGCGGTCAAGGCGATCGCCGGCGCGGCCGCGGCACACGCGCCACGCACCCGGCCCGAGCTGCGCAAGCAGATACTGGAGGCTCGATCGGAGCTGTTCGCGGCCAGCCGGGAGCGCGGCCGGAGCGAGGACTTCCCGCTGCGGCCCGAACGCATCCTGAAGGACCTGCGGGACGCGCTGCCGCCGGACGCGATCCTGGTGACCGACGTGGGCTGGAACAAGAACGGCGTCGCCCAGTGCTACGAGCTGCCCGCCGAGGGCCGCTTCATCACCCCGGGAGGCGCCTCCACCATGGGCTTCGGCCCGGCCGCCGCGATCGGCGTGCAGCTCGCCGAGCCGGGCCGGACCGTGGTCGCGCTCATCGGTGACGGGGGCATGAGCGCGCAGCTTCCCGCGCTGCCCATGGCGGTCGAGCAGGGCGCGCCCGTCGTGTTCGTGGTGATGAACAACCGCTCCCACGGCACGATCTCGGACCTGCAGTCGGCGCATTACGGCCGCAGCCACGGCTGCGACTTCACCGACCCGGCCGGCCTGCCGTACAGCCCCGACTTCGCGGCGCTCGCCCGGGCCTGCGGGGCCGACGGCCGTACCGTCGCCACGCCCGCCGACCTCGGCACGGCGCTGCGCGAGGTCATCGCGAACCGGCGGCCCGCCGTGCTCGATGTGCCGATGGTGAACGAGCCGGTACCGACGCCGGGCCATTGGAATATCAAGGACATTTACCAGGGCCTCTTCACCGACTGACCCGCCGAAACCGTTGTAAGTTCGAGATTCCCTGAGTCGCATCCTGACGTTATAACGAACGTACTAGTCCGTGAATTAATTCTCACCCACCCCCCTACGAGGTGAACCGTGCATTTCACGAGATTCTCCATCGCAGCTGCGGCCCTGATAGCCCTCGCCGCCTGTGCCCCTCCCGGCCAGACCGGAAGCACCGAGGCGAACGCCACCGGCCCCATCAAGATCGCGAACGTCAACGCGCAGAGCGGCCAGCTCAGCTCGCTCGGCCAGTGGGAGCACAAGGGCGTCAAGCTCGCCATCGAGGAGGCCAACAAGGCCGGCGGCGTCAACGGGCGGCAGATCAAGCTCGACCTGTTCGACAGCCAGGGCGACCCCACGGTGGGCACCAACGTGGCCAGGAAGATCGCGGCCGAGGGCTACATCGCGATGCTGGGCACCGCCGAGAGCGCGGTCACGCTGGCGATGGCGCCCATCCTGAAGGACGCCAAGATCCCGAACATCACCTCGGGACAGTCGCCGAAGCTAGCCGAGCTGAAGAGCCCGTTCCTGTTCCTCAACGCGCCGACCAGCGTCACCTTCGACGAGACGCTGGCCAAGTACCTCGTGGACGACAAGGGCATGAAGAAGATCGCGCTGATCAGCAACAACGGCGCGTACGGATCCGGCGAGCACGACGCCTTCCTGGCCTCGCTCAAGACCAGGAACGTCACCCCGTCCGCCGACGAGGTCGTCACCCCCGACCAGAAGGACTTCAACTCCAACCTGGCCAAGATCCGCGAGCAGGACCCGGAGGTGCTGTTCATCGGCGCCGAGGAGGTCCAGTCCGGGCTGATCGCCAAGCAGGCGCGCGAGCTCGGCATCAAGGCGGTCTTCGCCGGCGGCGCCCCCGTGGGCACCGACGTGTACGCCACCACGGCCGGGCTGAAGAACGCCGAGGGCACCGTGGTCAGCTCCCCCTACCTGAGCAACGAGGCCACCGAGGAGATCAAGACGTTCGCCGCCAAGTACAAGGCCGCCTACAACGAGGACGCCCGCATGCACGTGGCCAAGGCCTACGACGGCGCGTCGATCCTGATCGAGGCGCTCAAGCAGACCAACGGCGAGGGCGGGCAGAAGCTGGCCGACGCCATCCGCGGCGTCAAGCGGGCCGGGCTGCTGGGGAACTACAACTACGACGCCAACGGGGTCGGCATCCACGAGACCAAGATCGGCCTGGTAAAGGACGGCAAGGTCGTGCCCGAGGCCGCGAGCTGACGTGCAGGTCTTCCTCCAGACCCTGATCGGCGGGGTCACGTTCGGGGCGGTGTACGCGCTGGTGGCGATGGGCTTCTCGATCGTCTACCGCACCATGGGCCTGGTCAACTTCGCCCACGGCAGCGTCGTCATGATCGGCGCGTACGCCGCCTCCACCTTCTACATGGCCAGCAAGCTGCCCTTCGCCGTGGCGATCATCGTGGCCATCGCGGTCACGGCACTGATCGGCCTGGTCATCGAGCGCTTCCTGCGCCCGCTGGAGAACAAGGACTTCACGCTGATGCTGATCGGCACGATCGGCTTCGGCGCGGTGCTGGAGGCCGGTGCGGTGCTCGTCTGGGGCGCCACCGGTCACGCGGTGCCCTCTCCGGTGGCGACCGGGCCGATCGACGTGGCGGGCATCCGCATCCCCACCTACAGCCTGCTGGTCATCGCCATCGCGGCGGCGGCCACCGGTCTGCTGGCGCTGTTCCTGCAGCGCACCAAGCGCGGCGCCGCCATGCAGGCGGTCGCGATGGACCACCAGGCCGCCACCGCGGTCGGCATCCACGTGGGCCGCAGCAACGCCATGGCCTTCGCCATCGGCGCCGGACTCGCGGCACTGGCCGGCAGCCTGATCGGCCCCATGCTGTACGTCAATCCCACGATGGGCGGCACCCTGGGCATCAAGGGCTTCGCGGCGGCCATGCTCGGCGGGTTCGGCAGCATGCCCGGCGCCATCGTCGGTGGCCTGGCCTTCGGGCTGCTCGACTCCTTCGCCGCGGGCAACTTCCAGGAGTACTCCGAGCTGGTCACCTTCCTCGTCTTCGCCGTCATCGTCATGATCCGCCCCACCGGCATCTTCGGAGAGGCAACGGTGAACCGCGCATGAAACGTCTCCTATGGCTGGTGCCGCTGGCCGTCGCGGCCTGGCTGCTGCCGTACGGCCTGGGCGGTTACGCCATCCACGTCGCCGACGTCGCGATCATCTTCGCGATCCTGGCCATCGGGCTCGGCCTGACCATGGGCGTGGCCGGGCAGATCAACCTGGCCCAGGTCGCCTTCTTCGGGGTCGGCGCCTACGCGGTCGCCATCCTCACCACGAAGGCGGGGTTCGGCTTCTGGACGGCGTCCGCGCTGGCGCTGCTGGCCGCCGTGGTGTTCGGCGTGCTGGTGGGCATCCCCGCGCTGCGCATGCAGTCGCACTATCTCGGCATCGTCACCCTCGGCCTGGCGCTCGCCTTCACGAACTGGGTCACCAACGCCCACGTCGCCGGCCGCGCCGAGGGCATCAGCGACATCCCGGTGCCGTCGATGTTCGGCCTCGACCTGTCCAGCGGTTACCTGTTCTACTACGTCGAGCTGATCGTCTTCGCCGTCGCCCTGGCCTTCGCGCTGCTGGTCACCCGCTCACCGCTGGGCCGCCGGCTGCGCGCGATGCGCGACGACGACCTGGCCGCGGGCGCTCTCGGCGCGGAGATCCCGCTGCTGCGGATGACCGCGTTCGTGCTGTCCGGCCTGTACGGCGGCCTGGCCGGCATCCTGTATGCCGGGCTCATCCGCTTCGTGGCCCCCGAGTCGTTCAACATCGCGAACATGTTCCTGCTGCTCGCCATGGTGATCATCGGCGGCCGCAGCAGCATCCTGGGCTGCGTCGTCGGCGCGGTCGCGCTGTCCCTGGTCCGGGAGGCGCTGCTGGACGCCTCCGGCTTCGCCCAGCTCGGCTACGGCCTGGTGGTCGTGCTCGTGGTGGTGTTCGCGCCCAAGGGGCTGGCGGGCCTGCCGGGGCAGATCCGCTCCCTCCTGCGTGGGCGCGGCGGCGGCTCGCGGGCCCAGCTCGGCCCGTTCCAGCCCTACGAGGCCACCTCTCCGGCCACCGAGGAGGACGCGCTGGAGATCCGGGAGGTGACGATGCGGTTCAAGGGGCTGGTCGCGCTCGACGCCGTGTCCCTCACCGTTCCCACGGGCCAGATCCGGGGCATCGTCGGGCCCAACGGCTCGGGCAAGACGACGCTGTTCAACGTGGTAAGCGGGTTCTACCGGCCCAGCCAGGGATCGGTGGTGCTGCGCGGGCACGACGTGACCGGGATGGCGCCGTACCAGCTGTCCCAGCGCCGCGTCGCGCGTACCTTCCAGAACCTGCGCCTGTTCGAGGACCTCAGCGTGCGCGAGAACCTCCTGCTGGGGCTGGACCGCACCCGCACCTCGTGGATCTGGCGCTACCCGAGCCTGCCGTGGAAGGTCCTGGGGTACGAGCAGGCGCTGCGGCGGCGGGCCGAGGAGCTGATCGAGCGCTTCGGGCTCGCCGAGGTCTCCGACGCCGAGCCGCGCTCGCTGCCGTACGGCATCCAGCGCCGCATCGAGCTGGCCCGCGCCATGGCCATGTCCCCCACCCTGCTGCTGCTCGACGAACCCGCCGCCGGGCTCAACGGCGAAGAGGTGCGCCAGCTCGCCGACATCGTCCGGTCCATCAGGGACTCGGGCGTCACCGTGATCATCATCGAGCACAACATGGGCCTGGTCATGTCCCTGTGCGACCAGGTCACCGTGTTGTCCAGCGGCAAGGTGATCGCCGATGGACAGCCGGCCGAGGTCGCCGTGCACCCGGACGTGGTCGCCGCCTATCTCGGTGACTCGATGTCCGCACCGACCGAGGAGACCGCCGAGGCCGCCGTCGAGGAGGCAACCCGATGACCACGCTGACCGTGGAAGGACTGTCGGTTCACTACGGCGGCGTCCGTGCCGCCCACGACGTCTCCTTCACCGTCGAACCCGGCCAGTCGCTGGGCATCATCGGCGCCAACGGGGCGGGCAAGACCTCCACCCTCAAGGCGGTCATGGGCCTGGCGCCGCGGCAGGCCAGGACCATCCGCTTCGGCGAGCACAACCTGCTGCGCGCGCCCGCGCACACCTTGGTCCGGCACGGCATCGGCTACGTGCCGGAGGGCAGGCACGTCTTCCCCGGGCTCACCGTGGAGAAGAACCTGCTGCTCGGCGCGTACGCCGGCAGCTGGAAACGCACCCCGATCGACGACGTGTACGAGTTGTTCCCCGTGCTGGGCGAGATGCGGGGCCGGCTGGCCGGCGCGCTGTCCGGCGGCCAGCAGCAGATGCTGGCCGTCGGCCGGGCCATGATGTGCCGGCCCAAGGTGATGCTGCTGGACGAGCCCTCGATGGGGCTGTCGCCGAAGCTCGTGGCGGACATCGCCGGCGTGCTCAAGAAGCTCAACGCCGCCGGTCTGTCCATCCTGCTCGTCGAGCAGAACGCCAAGCTCACCTTCGACGTCACCACCACCTGCCTGGTCATGGAGAACGGCGAGATCGCCGCGAGCGGCACCTCGGCCGAGCTGAGCAACGACCCCCAGGTCAGGCGGATCTATCTCGGCCTGTGACCGCGCGCTCCTGGCCGCGTGCGCGGCAGCATGCCCTGAGCAAGGTCCACTAGGCGGATCAGACGGTCCATTGACGGCCCCTGGACACCGCTTTATGGTTCGACCATTGAATGGCACTAACAGTCCACGTAGTGGAACATGAAGGGATGGTCATGGTCCGTCGTCGAGAGTTACTCGCGGGCGCCGCCGCCGCCGTCGCACTCGCGGGAGCCGGGCAGAGCCCGGCCGCCGCCGCCGTACACCGATCCGACCGGAACTTCCCGAAGGTCGGCGGCAACCTGGCCAACCAGAACTACAGCCGGCTGAGTGCCCTTCACCGAGGCAACGTCAAGCGGCTGCGGGCCGCGTGGGTGAACAACATCGAGGGCGGGCTCATGGCGGGCAACAGCCAGAGCACCGCCGTGGCCGTGGACGGCGTGCTCTACATCGAGTCGGCGCTGGGCAACGTCGTCGCGGTGGACGGCCGTACCGGGGCCATGATCTGGAAGTACGCCCAGACGCGCGGCGCGGTCACCCGGCGCGGCGTGGCGGTCGGCGCGGGCAAGGTGTTCACCTGCGCCAACGACAACTGGCTGATCGCCCTCGACCAGCGCACCGGCCAGGTGGTCTGGGAGCGCCAGCACAACGGGTACGGCAACCTGGAGAAGGTCGCCGTCACCTACCACGACGGCATGCTCTACTGCGGCACCAACGACGGCCCGCGCGGCGCCGCCCTGGCCTTCGACGCGGAGACCGGCGACCTGGTGTGGCACTTCTGGGGCACGGCCGCCCCCGGCCAGATCGGCGGCGACACCTGGGAGGGCGACTCCTGGCAGGTCGGCGGGGCGACGCCGTGGATGCACTGCGCCATCGACGCCGAGCTGGGCCTGGTCTACTGGACGTTCGGCAACGTCAGGGGCAGCAAGTCGTCGCAGGACGGCTCCGAGCGCGGCGGCCAGAACCTGTTCGCCAACTCCCTCGTCGCCATGGACCTGAAGACGGGCGCCTACCGCTGGCACTTCCAGTCCATCCACCACGACATCTGGGACATGGACAACGTCATGGCGCCCATCCTGCTCGACGCCCGCGTGCGGGGGCGGACGCGCAAACTCGTCGTGTACGGCAGCAAGACCGGGATGTACTACATCCTCGACCGCGCCGACGGCTCGGCCCCGCTGGGCATCGACGAGGTGCCCGTGCCGCAGGAGCCCCGGCAGAAGACCTGGCCCACCCAGCCGTTCCCGCGCCAGGGCGGCTGGACCGAGCAGACCCCTGTCCGGCAGCCGCTCGGCACCGAGATCCCCGGCCTGCCCCACCGGGCCGTGCCCAACTACAAGATCGGGCCGCTGTACACCCCGCACTGGGACGAGCCGATCCTCACCATCCCCGGCCACGGCGGCGGCGCCGACTGGAACCACCAGTCCTACAGCCACAGCACCCGCCTGGTCTACACCGGCTTCGGCTACGTCGCCGCCGCCCACTCCCTCACCGAGTCGTCCAACGGGCTGCGCCCGCCCGGCGAGTACATGACCGGCGGCGTCGTGGCCGTGGACCCCTCGACGAACCGGGTGCGCTGGAAGAAGAACATGCCGTACTCGCTGGCCCACGGCAACGGCATCCTCACCACCGGCTCCGACCTGCTGTTCATCGGCCAGCCCGACGGCAACCTGCTCTGCCTGGACGCCCGCGACGGCCGCGAGCTGTGGCGCTGGCAGACCGGCGCCGGCGTCAGCAGCTCCCCCATCGCCTACGAGATCGACGGCGAGCAGTACATCGCCGTCTACGCCGGCGGCACCAGCATCCCGTACGGCAACTCCGCCCCGCGCGGCGACCACCTGTGGGCCTTCAAGCTCGGCGGCACCGTGCCGCCTGCCGACACCCCGCCGCCGCCCGTGGTCCGCCGCCCGGTCTCCGGCCAGCCGGTGGACGGCAGCGCGGTGAACAACACCGTGGTGCTCGCCCGCGTCTACGCCAACGGGCAGGTCGGCACGGAGGAGTCCACGGCCGTCAACGCCATGGCCCCCACCCACCTGCGCGTCCCCGCCGGGACCACCGTCACCTTCGTCAACCCCGCCGACAACGTCAACGTGCACGGGGCCACGCAGTTCTTCGAGGGCCTCTTCGACATCCGCCTCAAGCCGGGCGAGTCGTTCCAGTACACCTTCACCAAGCCGGGCGAGTACTTCTTCAACGACACCTTCAGCCCGCGCCCCACCGGCAAGATCGAGGTCCTGCCCGCCTGACCCTCCGGGGTCCCCGCCCGTCACCACACCCCCGCCGCACTCCGGCGGGGGTCCTTGGCGAGGGACGGGGATCGGCGGGAGACCTTGGGCGGGACCCGCACCCCGCCCTCCGCCGCGCTTCGGCCGGGGTCCCCATGAGGGAAGGGGAAGTGGCGGGAGCCCGGTCGGGGTTCGAGCGGTCAGGGGGCGATCAGGGCGACGTCGGGGGTGGCCCGGGGGAAGCGTTCCAGGACCAGGGGGTCGTGGCCGGCGACCACGAGTCCGGGGGCGTCCGCCAGCTCCTTGATGCGGTCGAAGGCGCCGTACATGCCGGTCATGCTGTGCAGGATCGGGAAGGGCCGGTCACCCTCGATGTTCTCGTAGAAGTGGCTGGCGTCGGAGGCCAGCACCACGTGGCCGCGGGAGGTCTCGACCCGGACCACCTGCATGCCCGCCGTGTGCCCGCCGACCAGGTGCACGCTCAGGCCGGGCACCACGAACGCGTCCCCGTCCACCACCCGCACCCGGCCGTCCTTCCTGGCGGAGAGCAGGTGGCCGAGGTCGTGGTCGTCGAGCAGCCAGCGCTCGCGCGCGATCCGCTCGGCCCAGGGGCCGGTCCAGTAGTCGAGCTCGGCCTGCTGCACGACGTAGCGGGCGCGGGGGAACTCGTGGGCGGTGCCGGTGTGGTCGTAGTGCAGGTGGGTCAGCACCACGTGGTCCACCGACTCGGCGGCGACGCCCAGCTCGGCCAGGGCCTCGACGGGCGAGCAGCGGTAGTCGACGCCCTCGGCGCGCGCCGCCCGCTCCGGGGCGATGCCGGTGTCGACGACGACCGTGTGCTCGTCGGAGACCGCCAGCCAGACGTAGTAGGCGGTCGGGTGGGAGCTCTCGCCGCCGGGCTCGTAGCCGTGGAAGTGCTCGCCGCGCCGGGCGTCGCGCTGCGCGTAGCGTACGGCGTGGACGCGGAAGCCGCTCACACCTTCACCCGCCCGGCGGGCTTGAGCCCGAGCTGGGCGGTCGGCACCTGGTACGTCTCCTTGGCGGTGGCCACGGCGGCCACGTTCACCAGGCACACCACCGCGGTGATGATCGAGACGCCGAGCCAGCTCTCGGGCCCGGTGCCGGCCACGGCGGTGGCCACGGTGGGCGCGAAGCCGGCGATGGCGAAGCCGATCTGGGTGCCGATGGCCATGCCGGACAGGCGGACCCGGGTGGTGAACATCTCCCCGTAGAACGACGGCCAGACGGCGCTGGTGGCGCTGTGCACCACGCCGAACATCACGATGCCGGCGATGAAGATCAGCGCGTAGTTGCCGGCGGAGATCGACCACAGGTAGGCGAACATGAGCACCGCGCAGCCGAGCGACCCGCCGACGAAGACCGGCTTGCGGCCGACCCGGTCGGACAGTTTGCCCCACAGCGGGATGCTGATCACCGCGGCGACGTTGGCCAGCACGCCGACCCACAACATGGGCCCGCGCTCCAGGCCTATCGTGTTGACCGCGTACGACAGGGCGTGCACGGTGAAGATCGTGCTGACCGAGGCGATGACCGCGGCCACGACCACCCGCAGCACGTCGCGCCACTGCTCGCGGAACAGCACCGCCAGCGGCGCCTTGGGCACGCTGTTGGTGGCGACCTCCTGCTCGAAGGCCGGCGTCTCCTCCAGCGTGCGCCGGATGACCAGCCCGACCACCGCCACCACCACGCTCAGCCAGAACGGCACCCGCCAGCCCCAGCTCAGCAGGTCCTCCTCGGGCAGGGCCGCGATCGGCAGGAAGATCGCGGTGGCGATGATCTGGCCGGCCTGGGTGCCGTTCAGCGTGAAGCTCGTGTAGTAGGCCCGGCGGTTCTCCGGCGCGTGCTCCAGGGTCATGGAGTTGGCGCCGGCCTGCTCCCCGGAGACCGAGAAGCCCTGCAGCAGGCGCAGCACCACCAGCAGGACCGGTGCCAGCAGGCCCACCTCGTCGTAGGTGGGCAGGCAGCCCACCAGGAACGTCGAGCCGCCCATCAGCACCAGCGTGGTGACCAGCACCCGCTTGCGGCCGAACTTGTCACCCATGTGCCCGAGCACGAAGGCGCCCACCGGCCTGGCCAGGTAACCCACGCCGAACGTGGCCAGCGCCAGCAGCGTCCCCGTGGCGGGCGAGGAGGAGGGGAAGAAGATCTTGTTGAAGACCAGGGCGGCGGCCGTGCCATAGATGAAGAAGTCGTAATACTCCAAGGCGCTGCCGATCCAGGCCGCAATGGCCGCTTTGCGGGGTTTGCCCTGCACCGTCACAATATGCTCCTCACAGCGACATCGGGGGGTAGTGCGGTGACAGGAAACTAACTCACCGGTTCGTACATTACAAGAGCGTTGCCGCAGGATTAAGGGTCCGGACCAGGATCAGGCGCCCGAGCCCCGTACATAGGCCACGACCATATCCCCCACCATCGCGCGTAACCGGGCACGATGCTCGGGCGCGCTCATGTCGCGCCCGAACAGCGCGCCGAAGGTGTGCTGGTTGGCCACCCGAAAGAAGCAGAACGAGCTGATCAGCATGTGCACGTCAACGGCGTCGGCCCCCTGGGTCAGGCAGGTGACGAAGTCGCCGCTCGCCGTGCCCGCTTCGAGGATCGCCTCGATGAGGTCGAGCACGGGCGTGCCGAGGTTGGCCAGGGGCCGCGACGTGCGGATGTGCTCGGCCTGGTGGATGTTCTCGATCGTGACCAGCTTGATGAAGTCGCGGTGCAGGTCGTGGTGGTCGAAGGTCAGCTCGGCCAGCGTGCGGATGGCCTCCACCGGCGCCAGGTGCCCCACCTGGACCGCCCGCTCCATCTCGCGGACCTCGGCGTAGGCCTTCTCCAGCACGGCGACGTAGAGCCGCTCCTTGCTGCCGAAGTAGTAGTAGATCATGCGCTTGGTCGTGCGCATGCGGGCGGCGATCTCGTCCACCCGCGCCCCCGCGTAGCCGTGGCGGGCGAACTCCCGCTGGGCGACCTCGAGGATCTCCGACCTGGTGCGGTCGGGGTCCCGCCGGCGCTCGGGGGCCGCGGGCTGAGCGGTCACCCGCCCATCCTAATGACCTTCCGCATGCTGGGCGGCGAGCCGGATGGGGGCGTTGCCGGCGCCGTAGCCCTCGTATCCGCCGATCCGCTGGACGATCTCGAAGAAGACCCGGCCCACGGTGACGGTGTACAGGTGCAGGAACTCGCCGTGCTCGTCCCGGTCGTAGAGCACGCCGAGGTCGCGCAGCTCGGGACCGACCTCGTGGCGGGCCTCCAGGTCGTCGTAGTAGTTGCCGGGGATCGGCAGCAGCAGCCCGGGGTGCTCCCTTCGCAGCCGGCGGGCGACGGACACGACGTCGTCGCAGGCCAGCGCGACGTGCTGCCAGGGGAGAAGGTCGGCGCCGACCTGGGCGATGTTCACCACGACGCGGACGGCGCCGTCGGGGCCCGACATGGCCTTGCTGCGCAGCAGGCCGTACGGGTCGGGCAGCTCCAGGCTCTCCTGCGGGCGCAGCCCGAGCACGCTGCGGTAGAACAGCGCGGCCTCGTCGAAGTGGTGCCACGGCTGGGTCAGGGCCACGTGGTCGATGCCGGTGACCGGGCCGGGCACGGGTCCCGAGGGGGCGAAGTCGGCGAGCCAGGCGTCGTCGCAGAAGAAGATCTCGGTGCCGTCCGGCGCGGCCACCGCCTCCAGCTTGGCCTCTTCCGGGGCGCGCTCGCGTGGCAGGACCGGTGAGAGCAGCGACTCGGCGCGCTTGGCCGCGCCGGCGGGATCGGGGCCGTCCAGGCCGATGGCGATCAGCGCAGGGTCGGCGCCCGTGGCGTTGAGCAGCAGGCGCGCGCCGCCCTGCTCCCACAGCTCGACAGGTTTGGTGGGATGCGTCCCGGTACGCGCGAAGCCGAGCGCGGCCAGCATCCCGCCGAGCGCGCCGGTGTCGGCCAGCTCGGCGAAGGCGAAACCGGCGGGCACGGCCGGCTGCGCCGCACCGTTCAGGTCCTGCTCCAGCGCGATGAGCGAGCGCATGCCGTCCAGCGCGGTGCGCTCGGCCGACGCCTGGCGGAAGACGTCGTTGAACACCTCCAGCGACAGCGGCCCGGCGTAGCCCGTGCGCCGCACGCTGGCGACGAGCCCGGCCAGGTCGAAGTTGCCCTGCCCCGGGAAGCAGCGGTAGTGGCGGCTCCACTGCAGCACGTCCATGGCCAGCAGCGGCGCGTCGGCGAGCTGCAGGAAGAAGATCTTCTCCCCGGGGATGGCCTCGATGCCGATCGGGTCGGAGCCGCGCGAGAGGATGTGGAAGCTGTCCAGGCACACGCCCAGGTTGGGGTGGTCGGCCAGCCGCGCGACGCGCCAGGCGTGCAGATACTCGTTGACGTGCCGGCCCCAGGCCAGCGCCTCGTAGGCGATGCGGATCCCGTGCTCGGCGGCCCGCTCGGCCAGCAGCCGCAGGTGCTCGGCGGCCAGCTCGTCGTCGCCGATCGCGGCGGGCGAGACGTTCGAGCAGACCAGCAGCAGGTCCGCGCCGAGGCGCTCCATGAGCCGGAACTTGTGCTCGGCCCGGCGCAGGTTCCGGGCCAGCATCTCGGGGGGCACCGCCTCGAAGTCGCGGAAGGGCTGGTAGAGGTCGATGCCGAGGCCCAGGTCGGCGGCCCTGGCCCGGACCTCCTCCGGCGGCAGCGGGCAGGCCAGCAGGTCGTTCTCGAAGATCTCCACCCCGTCGAACCCGGCGGCCGCGATGGCCGCCAGCTTCTCGGCCAGGGTGCCGCTCACCGACACGGTGGCGATGGACTTGCGCACGGTTCCTCCTTCAGACGGCGATGAGGTCGGTCAGGTGGGCGAGCATCCGCTCGGCGTCCGGCTCCCGGCCGGTGAACAGCCTGAACGCGTGCACGGCCTGGAAGACGACCATGCCGCCACCGTCCAGCGTCCGGCAGCCGAGCGCCCGCGCCTGCTTGAGCAGCTCGGTCTCCAGCGGCCGGTAGACGATGTCGGCCACCCACAGGCCGGGGTGGAGGAGCTCGGCCGGCAGCGGCAGGCCCGGATGCCGGGCCATGCCGGTCGGGGTCGCGTGCACCAGCCCTTCGGCCCGGGCCAGCAGCTCCGGCAGCTCGGCCGGACCGGCGTGATGGGCCCGTTCGGCCCCGAAGCGGGCGGCCAGCTCACCGGTGAGAGCGCGCGCCCGTGCCGGGTCGGAGTCGACCACGGTGATCCGGTCGGCGCCCATGGTGAGCAGCGCATGCGCGACCGCGGCCCCCGCTCCCCCGGCGCCGAGCTGCACGATCTGGTGGGCGGGCGCGTCGGGCAGGCCCCGCGCGAACGACTCGGCGAAGCCCGTCCAGTCCGTGTTGTGGCCGATGGCCCGCTCACCGTCGAACACCACGGTGTTGACCGCGCCGAGCATGCGGGCGTCCGGCGACAGCTCGTCCAGGTGCGGGATGACGTCCTGCTTGCAGGGGTGGGTGACGTTGAGCCCGTCGTAGCCGTAGCGCCGCGCCGTACGGACCAGCTCGCCCACGTCACCGCCCACGCGATCGATGTCGAGCAGCCGGTAGACGTAGTGCAACCCGTGGTGCACGGCCTCCTGCTCGTGCAGCGGCGGGCTCAAGGAGGGGCCGATGCCCGAGCCGATCAACCCGATCAGGAACGAATCCATCACTTCTTCCTTTCAAGCAGGTACGACAGCCGCGTGAGCGCTTGGCTCGTGACATGGCCCTCCTAATGTACGTACTAGTGAGTTAGGTGGCTAGCGGGCAATCCGCGGCGGTTGGCGCGGAAGTGATCTCCCCCTTGACTTCACCGCGCCGCTGGCCCAGCTTTGTGAACTATCTAGTCCGTACTCTTGGAAGGAACCACGATCATGAGCTGGGACGGGCCGGCCGTGGGACGGCCGCTGGCGCTGGGCCCCGTACGCCTGCGCAACCGGTTCGTCTCGGCGCCGATGGAGCGCAACTACTGCGAGATCGACGGCACCGTCACCCACCGCTACGTCGAATACCTGACCCGGCGGGCGCGCGGCGGCGCCGCCCTGGTGTTCGCCGAGGCCGCCTACGTGCGCGCGGACGGCAGGGGCCGGCTGCGCCAGATGGGCGTCGACGTCGACGCCCGCGTCCCCGGCCTCGCCCGGCTGGCCGCCGCCGTGCACGCCGAGGGCGCTCTGTTCGGTGTCGAGCTGAACCACGGGGGCCGCACGGCCCAGGGCGCGGTCAGCGGGTTCCGCCCGGTCGCCCCCTCCCCCGTCCCCTGCCTGCCGGCTGGTGGCGAGCTGCCGCTGGAGCTGGCCACCGCGGAGGTGTACGAGCTGGTCGAGGCCTACGGGGAGGGTGCCCGGCGCTGCCGCGAGGCGGGTGTGGACGTGATCTCGATCCACGGCGCGCACGGTTACCTCGTGCACCAGTTCCTCTCCCCGGCCTTCAACCTGCGTACCGACGAGTTCGCCGATCCCCTCCGGTTCCTCGACCTGGTCGTCGAGGCGGTCCGGGAGCGGGCAGGACCCGGCGTGGCCGTCGGTTTGCGGGTCTCCGCGCACGAGGGGTTCGAGGGCGGCCTGAGCGCGGAGCGCACCTTCGAGCTGATCTCCCGCGCCCGCCTGGACCTGCTGGACTTCCTCGACGTCTCGGCCGGGTCGTACGAGGCGGGGCAGTGGATCATCCAGCCCGGCGAGTGGGAGCGCGGCCTGCTCGCCCCGTACGCCGAGCGCTACCGCGCGTTGGGGCTGCCGGTCGGCGTCGCCGGGCGGATCAGCACGCCGGAGAGCGCCGAGGCGATCGTGGCCGGTGGCCGCGCCGACTTCGTCTCCCTGGCCCGTACGCTCCACGCCGACCCCGGCTTTCCCCGCCACGCGCTGACCGGCGGGCCCTACCGGCCGTGCATCGCCTGCAACCACTGCATCGATCAGCTCGGCACCGGCGAGCCGATCCCCTGCTCGGTCAACCCTCGGGCGGGCCGGGAGCACCTCGGCGCGCCGAACACCCCCTCGAAGAAGGCGTCGGTGCTGGTGATCGGCGCGGGCCCGGCCGGTCTGGAGGCGGCCCGGCGGCTGGCCGGGCAGGGCCACCGGGTGCGGGTGCTGGAACGCGCGGGGCACGTCGGTGGCCAGTTCGCGCTCGCCGCCCGCCTCCCTGCGTATCCGGAATATCACAGCATCCTGGAGCGGTGCACCGCCGAGCTGGACCGGCTCGGCGTCACCGTCCGCACCGGCGTCCCCGTCACCGCGGAGGTGCTCGCGCGGCACGAGGCGGACGCCGTCGTGCTGGCCACCGGCGGCACCGGCCGCCTGCCGGACGTCCCGGGCGCCGGCCTGCCGCACGTCTTCGACGTGCGCCGCTGGCTCGCGCTCGGCGAGGACGTCCCCCGCGCCTGCGTCATCTGGGGCGCCGACCGCGAGGGGGTGGCCGTCGCCGACCACCTCGCCGCGGGCGGGGCCGAGGTGCTGCTCATCGGCTCCCAGCCGAGCCTCGCGCCCGACGTCGGCCGCCGCGCCAAGATCCTCATGGTCCCGCGGCTCACCGGGAACCCGAAGGTGCGCATCCTGCCGGAGACCGCGATCACGTCCGTCGAAGCCGACCGCCTGCTCGTCCGGTCCGACGGCCACGAAGAGTGGCTGCCCGCCGCCGGGCCCCTGCTGATCTCCCATGGCGTCGCCCCGCGCACCGGCCTGCTCGCGGCCTGCGAGGCCCGGCGGCCGCGGCTCGGGGTCCACGTCATCGGGGACGCCGGGGGCAGCGGCGGGTCGATCCACCGGTGCTTCCTGGCGGCGGAGGAGGTGGCCCGCACCATCGGGCAGGCGTGCGACGCCCCTTGATCGCGCTACGCCGCCTCGGTCGGGCCCGCTCGCCGGGCGGCCGCGTCGAGGTGGCGGCGCGCCGCGGTGATCGCGAGGCGGGCGTGCTCCTTGGCGCCCACCTGCGCCACGAGCGTGGCCCGGGGGATCTCCAGGGCGTACGGGATCCCGGGTGGCAGGGCGCCGAGGATGCCGTGCACGTCGATGCCACCCTCGCCGGGGAACAGGCGCTCGAAGCGGGCGGCATGAATGATCTCCTCCTGCGTGGCCGGCGCCGCGGCCGGCGCGTCGCAGACGTGGGCGAAGCGGAACCACTCGGGCGGCAGGTCGCGGAGATCGGCCACGCTGGAGCCGGAGCGCGCGAAGTGGATCAGGTCGACCAGGATTCCCGCGTTGGGCTGCCGGGCGGCCCGCAGGACGCGGACGGCTCCGGCGAGGTCGGGCGTCTGGGTCCACGACGGGAACTCGAGATCGACGGTGAGACCGAGCGGCCCGGCCAGCTCGCACAACCGCGCGAACCGGTCGGTCTTGCGGGCGAAGTCGGGGTCCGGGAGCTGCGTGATGACATGGCGGGCCCCGAGCTCGGCTCCGGCCTCCAGGAAGCGCAGGAAGTCCGCGGGGTCGTCATCGGGCGCGATCCGGGCTAGCTCGATGTCGAGCACCTCGATTCCCGTGGCCGCGAGGCGGACCTTGGTCGCGCGCATCAGGGCGGGGTCGGTGGCGAGGGGGTGGTGCGGCTCGTGCGGGGTGACCCGGGTCATGCGCAGGCCCACGTACCGGTAGCCCGCGTCGGCGGCGGCGCTCACCAGTTCGGGCGGAGACAGGCTGAGCGCCGTCAGATGCGCCAACGAGTAGTCGTGATCGCCACCGGCCAGGGCGGACGGCTCCCGCAGCGTGCTCAGCCGGCGCCTGCGGTGCGCGGCCATGCGCACCGCCGCGCTGTTCGCCGCGCCGTAGCCGGCGTACTCGCCGACGCGCTGCACCACCTCGAAGAAGATCCGCGCGCCGAGCATCTCGGTGTAGAAGTGCAGGTATTCGCCGTGTTGGTCGCGGTCGTAGAGGATGGAGTGCCGCCTCATCTCCGCGAGGAGTTCCCGCGGCAGCGCCAGGCGGGCGTCGAGATCGTCGTAGTAGTTGTCGGGGATCGTCAGCAGCGGCGCGCCGAGCGCCCGCATCGCCTTCGCGGCGGCGATGGCGTCGTCGGTGGTGAAGGCGATGTGCTGGGGGCTCGGCACCGCCGGTGACCAGTCGCCCCGCCGGAGCGGCGCGGTGTTGAGGCTGATCCGTACGTGGTGCGCCGGATCGGTCGCGGCCCGGCTCTGGATCAGCCCGAACGGCGCGGGCAGCGTGGTGGTCTGCGTCGCCTGCAGGCCGAGCACCGAACGGTAGAAGAGCGCGGCCTGGTCGAAGTCGTCGACCGACTCGGTGAGAGAGACGTGGTCGGTCCCGGTCAGCAGGCCCTCGCCGCGGGCCGTGCGGCCGGTGGGGGCGAAGTCGTCGAGCCAGTTGTCGTCCCCGCCCGTACGGCAGAAGAAGACGGCGGTCCCGTCGGGTGCGGCCACGGAGTTGAGGTCGGCCTCCTCCACCCGCCGGGCGCGGGGTAACACGGGCGCCAGCAGCCGCTCGGCCCGGCGGGCCGAGCCGGCTGGGTCAGCGCTCTCCACGGCCAGCGCGCAGACGGCCGCAGTGCCCGGCGGCACTGTCCGCTGCGGTGCGAAGTTCAGCAGGATCCGGGCCTTGGCCTGCGACCACAGCTGCACCGGCTTGGAGCGGTGCTGACCGGTGTGCGTGAACCCGAGCGCGGCCAGCGCCCGCGCCACGATCGGGCCGGAGATCTCGTCCACGGCCAGCTCGGTGAACACGTGACCGTCGAGCGGCGGGGCCGGCGGCAGGCCGGCCGGCTGGATGCGTTCGCGGGCCGCCACCGGGCCGAGCGTCTCCTCCAGCGACAGCAGCGAGCGCATCGCGTCGACGGCGACGTGCCGGGGATCCGCCTGCCGGCAGACGTCGTTGTACACCTCGATCGAAAGCGGGCCGTCGTACCCGGTGGCAAGGACGTGGCCGACGAAGCCGGTCAGATCGAAGACGCCCTGCCCGGGGAACAGCCGGTGGTGCTCGCTCCACTCCAGGACGTCCATGTTCAGCCGCGGCGCGTCGGCGAGCTGCAGGTGGAACACCTTCGCACCGGGCACGGCGCGGATCCAGGCGGGGTCGTCGCCCCGGGCGAACAGGTGGAAGCTGTCGAGGCACAGCCCGAGCGCCGGATGCCCGGCGAGCCGGACGATCCGCCAGGCGTGCTCGACGGTGTTCACGAACCGGCCCCAGGCCAGGCCCTCGTACGCGATGCGCAGGCCACGCCGCGCGGCCCGGCCGGCCAGCGTGTGGAGCTGCTCCGCGGCGAGGTCGTCGTCGTCCAGCGCGCTCGTGGAGGTCGTCGAGCAGACCGCCAGCGTGCGCGCGCCGAGGTGCTCCAGCACGTCGAACTTCCGCTCCGCCCGGCGGAGGTTGGCCTCGAACGCCTCGGGCGGCACCGCCTCGAAGTCATGGAACGGCTGGTAGAGGTGGATCGACAGCCCCAGGTCGGCACATTCCTGCCGGATCCGGCTCGGTGACCAGCTCGACACGATGAGGTCGTCCTCATAGATCTCGATCCCGTCGAAGCCCGCCGCGGCGGCGGCCACGAGCTTGTCCTCCAGGGTGCCGGAGAGGCAGACCGTCGCGAGTGCCAGGGGAGGGCTCGCGGGGCGGCGGCTGACAGGGGTTGCCATGCCGTGGTCGGCGGTGAGCATGGGCGTCCCACCTTCCTGGCGTCGATTAACGAACGAACTAGATACTTACTTATAAGCCCTGCGCGCCCACGGCGAAAGGGGCAACGCGGTCCGCTGTGTGGATCAGTTGATCTGGCAGGCAGCCCGGGGACGGTGCTCCGGGTGCCGCGGGAGGGGTAACGGCCTTACCTCCTTCGCCGCGTTCACCTTGCCTACCCTGGGGTTATGGGCCAGATCGAGCACCGCGCCGAGGTCCGCGAGTTTCTCAGCTCACGCCGGGCGCGCATCACCCCGGAGCAGGCGGGACTGCTGGACGCCCTGGCCCGCGCCCTGCAACTGGACGAGGCCGAGCGTGAGCACCTGTTCGCCCTGGCCCGGAGCGCCGGTCCGGACCCCCGCCGCCCCCACACGCCGCCGACCACGGTGCGGCCCGTGATCCAGCAGGTGCTCGACGCCGTCACCGACTCCCCGGCCTGGGTACGCAACGGCCGCCACGACCTCATCGCCATGAACCGCCTGGCCCGCGCACTCTACTCCCCCGTCCTGGCCGACCCGCGCCGCCCGGCGAACACCACCCGGTTCGTCTACCTCGACCCGGCCGCGCGCGAGTTCTTCGTCGACTGGGACCGGGTCGCCGACGACGCCGCCGCCATGCTCCGGCTGGAGGCGGGCCGCCACCCGCACGACCGGGCGCTGATCGAGCTGGTCGGCGAGCTGTCGACGCGGAGCGAGATCTTCCGGCAGCGCTGGGCCTCCCACGACGTGCGGTTCCACCGCAGCGGCCGGAAACGGCTGCGGCACCCGGTGGTCGGGCAGCTCGACCTCGACTTCGAATCGATGGAGCTACCATCCGAGCCCGGCCTGACCCTCAACGTCTACACCGCCACCCCCGGCAGCCCCACCGCCGACGGGCTCAAGATGCTCGCCAGCTGGGCGGCCACGCAGGACCTCGCCGGGGCGCAGGACCAGGCCTGACCCGTGCCCATCCCCGCCGGCGGACTGGGGGGTTCTGCCACTACCTGTAACGGCAGGCCCTGCCGCATGACCGAGCGAGCGGCTTTCATGGGGGTTGACCAGGGAAGACGTCGGCCCGATCGCCCGGCATCCATGAGGCATGGATTTACCGACAACGGACCTCCGCCAGGCGTGCCGGTCACCCGGTTGAGACCGGGCGCGGGTAGGTCCACGTCCAGCCCTGACCCGAAGGAGGCGTCCGCGATGGCTACCTGGACCGGCGACGAACTGAGCACGATCGGCTACGCCGAGGAACTGGAGCTCGCCTCCCGGCGCGAGGACGGCACGCTGCGCCCACCCGTGACGATATGGGTGGTCCGCGTAGGTGATGAGCTCTATGTCCGTTGCATGAACGGCCGGTCCGGCGCCTGGTACCGCGGTACCCAGACCCGCCGCCAGGGCCGCATCTCGGCCGGCGGCGTCGAGGCGGACGTCACCTTCGCCGACGCCGGACCCGCCGACGCGGCCGTCCACGACCAGATCGACGAGGTCTACCGCACCAAGTACCGCCGCTACGGCGCCAACATCATCGACGGCGTCGTCAACCCCGGCTCACGGGACGCGACGATCAGACTCGTCCCCGAAAGGTGATCATGAGGCACACCACCCTGAAAGACCTGGACGTCTCCCGCATCGGCCTGGGCGCGATGGGCATGTCCTTCGGTTACACCGGCGCCGGCAGCGACGACGCCGAGTCCGTCCGCACCATCCACCGCGCGCTGGACCTGGGCGTCACCTTCCTCGACACCGCCGAGGTCTACGGCCCCTACGCCAACGAGGAACTCGTCGGCAAGGCCCTGAAGGGCCGCCGCGACCAGGTCGTCGTGGCGACCAAGTTCGGCATGATCTCGCACACCGGGCGCGGCCCCGGCCGCCTCGACAGCAGCCCGGCCGGCGTCCGCACCGCCGTCGAGGGCTCGCTCCGGCGCCTGGACACCGACTACATCGACCTGTACTACCAGCACCGCGTCGACCCGGACACCCCGATCGAGGACACCGCCGGCGCCCTGGCCAAGCTGGTCGAGGAGGGCAAGGTCCGCCACATCGGCCTGTCCGAGGCCGGGCCGGAGACGATCCGCCGCGCCCACGCCGTGCACCCGGTCACCGCCGTGCAGTCGGAGTACTCCCTGTGGACCCGGGACGTGGAGCAGCGCGTGCTGCCGGTGCTGCGCGAGCTGGGCATCGGCTTCGTGCCGTACTCGCCGCTCGGGCACGGCTTCCTGACCGGCGCGATCCGCTCGCCCGAGGAGTTCGACGACACCGACTGGCGCAGGACCAGCCCGCGGTTCATGGGCGAGAACTTCCGGCGCAACCTGGCCCTGGCCGACGAGGTGCGGGCGGTCGCCGCCGCGGCGGGCGTCACCCCGGCGCAGGTCGCGCTGGCCTGGCTGCTGGCCAAGGGCGAGCACATCGCCCCGATCCCCGGCACCAAGCGGGTCTCGCGGGTGGAGGAGAACGTGGCCGCCGACTCCGTCCGGCTGACCGCCGACCAGCTCGCCAAGCTGGACAACCTGCCCCCGGCCGCCGGGGACGACCACAACGAGGAGCAGATGCGGATGATCCAACGCTGAGGCCCCCCGAGGATCAGCCCGCGATCATCGGGCTCGTCCTGGCGCGATGCGCGCCCGGGGCGCCTGCCGCACCCACACCGTGTCGCGGGCCAGGCGAGCGAGGAGGCGTTTGAGGTCGGTCACATCCTCCTCGCTCCAGTGGGCGAGGGCCTCGTCGAAGGTCCGCCGGACGTGTGTCATGATCCGCTCCCCGATCTCCCGGCCGCGGGGAGTCAGCGCGAGCAGCACGCTGCGCTCGTCGGAGGGCTCGCGCACCCGCAGGATGAGGCCCGCGGTGTCGAGACGGTGAGCGATCTTGGAGATGTTCGCCCGTCCCATGCCCAGGGTCTCCGCGAGCTCGCTCGGGCGCATCGCTCCCCGGTAGCTGAGCTGGTTGACGACGAGGAACATCGACACGTCGTGCACCGGGAAGTCGACGGCGGTCATGACGGACAGCCGCACGGGGAGACTGTCGGCCCAGTGGATGATCGAGGTCAAGGAGACCCTCGGGTCCAGGGGGTCGGGCGCGATGACGGGTGACAGGTCGATGTCCTGGTCGTCCAGCTCGTAGCGTTGCGCGCGGGCCACGATGCGCCTCACCTCTGCTTGTGCGTTCCGGCTTCCCGAAACCCTACTTGCCGGCCGCCTCCGCTTCACGCAGCAGCCGCACCGGTCCGAGCAGCCCGTGCTCGTGGACCGTCGTCCGCTGCGTCTCGTCGGCCCCGGTGAAGGACGCGACCACGTCGGGCACGCCGTCGTAGTAGCCGCGGGCGAGCAGCCGGTTGTTCAGCGAGCTGGAGACCCGGACCGTGACCGTGTTCTCGCCCGGCCGCAGGTCGGCGGTGACGTCGACGCGGGGCAGGGAGGTGTCGAAGCCCTTGACCGCGCCCGCGTTGACCCGCACGGACCCCAGGGCCCCGGCGGTCGATCCGAGGTCGAGGACATACCTGGCCCCGGCGACCCGGTCGAGGGTGAAGGTGGCGGTGTACTCGCCGACGCCGCTGACCTCCGGGCCCACCTGGGGCAGGTCCTTCCACGGCCGCAGCGGGCCGTGGCCGGCGTCGAGGCGGGTGACGGCCGTGCGGGGCCGCTCCTCGCGGGTCTCGTAGCCGAGCCCGCGGTCCTCGGTGATGACCTCCACCTCACCGGCGTCCCAGCTCTCGACGGCGATCGTCCACTCGTCGATCTCCCGCACCGGCTCGGGCGTGACGGGGTCGGAGCCGGCGGGCTGCGCCGCCGAGCGGTCGAGGGTGAGCAGCGCCGTCTGGCCGGGGGCCAGGGTCACGGTGACGATCGTGCGGCCCGCGTCGTGCCGGACGCCGCGGTGGGGCCGGAGGTCGCCGGTCCAGGCGTCGATCCGGTGGGCGGCGCCGGTGCCCGGCAGGGCGACCTCGACGGTGGTCGGCTCGCCGCTCTCGTAGCGGAAGTGGTACAGGTACAGGTGCAGCAGGTCGCCGTCCTCGCGCAGGTGGCTCAGGACGTCGGGGTTGTCGGCGGTGAACTCGGCGCGTCCGGTGACGCCGAGCTCGCGCAGCGCGCCGACGGTGTGGGCGGGATCGTGCACCTCGGCGACGTTCGGGAGGGCGCGCAGGGCCGCCATCGTCCGGGCGAGCTCGTCGTCGCGGCCGTCCAGTCCCGGGGTACGCGCGGCGGCCCGGTGGTGGGTGGTGTGCTGTCCGGCGACGAGCCACTTGAGCTCGCGGGCGCCGTTGACGACGAGGAGCTTCAGGCCGTCGCGGGCCCACCGCAGGAGCCCGGCCGCCACGTCCGCGTCCAGGGTCTCCTGGTAGACGATGAGCGCCTGGTAGCCGGGGCCGCCGGGCTGGACGAGCCCGCCGGCGAACGAGACCTCCTCGCGCAGCAGGAGTGATCCGTCGAAGAACTCGTAGGTCCATCCGGCGTCCTGCATGCCCAGGTCCTGCCACCAGTGGTTCTGCCGGTCGCGCATCCACCTGCGCCCGTAGGCGTCCTCGTCCGGGATGCGCCGGCCCTCCTCGTCGTACAGGGCCACGCCGCAGGTGTTGTCGGTGAAGTGGTCGGTACGCAGGATCCCCACGTCGATGCGGGGCCGGCCCTGGCGCAGGACGGCCTGGTAGCGGCCGATCGCCTGGTTCCACAGCGGGTAGAACTCGGCGGCGGGCTGGCGGGTGTCGAACCGTTCGGAGAAGCGCGACCACATGCCCTCGTGCCCGGGCCAGGTGGTGGCGCCGGGCGCGCCCGCGGTGCTCGCCCAGCCGTGCAGCACGGTCCTGGTGATGCCGGCCGCGAGCTGGGTGGCGATGATCTGGTCGTAGAAGCGGTGGTCGAGGATGTGGTTGCGGGTGGTCGCGCCGGTCTCGGAGGAGTACTGCTTGCCGAACAGGTGGGCCGGGCCGGCCATCAGGCGGTAGGCGTCGATCTGCGCGCCGAACTCCAGGGACTCGTTCTCGATCCCGTCGACCTCCGGGCCGGGCCGGGTGAGCTCGAACGGCAGCCCGTAGCTGATCTCGGCGCGCAGCCCGATCCCGTGCCCGTGCAGGAACGCGGCGAACGGGCGCAGCATGTTCTCGATGTAGAGGTCGGTGAGCGTGCGCACGTAGTCGAAGCGCACCTTCTCGACGGTGCCGCGGTGCTCCTCGCGCACGTCGTAGTGGTACGTCGTGCTGACCGCCATGAACGGCACGCTGCGCAGCAGGAACGGCAGCCATGGAGTGATGTCGTAGCCGCGGCGGGCGCGGAACTCCGCGGCGACGGTACGCCCCCAGAACAGGCCACCGGCGCCGTAGGTCGACAGCTCCAGGGAGTCCATGTACATCTGCACCCGCGGGTTGCGGCCGATCCGCTCGCGCAGCTCCGGGGTGAGCACGACCGTGTCCCAGTAGTCGATGACCGCCTCGACACCGTCCCGGTCCAGGTAGTTGACGGTGTAGTTGACCGACGCCGAGGGCGAGGCGGTCTGCCCGGTGCCGTGCGTCCACAGCACGAACAGCCGCCAGTCGCCGTCGGCCGGGGCCTGCCAGTCCAGCGTCTCGTCGCGCACCTGGCCGGTGAGGTCAGAGACGGATTCGAGGTCGAGGATCGTGCCCGCCTGGGTGGTCTCCAGCACGCGCGCCGCCACGACGGCCACCAGATGCTGCTCGGTGACCTTGCCGCGGTGACCGGGAATGTGGGTCACGGGCGGCTCGGCGTCGAGGTCCACGCGCGGGAGCGGCCCGCGGCGCGAGCCGGCGGGGCCGAGGTCCTCGGTGACCACGTCGAGTTCCTGCGCGGCGGCCGGGTGATCGGGGTGGATGGTGGGGAGGTTCGCGTTCGCCCAGTTCGTGCCGGAGGTGAAGCTCACCGCCATGCTCCGCCTGGTCGTCTCCTCCACGACCACGTGGGAGTCGTGCGTCCACTCCTCCGAGCCCCAGCCGTAGCGGGCGTGGTCGATGCCTTCCTCGTCCATGGCGAGGAACTCCATCCCGCCGAAACCGAGCTTGTGCGCGGTGTCGATCTCGCGTACCAGCGTCTCGTCGGTGTGCAGCCCTTCGGCCAGCCACCAGCGCAACTCGGGCCGGAACTCGACGGACGGGACGGCGACCAGCCGGGTGAGGTCGTCAAGTGACATGTGTCCCCCTGGAGGTGAGATCGCTATGGGACAGAACTTAGATTGCGCCGCACTCATAAGCAATGTCCTGAGGAAACTAAAAAGTGTCCTTCGGACACAAGAGGGTCTTCAGGAAGAACCGCAGAGTGGACCGGTGCAGCCGGCTGCGGTGCGGCACGGTGGACCAGCCGTGGTCGGCGCCTTCGACCACCTCCAGCTCCGCGTTGCCGTCGTAGTGGTCGAGGTAGCGGCGGGCGTAGCAGACGGGCGCGATGTCGTCCCGGTCCCCGTGGATGATGCGGACGGGCCCGGTGTAGGGGCGGGACCGGCCGTAGACGTCGAGGCCGGCGATGTCCGCGACCAGGGCCGGGCTCATCCGGTGGCCGTCGGCGTCGAAGTAGCCCCGCTCCCCGATCTCGGCGCCGATGTCGCGGCCCTTGAGGTGGCCGGCGCCAACTTCGAAGGGGGCGACGGCGGCCGGCGACCACAGGCACGCGGCGCGGACGCCGGGCTCCTCAGCGGCCACGATCCCGGCGACGACACCGCCCATGCTCATCCCGACCAGGCCGATCCGGTCGGGGTCGGCGAAGTCGGAGCCGCGCACGGCGCGTACGACGGACCGGGTCTCGGCTATCTCGCCGGTGATGGTGACGTCGAAGAAGTCGCCGTCGCTCTCACCGTGCCCGGACAGGTCGAACCGGACGGACGCGCAGCCGGCGTCCGCCAGCTGCCGTGCCATCAGGACGAACGAGCGGCTCTCCATCCGGTTGTTGGCGAACCCGTGGACGAACACCACGGCCGGCCAGACGGTCGCGGGCCGGTCGCCATAAGGAAGGTGCACCGTGGCCCGCAGCGTCAGCCCTTCATGCCGGAACTCGTGAGCGTGGATCATCGGACCGCCCGTCATCCCTTGATGGCGCCGGCGGTCATGCCGGCGACGATCTTGCGGTTGAAGAGGACGAACAGCAGCAGCGGCGGGATCGTGATCAGCACGATGTCCATGAACAGCAGGTTCCACTGGGTGCTGTACTGGCTCTGGAAGTTGTAGAGGGTGACCTGCACGGTGGCGTTCTCGTCGCCCGGGGTGAAGTAGAGCGGGTTGACGAAGTCGTTGAAGACGGCCACCGACGTGGTCAGGATGACCGTGATGGTGACGGGCCGCAGCAGCGGGAAGATGACGCGGAAGAACAGGGTGAGCCCGGTGCAGCCGTCGATCTGGGCGGCCTCGTCCAGCTCGCGCGGGACGGCCGCGATGAACGCCCGGAACAGCAGCACCGCGTACGACAGCCCGTAGGCGACCTCGACCAGGATCAGCCCGGGCAGCGTCTTGAACAGGCCGATCCCCTGCAGCAGCCAGATCGTGGGCACGATCGCGGGCGGGATGATCAGCCCGGACAGCACCAGGAAGTTCGCCAGCGAGCCGATCCTGCCCGCCCGGCGCTGCAGCACGAACGCGGCCATGGCGGCGAAGACGACGATCAGCGCCACGGAGGACACGGTGAGGACGGTGCTGTTGACGAACGCCCGCAGCAGCACGTAGTCGCGCGCCTCGACCACGTCCAGGAAGTTCTCGACGACCGGCCAGCTCGCCGGCCAGGCGAAGTCCAGATCCGCGGCCTGCGCCCGGTCCTTGACCGCGGTCAGCAGCATGAACGAGAACGGCACCAGGAAGATCACGGTGGCCAGGACCAGCGCGAGCGTCTCGGCGCTGAGCCTCTTCAGCGTTCTCATGCGGCGACCTGCCTCCTGCCGAGGAAGTAGTTGAGCGGGACGACGATGGCGGTGACGACGAGGAACAGCAGCACGTTGCCCGCGGTGGACAGGCCGAAGAACCCGGCCTGGTACTGCTTGTAGATGATCGAGGCGATGGTGTCGCTGGTGAAGCCGGGCCCGCCGCGGGTCATCGTCCAGATCAGGTCGAACGAGCGCAGCCCGCCGATGAACGACAGGATGATCACCGAGTACGTGGCCGGCCACGACAGCGGCAGCGTGACGTGCCGGAACCGGTGCCAGGCGCCCCCGCCGTCCACCGCCACGGCCTGGAAGTAGTCCCGGGGGATCGACATGATCCCGGCGATGTAGATGACGGTGGCCAGGCCGACCCCCTTCCACACGTCCACCAGCGCCACCGACAGCAGCGCCGAGTTCGCGTCGCCGAGCCAGTCGGGGCCGTCGATACCGACCACGGCGAGGGCCCGGTTGACCAGGCCGGTGTCCGGGCGCAGCAGGGCGCTGAAGGTGATGCCGACCGCGACGGTGGACACCAGCACCGGGAAGAACACCACCGAGCGCAGGAGGCCGCGCAGCCGCAGCCGGGAGGTGAGCAGCACGCCGAGCAGCAGCCCCAGCACGACCTTCAGGCCGCTGGTGACCACGGCGTAGACGATCGTGTTCTGGAAGCCGATGCGCAGGTTCTGCTCGGCCAGGAAGTCGCGGAAGTTCTCCAGGCCGACGAAGGTGCTGTCGAACAACGTCCAGCGGGTGAGCGCGAAGTAGAAGGCCATGGCCGTCGGCACCAGGAAGATCACCAGGTAGACGACGGCGGCCGGGGCGTACAGCGCGTACGGGTAGGCCGACCTGCGCCTGGCCGCCGGGCGGGCGTGCCGTTGCCCGGGAGCCACGCCGGGCCCCGTACGGGACCCGGCGTGTTGCCTCGTCACCACCCCGCGAGCCCCAACTGCTTGGCCTGCTTCTCCACGTCCTTGTCGTACTGGGCGGCCCCCTCGGCGGCCGAGGTCAGCCCGGAGCCGACGGCGACGGTGATCTGCTCCAGCGACGGGCCCTTGATGGGCGACAGGAACTCCAGGGCGGGGGTGGTGGCGCCCTGGTCGATGTAGGCCTGCAGGTCCTTGGCCACCTGGATGGCGTCGTCGGGCAGCTTGGAGCCCTTGATGCGGTACGGGCCGGACGGCCGCACGGCCGCGGTCACCGCCTCCGTGCCGGCCGGCGAGGCGACGAAGGCGAGGAACTTCTTGGCCGCGTCCAGCTTCTCGGTGGTCCTGGCGATGTAGATGGCGTTCGGCTCCCAGACGGTGGCGCCGCTCTTTTCCGGGTCGTTGCCGGGGATGCCGAAGAGGCCGACGTCGGTGGCCGTCTGCGGGTAGGTCGCCAGCAGCGGCGGCAGCAGCCCGCTGAGCATCGCGTAGTGCGCGCCCTTGCCCTCCACCAGCATCTTCAGGCCCTGGTCGAGGGTGGCCGAGCCGAAGCCCTTGTTGAGGTGGTCCTTGGCGTGCACGTCGGCCAGGTGCTGGAAGCCGCCCGCCGCGGCGGGCGTGGTGGCGTACTTGACCTTGCCCGCGGTGTAGTCCTGCGCGAAGTTCGGCACCGCGGCCTGCACGTTGTGGAAGTCGGCGAGCACGAAGATCTGCGAGGTCCAGGTGTCCTTGAAGGTGCTGATCACCGGGGTGATCCCGGCCGCCTTGATCTTGTCGTTGTTGGCCATGAACTCGGCCCAGGTCTTGGGGACCTCCAGCTTGAGCTGCTCGTACACCTTGCGGTTGTAGAGGATGCCGCCGCCGGTCAGCGTGGTGGCGGGGACGCCGTACGCCTTGCCGCCCTGCGTCACGACGGGCAGGTATTCGGGCTGGACATTGGCCAGTACCGGGTCGCCGGTGAGGTCGACGAGGGTCTGGGCCGGGTTGAGCGCCTGCAGCAGCGAGCCGGAGTTGTACCAGAACACGTCCGTCATCTCGCCGGTGGACAGCCGGGTCTTGACGATGTTGTCGCCCTCGCTGCCGCCCGGCTGGTGCTCCATCTCGACCTTGATGGTGGGGTTGGCCTTCATGAAGGCGTTGGCCAGGGCTTTGGAGGTGTCCACGGTCGACTGGTCGCTGCCGGTCATGAAGGACAGGGTCACGGTGCCGTCGGCCGCGGGCCCGGCGTCGGAGCCGGGGCCGGAGCCGCAGGAGGTAAGGGCCGCCGTCGCGAGCACGGCCAGGGCCGCGGCAAGCGTGCGGTGGGAGGTCTTCACACACCCCTCCAGGGTTATTGAATCGTTTTAAGCGATTCCCCGATGCGGTTAACGTAGGCGTTACGTGAAAGGGTGTCAAGACTCGATTTGGGTAACGGTTTCCAGGCTTTTCGCTGATGAAATCGCTATTGATTGAGTCGTACGAGTAACGTTTTCCCCGCTGACCTCCCGTGGAGCGACAGCGGTCGATGAGCTGCCGCCGCGCACCCTGGACCGAACATCCGGCAGGGCGGGGGGCACGCGGCGGCCGCCCGCCGGCCGGGAACGCCCGCACGGGCGCGAGCCGGTGGGTGTCCGGAGCCGGGCTAGGTTTCCGGAGCCGGGCTACGCGGTGGGTGGCGCGGCCGTGGAGCCGCGGACGACCAGGCTCGGGGTGACGGAGAAGCGCACCGGTGTCATGCGCCCCTCGACGCGCTCCAGGAGGAGCTTGCCCGCGGCCCGGCCCATCTCGCCGCCGTCCTGGTCGACGCTGGTCAGCGCGATGTTCGGCAGAGCGGCCAGGTGGGTGTTGTCGTAGCCGGCGACCGAGACGTCCGCCGGCACGGACAGCCCGGCCTCGTGGACCGCGGCGAGCGCGCCGAGCGCCGCCTGGTCGGCTCCGGCGAAGATCGCCGTCGGGCGCGCTGTGCGGCCCAGCAGCTCGCGGGCGCCGTCGTAGCCGCCCTGCTCGTTGTAGAAGCTGGTCGCGACCGCGATCTCGCCGGCGAGCCCGTGCTCGGTCATGACGCGTTCGTAGGTCGCCGACCGGATGTTGTGCAGTAGATCGGCGGGCCGGGCGATGCTGTCGTCCTGGTGGGTGATGTGCGCGATCCGGCGGTGCCCCAGCTCGATGAGGTGGTTCACGACCAGTTCGGCGCCCGCTTCGTCGTCGTCGAACACCGAGTCGTAGTAGGACGACCGCTCGTGACGCGCGAGCACCACGGTCGGCTTCTCCTTCGCCACCTCCTCCAGGCGTGCCTTCGAGGCGAGGGGCGCGACCATGATGATGCCGTCCACCTGCCGGTCCATCAGGGCGTCGACCGCCCGCTGCTCGACCTTCCTGGTGGCGCCGCCCTGGATCATGAACGCCTGGTATTGGGTGTCCTCCAGGTAGGCGGTCAGGCCGTCGAGGATGTCGGCGAAGAACGGGTTCCTGATGTGCGGCAGCACCAGGCCGATCGTGAAGGTGCGGCCGCGCATCCCCCGGGCCACGGCCTGCGGCCGGTAGCCGAGCTCCTCGATGGCCGTCTTGACGCGGTCCTTCATGGCCGGGCTGACGCCGTAGGCGTTGCGGATCACCTTGGACACCGCCGTGACGGAGACCTGGGCGTGGCTCGCCACGTCGGCGATCGTCACTCGTCGTCGGCGACCAGGCGTGACCATGAAGCTCCATTTCCGAGGCGTGGTCCGATTGTACGAGCCCGGGATCTCCGAGCCGGTACCGGTCACGGACCGCGATATCGCCGCAGGGGACCTCCTGCATCCTCGGCGCATGCCCACCGACCTGCCGGCACCGATGGGCCAGGACGTGCCACAGTCCCACCGGGGCTGCTGACCGAGCGCATCGCGCGTCAGCTGGAGCACGACATCCGATCCGGCGAGATCCAGGTGGGCGCCAAGCCGCCTTCCGAGCGCGAGCCGGCCGCCCGGTTCGGCGCGCGCACCCGTACGAGGCGGCGTACCTGCCGATCAACAGGACGGCACGATCCACGGCTGGTGAGGCCCGCGGCTAGGCGCCCCAGCCGGCCTGCTCGCCGCCGACCCGGTCGGCGGCGATCTTCTCGAAATATCCGGACTTGGCGTAGGCCACCATCGGGTCGGGCGCCAGCCCCATCTCCTGACGCAACTCCGCCAGCAACGGCCGCACGTCGGTGTTGTAGGCGTCCATGAACACCGCGTTCGCACCCAGCACATCACCCGCGGACTGAGCCGCGGCCAGCGCCTCCCGATCCACCAGCAACGCCTTGGCCGTCGCCTCCTGCACATTCATCACCGAACGGATCTGACCCGGGATCTTCGGCTCGATGTTGTGACACTGATCCAGCATGAACGCCACCTCAT
>NZ_JBQQCB010000104.1:0-38396 GCF_052246675.1 Nonomuraea sp. KM90 | reverse complement strand
TGTGCGACCCGCCGGAGCAGTCGGCCGGGCAGATCAGCGAGGCCATCGGTGCCAGCCGCGCCTCGCTGACCTCCAACCTGCGGCTGCTGTCCAGCATGGGGTTCCTCACCTGGCGCACCCGGCCGGGCGAGCGGACGGTCTACTACCGGATGGCAGAAGACGCCTGGGCCGTGGTGACCCGCAAGCAGATCGCCGGTATCACCTCCTTCCTCGACATCACCCGCGACGGCCTGGACCTGGTCGGCCCGGACGACGGGAGGGCCGCGCGGATCCGGCAGGCGCACGCCACCTTCGAATGGATGGCAGGCGTGTTCAAGGGCGCGCCACCCCTGCATCCCGATCCCGCCAACGCAGGCCCCGAAGGCGACCACGCTGGCGGTGACGATGAGAAGAAACCATGACCGGACGCGCGATCGTGGTCGGCGGCGGCATCGGCGGGCTGGCTGCCGCCGTGGCCTTGCATCGGATCGGCTGGCAGGCCGTCGTGCTGGAGTGGGCGGCCGAGCTGCGCGAGATCGGCGCCGGCATGTCCCAGGCCCCGAACGCCATGCGCGCGCTGGCCGAGCTCGGCGTGGGCGAGCAGACGCGCGCGGCCGGGGTTCCCACCTATTCGGCCGGTAATCTGCGGCTATCGGATGGCCGTTACCTGCAACGGGCCCGTCCCGGCGACCCGACGCCGTTGCTCGCCTTTCACCGCGCGGACCTGCACCGGGTGCTGCTGGAGGCGGTGCCCGCCGGATGGGTGCGCGCCGGGACGGAGGTCACCGGCATTCAGCACGACCAGGACACGGTGTGACGTGCGGCAAGCCGACGAAATGACGTGGCCAGCGTCAGAGTCGGCGTTACCAGGATCTCCATGCCGCTCTCAGGCCCCCTAAACCCTCCCGTGGACCGCACTCGCACCCGCATCCTGGTCACTTGCGCCCTTTACCGCCGCCCTTGCCCGGCGAGCGAAGCTTGTGCCCGTCTTTGACCTTGCCCTTCTTGCTGGTGATCTTCTTGGCCTGGCCCGGCGGCACGGATTCCGCCGCGGCGGTGCGGGTGGGTGGTTCGGCTTGGTGTCGGCCGGCCGGCGTGCCGCGGCTGATGCCCGGCGTGCCGCGTTTGATGGACGCAGGCCGCGCCTGCAGGAGTGCGGTCGATGGCGGCGGGACCGTGGTGGTGGGCGTGGTGGTGGGGATGGCGACGGGTATCCGCCGCTCCGCGGCGGGCGCGCCGGCAGGCCGGCTTGGCCAGGAGGTGGCAGCCAGCACGGCGACGACCAAGACGGTCACCGCCGCTGCCGGCCGCAGGCGCGTGGTCCACCGCCGGCGCCCGGCCGGAACAGCGGCCAGCCGCCTCCGGGAGTGAGCCTTGCGGGCGGGAGCCGACGTGAGGTTCCCCGCGGGATTGGAGCCGGCGGAGTGGCACGGCGACGGTGACCGGGCGGGCCCGGCCGCATCCGCCGCTATCACTGCTCCGTTCACCGGTGCTGCCACCGGCGCCATGGCGCCGGTGACCGGCATTCGATCGAGGGGAGGGGAGCTGATGCGCTGCAGCTGCCAGCGGGCGTCGTCGATGCCGGTGCGGTGGTCGGGGTCCTTGTTCAGCAGGCCGGTGATGAGGGGTGCCAGCGGGCCGGCGAGCTGGAACGGGGCCGGCTCGGCGGTGAGGACGGCGCTGAGGGTGGCCAGGGGACTGCCTTGCTCGAACGGGCAATGGCCCTCGACCGCGGTGTACAGCGTGACGCCCAGCGACCACAGGTCCCCGGGCGGGCTCGGCGCCGCGCCGCGGGCGCGTTCGGGGGGAATGTAGGCGGGAGTGCCGACCACGATGCCCGTCTGGGTGATGCCTGCCTGGGCGAGGCCCGCTTGAGTGAGGCCCGCTTGAGTGAGGCCCGGCTGCTGCAGGCTGGTGGCCAGGCCAAAATCGGTCAGTACCGTATGGTCGCCGTCCAGCAGGATGTTGGCGGGCTTGACGTCGCGGTGCACGATGCCGGCGGCGTGCGCCTCCTGCAGTGCCTCCAGCACCTGCAGGCCGATCCTGGCCACCGCGGCGGGCGGCAGCGGTCCCCGTTCGGCCAGCACGTCGGCCAGAGTCGGGGCACGCACCAGCTGCAGCACGATCCATGGCCGTTCGTCGGCCACGACCACGTCGTAGACGGTGGCGATGTGCGGATGGGACAGCTGGGCGGCCAGGCGGGCCTCGCTCATCGTGCGGCGCAGCAGCGCCTCGCGTTCGGGCTGCGGCCGCTGGTCCAAAGTGACCTCCTTGACCGCGACCGGGCGATCCAGCAGCTCATCGTGGCCGCGCCACACCCGGCCCATGCCGCCCCGGCCAAGCTCGGCCAGCAGCCGATAGCGGCCGGCCAGCAACCAACCCCGATATCCCTGCGCATCGGACATAGCGCGCGCCCTACCCGATCAACGCCTGCCCATGCGCCCCCAGCGGAGGCACGTCGCCGGCCCGCTACAGCCGGGCGCCTCTTTACCGGGTGTCCGGCCCGCCCACCGAAACAAGAGGAGTGACCGGCGGCCCAGCCGTGCCACCCCCGCACTCTGTACCATGCACCATCCTCGCCAGCGCCTGATCATTTGCCCCGTTGGCCGTATCCTTGGGAGCCCAAGCTGCCCACGCCGGATCTTCCACAAGCACCGTCAGGGGCAACGATGGCCCGAAGCGCCGACGATGATGGCCACACCTTGCTCACCCATGGTTCGCCGACGAAGACAGGGTAGGGGCAAGGCAAAACGCTGATTCGACTCCCTCACCGGCGAGGGCACCCCGCCTTAAGGAGCAGCAGGGAGCAACACCGGCAGCGATACACAGAGACGGCCGTCATGACGGAACTTTCGATCACCGTGCAGCAGCAGCCCGGTTTCCACGTCGTCCGCTTGGAAGGCGAGCTGGACCGCAGCACGCACCCACGACTGGAGCAGACCCTGCAAGAGCTGACCACCCGCACCCCGCCGAAGATCATCCTGGATGCGGCGGAGCTGGCCTTCTGCGATTCTTGTGGCCTGCAGACGTTGATCCGCAGCCAGCGCCGGGCCGAAGACCGCGGCGGCGGACTCCGACTGATCGGCGTCCACGGGCCGCTGGCGCGCCTGCTCACCATCACCCGGCTGATCGACCTGTTCCCGCCGTACACCAGCCTGACTCAGGCCGCCTGGCCGCCACCCCACTGACACCACCTGCCCTCGCCGTTTCGCCACTTCCATACGGGCCATCGAGGCATCGTCGGATACGGGCCGGACAGGAGAACGGCGTATCAGACAATCATCAACGCACCCCGCAGTTCCTGGAGTGTTGACAGGTGGCCTGGCCAGCACTCCTTACGGATCGTGCTTGTCATACTCCGCAGAGTGCGCGCATCATGCTGGGATGAGCACAGTGGGATCGTGGTTACGAAAGTGGTGGCGAGGCGGCGACGGGTCCTCACGGCACGAAACGTCGCACGGGCCGCTGGAGATGTTCGCGGTAAAGGTGCTGTACGAGCAGTACGGGCGTGACATCTACGCACGCGGCCGTCGATGCGGCCTTCAGCACGGCAGTCCGACATTATCTTGGGTAGCCAAGCGAAATAGCTGGTCAGCTGCTTGAAGGCCTGTCAGGCACGGCAGGCACGTAGACCCCACCATGCCGAGCATGGTGGGGTCCGACGCGAAGGTATTCGAGCGTTGTAAGAGGCGATCAGCGGTGGGCCGTTGCGATGAGGCGTCGCAGTGCGGCGGGTGGGCAATCGACACCGTACGCGCCGAAGCGTGCCGCTCGATTCCGGCGAGCACGTCGCGGATCATGTCATGGGTGAAGTCCGCGAGATCGCGGCTCGCGGGGGCGTGCCGAAGGGGTCCGCGCCGCCGCGGCCGCCCGACGTCTCAGACGTGGCGCAGCATGATGTCGCCGATCCCGGTGCGAGCGCGGATGTCGATGATCTCGCCGGACTCTGCGGTCTCGCTCAGCTCGTTGTGTACCTTGCCGTGATTGGTGTTGAGGTCGAGCTTGGTCGCGGTGCCGTCCTCGACTGCGAGTTCCAGCCGCCCGCAGTTGGTCTCCAGCACGATCGTGCCACGTGTCACCTGGCCGATCCGGATGTCGCCGATGGAGGTCGTGGCGGTGACGGCGGCCAGCGCGCGAGTGACGACGATGTCGCCCTTGATGGCCTTCAGCCGGAGGTCTCCGGTCGCCTCACCGATGGTGATGTTGCCGCTCGTGGTGGTGGCGACGGCCGTGCCGTCGGCGGCGCCGATCTGGATGTTTCCCGATGAGGTGGTCGCGTCGAGGAGTCCGTCGGCGCGGGTGACCGCGATGTCGCCGACGCCCGTGCGTAGTTGGAGGCCGGCGGCGTGGTCGAGGTGGATGGAGCCGATGGTGGTTTCGACGGTGGCCGTGCCGAGCCGGCCGCGGCTGTGGAACCCTGCCGCGGTCGTGGCCTCGACGTGTGAATCGTGCGGCAGCTCGATCGTCACCTCGATCGACGGTGGGCGGCCGAAGAGCGAGCGGAGCTTGTTCTTGGGAGCCTGCACTTTGAGGCGCCCGTTCGCGTACTCGACCGTGGTCAGCACCGCGGCCTGGGCGTCAGCGTCGCTGGCTGGGTCGCTCGGACGTACCTGGACGCGGGTGGTGGCGCGGTCGTCGGCGCGAATCGTGACGTGGCCGGTCTCGATGTCGATGGTGGCGGTGATGGGTTCGGGGGTGTCGAACGTGGTCATGGTGCTGCTCTCTGGTGGCTTTGCGGTGGATCCGTTCGGCGGGGACGGACGTCGACGTTCACGGTCGCGGCTGAGCCGGACGGGCCGGGCTGAGGGCATCGCGGTTACCGGCCGCACCGCGAGCTGGGCGCGGCCGTGGCGACTTCGCCCAGTTCGGCGGCCGGCGGTGGGGCGTCAGGTGGTCTTGGGGGTGGCGCGCATGCTCACGTATACGCAGGGGGTGCCGTTGGACAGGGTGGCGAAGACGACGGGGATATAGTCCTCGCCGTAGGGGCCGCCGGAGGCGGCGAATACCGTACGGTCGCTGGTTTGTGACACCGGCACCAGGGGCGACTCTATGGGCGGGGAGAGGTCCTTCATGTCGTCGACGAACTCGTAGCGGATGCGCGCTCCGCCGTCGTCGGTCTGGAAGATGGTGGTGATGACGCCCTCACGCCTGTAGGTGCCGACCAGGTGGCTCATGTCCACCGTGGGGAGGATGGAGGGCGGGGCGAAGGTGTCGGGCATGCGGGCCCCGGCCAACTCGGCTGCCAGTTCGCGGACCAGGTCGTCGTACAGCCGGGTGAAGCTGCCGCCGTTGGCGAGCAGGACGACGGCGAAGCCCGCGTCCGGGATGACGCGCAGGTAGGAGTGCTGGGTGACGGCGCTGCCGTCGTGGCCGAAGCCGAAGACGCCGTTCCAGTCGTGCAGGGTCCAGCCCAGGCCCCAGCCGTCGGCTGAGATGGTCCACTTGTCCGGGCTGTCGACCTGGCGGCGTCGCATGGCGGCGACCGCGTCGGCGGACAGGACGCGGGTGCCGTCGGGGGCGATGCCGCCATCGAGGTGCATCTTGGCGAAGCGGGCGACGTCGCCGGCGGAGACGATGACCCGGGCGCCCGGGGCGACGCCGCGTGGCATCAGGTCCCAGGCCGGCGCCGGATCGGGGTCCTGGCCGGGCACGCCCAGGTGGCCCATCGCCACACGGAATCGGAGTGCCTCTTCCGGCAGCGTCATCGAGTGCTCGAGTCCGAGCGGGGTGAACAGCCGGTCTTTCAGCGCCTGGTCCCAGGTCCGGCCGGTCAGCACCTCGATGATGCGGCCGAGCACGACGTAGCCGACGCCGCCGTAGGTGAATCCCGTCCCGGGGGGTACGTCCAGTGCCACGTTCCTGGCGGCTTCGACGTACTTGGCCAGGCAGTCATCCCCGCGGCCGGAGTCGTAGTTGAAGTCGGTGGTCATCCCGCCGGTGTGGGACAGCAGCTGCCGGATGGTGATCGTCTTGGTGGCCTCCGGGTCGGGGGTGGCGAACTCCGGCAGTACGCTCACCACCGTCGTGTCCAGGTCCAGGTCGCCGGCGTCGATCAGTTGCATCACCAGCGTGGCGGTGTAGACCTTGGCCAGCGAGCCGGCCAGGAACACCGAGTCGGTGGTGACTTCCACGCCGGTTCCCCGGTGGAGCACGCCGCTGGCCAGTTCGTGGACGGTGCCACCGGTCAGGACGGCCAGTGACGCGCCGGGGACGTGGTGGGCGGCGCGTAGCTGGTCGAGCCGGCGCTGCCAGTGGGCAGCGTCGAATGAGGGTGATGACATGAGGGGTTCCTTTCACAATCACAATTGCCGCACATCGTGCAGCGGCTCCGCACACTGTACGGATAGCGCACAGCGTTCGCAACCCGTACACTGTGGCGTGGGCATGGTTGTGAAGCGATGAGGAGGCCGCATGCCAGGCGACGAGCAGCCGTTCCCCTCGGTGTGGATCCGTCCGCAGCCGCAGCGGCGCGAGCAGCCGGCACTGAGCCGGCAACAGATCGTGGCCACGGCGCTCGAACTGCTGGACGCCGAGGGCATCGACGCGCTCAGCATGCGCAAGCTCGGCACCCGTCTGAACGCCGGAGCCACCTCGATGTACACCCACGTGGCCAACAAGGACGAACTGCTCGAACTGGTCGTGGACGAGGTCTACGGCGAGATCGAGGCACCGGCCACCGGAGATCCGGCCGGCTGGCGAGCGGCCGTCACCCGCTGCGCCCACAGCATGCGCGCCACCCTCCTGCGCCACCCCTGGATCGTCTCCGTGCTCGGCGAAGCCGGCCTGGCCTACCTGGGACCGAACATGTTGCGGCTGCAGGAGGCCATGCTCGCCGTGTTCGAAGAGGGCGGTTTCACCCTGCGAGCGGCCGACCAGGCCATGAACACCCTCGTGGCGTACGTCATCGGCATCTCGACCAGCGAGGCCGCCTGGCTGACCACCCTGCACCGCAGCGGCCAAAGCGAACAGGAATGGGCCGACCGCCTGCTACCGGCCGCCGAACAGGCCGTCCAGGCCCACCCACGGCTGCGCGAACTGTACGCCGCCCAGCGAACCCAGAGCCTCGACAGCACCCGCGACGACGACTTCGCCACCGGACTCGAAAGCGTCCTGCGCGGTCTGACGACCCACCTCACCAACGGCGGCTAGATGATTGATGCCAAGGCGTCTGGCTACGGTCGGTGCTCATAGGCGATCAGGGACCGCTTGATCGGGTGGCCGGTCTTGTCGTTGTGCCAGATCACGCTGGTCAGCGCGAGGCTGCGGGTCAGCACGCGAATGATGATGCCGGCAGGGGTTGTACGGCCGCCGTGGCGTTCCAGGTCTAGCTGGCTCTTGAAGGTCTGGTTGATCGACTCGATGGTCTGGAGGCCAGGCCGGTGCCCGGGCAGACGTCCCAGGCCGGAAGCACCTTGCCCCGGACCGGAGCGGCGGTGGATGACGAACACCGGCCAGCGGGTGCATCCCGCGAGCAAGCGGGGCAGCAGCCAGACAGTGCCGGCGTCCCAGAAACTCTCTCCAGCCGCCCGGGCCGGTACGTAACCGGCCAGAACGTCGGTCTCCAGCGCCTCCAGGCCCTCGACGGTAACCGGGGCACGGGCCACCCACAGAAGATCCCTCACCACTGCCGGCGCCGACCTCGGCCAACCTCGCCTTCACCATCACAGCAAGACGAACGACCAGGGCGATAGACCTTCAGAAACCCTGAAATCTCATTAACACCAAAAGAAGCCGGAGAACCAGCAGATAAGCCCAGGTCCTGCGGCTAGAGAGGCCGAAGACGGTCAGGGGAACTCAGGGGTCAACCTGCGGCCAGTTAACTGGGCCCGTGATGTGCTTCTGATCGCCTTAAAGCCCGTTGGAAGTGCATCGCCTTTGGCATGTCCTCAGCCGCGGGTCATGACTGCTCCTCTTGGGCGGCATAGAAGGTGGCGGTGGCCGCCACGGTGGTGGCGATCTGGTCCGGCGAGCCGCCTGCGGCCTCGTAGGCCCGGCCCCACATCTGGGCGCTGGCTGTGATGAAGCGCCTGCCCTCCTCGGTCAGGTGAAAGGCCTGTGCGCCGATCCGCCCTTCGCCTGTCGACAGGTGCAGGCCCAAGCCCAGCAACGCCAGATCCCAGCCCACGCCGACGGCGCCCAGGCCGAAGCTGGACCAAAAGTCGGGCGGCACCTCGACGGCGTGCACCAGCTCGAACAGGGTGCCACCGGCGGCGGCGGAAAGGCGCACCTCCACCTCGGAAAAACCAGGGTTCTCGCCGTGCAGCCAGCTGATCTTCAGCAGGCGGGGCGGCTCGCAGCGCAGGATCTCGCCGCCGACGTTGCCCTCCAGCTGATAGGAGCCGCCGAGCTTCAGCTCGCCGGTGACGGGCAGGAACCAGCGGCTCAGGCGCTCAGCGTTGGTGCAGGCATCCCATACATCCTTGACCTCGGCGTCGTAGCGCCGTCGCAGCGTGAAAACCTTGCGCTCACCGTCGACCAGCTCGTGATGCGCCCGGTTGATCTCGTCAACGAAGTCCATCAGGTGTCCCTTTTCTCGTCGGTGATGCAGCATGCGTCTGCCACGGGCCAACAGGGCGTCAAGGCGCTGATTCCAGTAACCCGGAAGTGGAGGGGTCCGGCAAACGGTCTGGCAGCACCCGTCGGCTCACGAGAGGTTCGGCACCGCGGAGCCAGGCGATGGCGAGGCTGTGGTCGTAACTAACCCTGTCCGAGCGAGGACATCCGCAGGCCAGGGCAGTGTCCTTGTCTGTCCTTCCTTGCCATCCTGCCCTTCGAGAGCGTGCAGGCTTGGCTGGACGAGATGGAAACTTCAGCACCACTCGCCAGGCAGATCGGCGCCATGGCGCCCAGAGCTCCTAGCGCACGATCCGGCCGACTTCCACTCTTCACAGAGCGGCATCGAGAAGGGCGCTTGCATCAATCCTGGCTGTTCGAGCCAGCCTTCTCTCGCCGAGCGAAAAGCCTGTTCATGCTCGGCTGTCCTGACACGGTCAAGGCCGGTCATCATTTGTGCCGCTCCCAGCTTGCAGGTGTCAGGCCGTGATCAAGTGGGAGCCTTATGTGAAATCCACCGGTAAGTCCCCTCGAATCAGAGGCGTTTGCTGCTGTGATGCATACGAGTTCGCATGCGAGGGCGGCCACTATCTCATCCTGCGGCGTAACTCCCGTGGGGATCTTGAGGAGGCCGCGCGAGGCCGCTATGCCCAAGCCTGTGCCGTGTGGCACGAGCTACTCGTCGAGCATGCCGAGTTCTGTGAGCGTGGCAACGGGGCACGCGACATCTGGCTGGAGCAACCGACCTCGATCGCTGGGGTCAGCGAGAACCGGGGAGTTCGGTGACGGCGATCTGATCCGCGGCGGAGTACGCGGCGATCTCCGGGGCGATGGTGCTGTCCACGACCACGGTGATCTCGTCCGTCGCCCCGTTCCGGCTCTTGCTGACGTCGGTGACGAGCGCGTTCTCGGCCAACAGCCGGCTCTGCTGTTCTTGCGCGCCGTTTCTGCCGGGGACAAGAACGATTTGTACGCGCTGACCCGCCTGCATCTTGCTGGGCACTTGGCCAGGCTTCAGCGCCAAGCCGACCCGCGCCTTGCCTTGACCGAGTTCCTTGTGCCACTCCATGGTCATGTCAGGTATGACCAAGGTCCCCGGAAGCAGAGTGACGGCGGCGACGGTACGGGAGACCTGCCCGCGATGGGCCCAAAGCTCGTACCGCACGCCATCCTCGACGACCAGCGCCTCGCGAATCGATCCGGGTTCGAACGGCTGGCCGGCCCCGATCTGCTTCGTGACCATGATTGCCGATACGCGCTTGTCCGCGTTCATCACCAACACCGTGGTGGCCAGCGCACCGCCCAAGATCAGCAGGACTGCGACACCAGCGAGAGCCGGCCTTCGCTCTCGGGCAGCAGTCGGCAGCATTCGTGAGGAAGCGGCAGTCAGAGGACCCGTCACGTTCCTGAGATCCGTATCCGAAGATCGCGCTTCCTGTGACCTGCCATTCGTCCACACGGACCAAGAGCTTGCCTCAACGTCACTGGCCCTCGGAGGCGAAACAGCCGATGGAACTCCAAGTGCCTGATCAAGCACTGACGGTGTCACACGACTGTTCCAAGCCGTGGCTACATGCACTCGCTACGACTTATCACCAAACCTGTCCATATCGGTCTTGAGGTGCCGTTCTCCTGCAAGGGCTAGGGGGCGCCGGCCGCCATCAGGGCCTTGACTTCGCAGAACTCGGCGAAGGGGCCTGCATCGAGGGCGCTGAACGGAGAAGATGCGAAGAGCAGGCGAACACATGACGTACTCGGGCACCCGCGGAGGCTGCCATGGCCGGAACGCCCTTGTGGACGGCGAGAATCCGCGCCGAGCGCAAAGCGCGCAAGTGGGACGTTCATACCACTGCCCGATACCTCCGCGGCGCGGCCGGTGACGACAGGCATGACCTGCCCCAGCACGCCGATCTGGTCCGCTCGATTCGAAGGTGGGAATCCGGCGAGATCGCTGTCATGAGCGAGCGGTACCGGCTGCTCTACTGCGCCGTCTTCGAACTGGACGAGGACACCCTGTTCGCCACCGAGGCCGCAAGCACCGCTCCGGTTCGATCAATGACGACCGAAACGGTGTCGGAGCTCGGCAAGATCGCGTCCCTCCGGCAAGCCGATCGGCAGATAGGCGGAGGCCACCTGTATGCCACTGTGATTGACTACCTCCAAACCGCCATCGCACCTCGCCTGTTCAGCGGTCCGGACGGCGCTCAGTCATTCACCACCGCAGCCGCCTTCACCGAGATGGCAGGCTGGATGGCCCACGACGCCGGCAACGACGTTCTCGCCGGGCAGCACTTCAGCAGAGCCCTCGACTTCGCCGGTCTGGGTAGCGATCGGCAACTCGAAGCGCACGTTCTGGGCAGCATCAGCCACATCACCCTGCATCTTGGGCGCACCAGCGAAGCTGTCGCACATGCGGAGCGCGGCATGGCGACCCTCACGCGAGCCCGCACATCAGCACCCGCGATCCACGCGCGCCTCCTGGCCAGGGCCGCAAGCGGATTGGCCGCACAGAAGGATTCCATCCGATCGGCGCGCTTGCTTGTCCGCGCAGAGGACATGCTCGGACAGCGACCGCAGATCACTCCATCGCCCTGGACCGCACCGTACGACGAAGCGACCCTGGCACTCGACACCGCACGATGCCTCCTTCGCTGTGGACAACCCGTCAGCTCGCAGCACCACGCCCGCCGCTTCCTCAGCCTTCGTGCGGCATCACGAACCCGCAGTAGAGCACTCGGCCAGTTGACGCTGGCCAGCGCCCTGCTCCAGCAGGATCAACTCGACGAGGCGTGCGTATTGATCACCGAGGCGGTACACAACACCCGTTCGTTGAGTTCGCTCGTCGTAACCCGGCAACTCACCGAGCTGAGGGCGCAACTTCAGGCACACCAAGGTCACCAACGGGCCGCTGACTGCCTGAACGTCCTGAACGACGCACATCGCGAGCGATGCTGGTTGTATCAGTAAGGAGGCAGCTCCGTGAGCTCCGACGCTCCGCTCTACGAACGTGATCCTGATGCATGGAACGCCTACCTCGCCGAAGGCAACGCTCGCCAGGCTCGTAAGCGCGTCGGCGCCGATGTGCTCATTCGGGACGAACATGGTCGGGTACTGCTTGTGGATCCCGTCTACAAGCCGGACTGGGATCTCCCTGGCGGCATGGCGGAGGCCAACGAATCTCCGGCCGCCGCCGCGCGACGCGAGGCCAAGGAGGAGCTCAGACTCGATCTCGACATCGGGAGAGCTCTCGTGGTCGACTGGGTGCCGCCACACGGCCCGTGGGACGACTCCTTGATGTTCATCTTCGACGGTGGAGTCCTTGAGGCAGGACAAATCGCGGACCTGCAGATCGTGGATTCAGAGCTTCAAAGCTTCCGTTTTGCCGCTCCAGCGGAGATGGCCGAGCTCCTGCGCCCCTACGTGTGGCGGCGCGTCCAAGCGGCACTCGACGCGCTGCAAGGAAGCTGCACCAGCTACTGCGAGAATGGACACTGGGTCACCAGTCAGCGGCCACGCCAAGCTTGAAGAGACACCGGCATGGCTGGCGGCTGGCGGTCACGGTACTCACGCCTGAGCAGAAGGTGGCGGTCGCCGCTCGGGGGCAGACCGATGACCTGGGCGGCAGTGTGCAGGACGTTCTTGGTGACGCGGCGTGAAAAGGAGGCCGTGGCGACAAGCTGGCCGAGAGCGAAGGCAGCGGCCTTCAGGGAAGGTTGCACGCCGGGCACTAGGTTTGACCAGCAGCAAAGTGTTCTTACCAGCGAAACACAGGTCGTGCGCTTGTTATGTGTCCGGTGGTGTACGGCTCTGGGTGATCCTTGGCGGGCGGCTGTGCCAAATACGTGCGCAAGACTGCGCCGTGCAAGGATTATGTTCCCGCATCAGAATCAAGCCCATTCCCATCGCCACATAGGGAGATCTGACAAAGGTACGAAATGTCCAAGTCGGCGAAAGTACTCCAAAAGGGCTTCGGCGGCCGATGAACGCGCGGGTCATCGAGAGTGCTCCCCACGCACGCGGGGATGGTCCGAGATCGCGGCTCTCGCCGGATACGTCGGCATCGTGCTCCCCACGCACGCGGGGATGGTCCCCGTGGCGGTACACGCCTGAGCAGTTGCGGTTTGTGCTCCCCACGCACGCGGGGATGGTCCTCTGCCGGACTCGTTCCGGCGCAGCACGAAGAAGTGCTCCCCACACACGCGGGGATGGTCCCGCGGTTCGCGGCAACGCGCATCCCCGCCTCATGTGCTCCCCTCGCACGTGCGCGGGGAGCACATGACCGCGCCCGGCAGCGCGTACCGGCGCAGGGAACCATCCCCGCGTGCGCGGGGAGCACGCCAAGAGGCACGCCTTCGGGAACGTCTCGTTGGGACCATCCCCGCGTGCGCGGGGAGCACACCTTCAACGCGCTGGCCAGCGCGGCGAACGGGGGACCATCCCCGCGTGCGCGGGGAGCACTCCGCCGGCGCGCTGCGCGACGGCAAGCACGTGGGACCATCCCCGCGTGCGCGGGGAGCACTAGAAGAGCTTCAGCATGAGGGCGGGCATGTTGGGACCATCCCCGCGTGCGCGGGGAGCACCCGGACAGCAGCGGACGAACCCGGAGCAGCGTGGGACCATCCCCGCGTGCGCGGGGAGCACGCCTCCCTTCAAGGTCGGCAGGAACGGCAGGGGGGACCATCCCCGCGTGCGCGGGGAGCACTGGCGATGAGGCCGAAGCGCACGACCCGCTGCGGGACCATCCCCGCGTGCGCGGGGAGCACTTCCAGCCGACCCAGCCCAGCAGGGCCGCGTAGGGACCATCCCCGCGTGCGCGGGGAGCACCGGCGTTCGGCGGTGCGCACCTCCCAGGCCCGGGGACCATCCCCGCGTGCGCGGGGAGCACCAATCGACGGCGTCACCCTGCAGGCCGGGGACCGGGACCATCCCCGCGTGCGCGGGGAGCACACGATCAGTCGGCCACCTGGGATGCGGTTCGCGGGACCATCCCCGCGTGCGCGGGGAGCACACGATTGAGCTGGCCGACCAGGGCGCCCACATGGGACCATCCCCGCGTGCGCGGGGAGCACCCTGCTCACGCTGCCCTGGTCATTCGACCGGAGGGACCATCCCCGCGTGCGCGGGGAGCACCCTGCTCACGCTGCCCTGGTCATTCGACCGGAGGGACCATCCCCGCGTGCGCGGGGAGCACCCGCCGTCGCACAGCACCTTGGAGCCGATGCGGGGACCATCCCCGCGTGCGCGGGGAGCACCGACCTCCTGTTCCTCGTGCCACTGCCGCATGGCCTGCGCCGGGGGACCATCCCCGCGTGCGCGGGGAGCACGGCCACCGCGGATGCTCCGGCCTCGTGCAGGCGGGACCATCCCCGCGTGCGCGGGGAGCACTCTCGCTGACCTGCGGGGCTATCCGGCGCCAAGGGCCTTTTGAAGCACTTTGAAAGATTCGGACATATTGCCCACGTAGCGCGGCAAGCTCTGAGCCACAGTGCCAAGACGCCGCCAGCATGACGGCATCAACGCTGTCCATAGCGGCGACGCCTAGCTACTTTGCTCCAGTTGCGAGGCGGTTCAGAGACGGGCCGCTCCTGTTGTTCCTTCGGCCTTCGGAGCAAGATAAGCCCTTCGTGGTCGATGGGTTGCCACTTGTGGTCATGAGTTTCGAAGGAGAACCCCTGCTCGTTGTCCGTGGTGTACGCAAGAAGCGCGCGACCGGTGTCGGCGTACTGCTGGACCTGTAGCCAGAGCTGCTCACGGATCCGTGCTGATGGCCCTCCGATGAACACGCCGGGAGAGATCTCCATGAGCCAGCGGGTCAGGAACCCCCGTAGGCCGGCGGGGCAACGGGTGAGCACGATGACGGTCACCAGGGCACCTCATCGGCGTAATTACGGCCAGACTCCAATTCGATGCCATGATCACTCTGTAGGAGCACCTGATCAACGTCCTCATCAGAGGCGTTTGATCCGGCAGCGGTATCGGCCAGAAGCAGATGCTTGATGTCATCCACGCATCGCCTGAGCAGACCGACCTTGTTGATTCTGTCGCGGATGGCGCGGCGGGTGCGCGATCCGACATCCTCCGGCCCGTGCGCCGCCTCCTCGAAGGCGACCGGGATGGCGATGTCGGTCTTGTAGAGATCGGCGATGTCGAGGACGAAGGCTAGTTCATGGCCGGAATGGATGAAGCCCAGCCCCGGAGAGCAGCCGAGTGCGGCCACCGTGGTTTGAGCCACGCCGTACATGCATTGGGCCGCAGCCGTGACCGCCTGGTTCAACGGATCGCTGGCACTGAAGTCGCCCGGCACGTAAACTCTACCGCGCCACGGAAGACCGACGCGTTCGGCTTCTTGACGGTAGCGCTCCTTTACCCGGCGGCCCTCTCGGCCGAGCAGTTCGTGCCGGGTGAAGCCCGACGGGTCCTCGCCGGGGAACCGCATGCGGTACATTTCCCGAGCCACCTCCAGCCGGGTACGCCGGTTGGCCCATTGGGCCGCCTGGGCCTCGACCAGTGACGACGAACGGTTGAGCGACCTTCCGCCGGAGTAGAAGCGCACGCCCTGCTCGCCCACCCACACCACGCCGGCCCCGCAGTCGCCGAGCAGACTCATGGCCTGGTGGGTGACGCGGGTGCCGGGGCCGAGCAGCAAGGTGCCGATCGTGGCGGCGGGGATGTGGGTGACGCCGTTGGCGTCCTCAGCGGTGATGGCGTTGTCTTCCCGATGGAGGACGCAGCGCTCCAGGTAGATGAAGGAGATGCGGTCCCCCATCCGGGTGAGCTCGCGTGGCGAGGACTGGCCGCGCTGGCCGACGGTGGCCATCGTTCACGCCTCGGCGAGGGTCATCAGGCCGCAGCCGTACGCCTTGGCCCTGCCCAGCCCTGCAGTGAGGGTGTGGCGCAACGCGTCCGGGTCGGTTACCTGGAGCCGGCCGTCGAAGGTGACGGTGACGAGGGTGACGGGCTTTCGCTGGCCGGCCTTGGTGAAGTCGAGTTGCCGGCGGTCGTTCACGGCGAGTTCGTATTGATCCAGTTCGGTGTGCAGGCGCTGCTCAGGCGCCTTTTCCACGATCACGAAACCGGCCTTCTCTTGCCGTTGCAGAAGCCAGTCCATCTGGTGACGTCGGCCGACGTGCGCGGTGACCTTGGTCGGCTCGTCGGCCTTGCGGCGGATGCTGTGGACAGGGTTGGCGGTCAGGCGGAACGCCCAGATGTCGCCCTTGGCCAGGCGGGACAGCAGGGGTTCGTAGTTGTGGGCCTGCCACCGCCCAGTTTCCGGCCATCCTGCTTCTTCCACGAGGTGGGTGAGATCCGGTTTGGCAGGACTGACGATGTACAGGTAGGTCTCGGCGCGGCTGTTGCGGTCGATCCGCCACAGCACGCGAGGGCTGCCGTCGTCTCGCGGCGGGGGTTCGGCGAAGGCGAACATGACGGCTGCGTGCAGCCTCTGCGGGGAAGACAGCAGGCGCCGGGCGCCGAGCCGGGCGGTGTTGAAGCGGAACCGGGTCAGGAACATCAGGCGCTCCCGAGAGCGGCAATGGGGTCGTGGGCGGGGCGGGCGGCGGGGTTGGTGATGCTCGCCCTCGGCGGCCGGTGGACGCCACGCAGCCGGTATTGGCGGTGCATCGGGTCGAAGCTGACCGGTTGGTCCCGCAGGGCGTCCGCGGGGCCGTCCTCAGCCGCGGCCTCCAGGAGAAGCTCCAGCTCCACTTCGCGTTCGTCGCGGTGGCGCCGCTGGTGCCAGGGGGCGGCCCGCCATGGCTCCTGACGCAGCGCCGCTTCCAAGGTGAGAGCCTCGCGGACGCGGAGGTACACCGGGCGGGATGGCGGGCATGAGCGTCGCCCCAGGTACGGCAGGAAGACCGGCGTGTGCAACGCCTGCCGGAGCGCGTCGATGAGCCTGTCATCGGCTTCGACGCCGGCGACGAACACCGCATCCGCCAGGTAGAACCGTTCCGACACCGGGGCCGCTTCGCCGGTCACGAAGTGGTGGGAGGTCTGGAAGTCACGCAGCAGCGTGCCTGGTTGGTCCACCCGGACGCCAAAGCGCAGGGTCACCAGATCGCTGAGGTCCTGCGTGCGTTCGCGGCCCAGCGCGGCCGCCAGCAGCCCGATCACGGCGCTCTTGGTCGGTGCCGCTTCCGTGGTCCGGCGGGCGAAGCGTGAGGTTGATCCCCACGCCTGGAGCGGGCCGGCGAGCTGCAGCAGCAGGACGCTCATGCCTGCTCCTGCCTCCGTGCGACTTCCGCGCCCACGGCGGCGATCAGCTCGGGCATGGGGAGACCGTCACCCAGCCGGGTCAGGGCTTCGGTGGTCTTGCCGACGTGCAGTACCCAGGTGGGATCGCCGTCGCCGATGCCGTAGCTGGTTTCGACATCGGCGAGGTAGGACACGAGCGCTTCGGTGGCCTGTCGCATGTGGCCACCTGTTTCCGGGTCGGCCTGGCAGGGTTCCTCGAACGCGGCGACGAGGTTGATGGGCCGTGCCTCGCGCAGCTTGATCACGACGGCATCGGGCAGGGTGTGATTGCCGAAGGTGTTGATCTTCCCGGTCGGCAGGGAGGTCAAGAAGCATTGCACGAACGCCTCCACCGCCTGGCGGACCGGTTCGGTGGCCGGCTCGTCGTCACGCAGCCCCTTCCCAAGGTTGCGGCGTAGCAGGTCGACGTCCACCGCGGCGTAGCGGTAGAGGGTGGCGGAGTTGAACTCGACCGTGCCGATCATGCCGGCACCCTTGTCGTCGTCCTCGCGCTCTTTGTAGTCGTCGACCGCCGTGTAGTAGTCGGACTCGTTGTCCACCCGGTGCACGCTGATGGCGTGCGCCACCTGGGCCGCGGCGTCCACGTTGATGTCGGTGCCGTCCGCGATCATGCGGCCGAACAGCGCGATGTCGACGGAGTGGCGCGTGTTGGCGATCCGCTTGGCCTGGTCCTTGACGGCCTTGTCCTTGAAGTAATCCTTGCCGCCTGAGCCATGGGCCTTGACCGCGATCTCGGCCAGGCCGTCGAGCTGGTGGGCGCTGAGGAACATGAGGTACTTCGATTCCGGAGCAGCGCTCCCTGCCTCACCGCGGTCGGCCTGCTCCCTCCGCTTCGGAACCTCGATCTTCGAGCCGGTGGCGGCCTGGATGGTCTCGGCTGCGATCGTCCAGGCGTCGGCCTGCGCGATGGAGCCGTCGAGCTTGCGGATGCGCTCGGTGAGCAGTTCGGCCACCCGCCGGGTGCGCACCCCGAGTGCGCTCGGATCAAGCAGGTCGTGGAAGCCTTGCCGGGTGGCTCGCTTCCATGCCTGGCTGGAGACGCGGGCACGGCGCACCCCGCCATACATCGCGGTCTTGGGTGTACCGGTTTCGTCCCGGTTCAGGCAGCTCGGCGGGACGGTCTGTAGCGCATGGACTTCGAGGATGGTCCGGATCATCAGGTGTCCTTGTCGGAGGAGGCCGCTGCATCGGCGTCGGTGCGCGAGCCGGCGGGACGGTAGGAGTGGAAGCTGCGACCCCAGCGCTGCCGCACCTGGCGGAGCCCATCGGGGTCTTGTGCCTGGTAGAGCTGCCGGGCCAAGATCCCGTAGTCGAGCGGGATCGAGGCGTTGCGCAGCAGGATGACGACCTGGCGGAGCCGGTCGGTGAGCACCGCGGGCGTGGTGGCGGTGCCGAGGCGGACGAAGCGCTTGCGAATCGGCTCATCCAGCGAGCCGTTGGGCATGAGCTGGCGGACCGCCGCGCCCAGTTCCGCGCCTGCCCGGTGCATCGGGGCGGCCTTCGACTGCTGGTGCAGGGCATACAGGGTGATGGCCGCGAACAGCGCGGCTTCGGCCCGGACCGCTTCCCGCTCTGGGATGTGCTGGTCGCTGTAGAGCCGCTCAGTACCGGCCATCCCCCACAGGTCCGGCACGTCCTCAGGAAGCTTGCCGGCCCCGCACCTCAGCTGCGCCAGCGTGGCCACGGCGATGCTGCGGTCTGCCAGGTAGCCGTTTTGCAGGTCGCTGACATAGGTGGCGGCCACACTGCTGACGAAGTCAGCGACCGCAGGCCGTATGGCGGCCGTGCCAGGCGGGGACGGGGTCATGATGCGGCCTCCACAATTTCGGGGACTTCGCTGGTGTCCGGTGGAAGTGGCTCACGTTCCTTCGGCCGTACGGTGGGGAGGGCGGCCCGCAATCGAGCGCGGAAGAGCAGGTCGGCGGCTGAGGCGTTCAGCCAGAGACTTTGGCCCCTTTTCGTCTCGACCACCCGCCCCTCCCAGGCGGGGTCTCCAGCCGTGCGAAGCAGTTCATTTCCCAGACGGCTGACCATTTGGTAAGCCTGCTGCTGCCACGCCGTCCGGCGCTGCTGGGCATCGTCATCCGGTTTGATGGCGGCCAGCCATGTGCGGAACGCTCCATCCAGAGTGGCGAACCCTGCATGCCGTGCGGCCTCCTTGCGGGGCTCGGCCTCATCCCCACCGGCGCGGGCGAGGTCCGCCGCGAAGTCGCCGAAAATGTTGACGGCTGCTTCCGCATCGGCTACTGCGTCGATCGCCATCTGGCCGAGACGGTGATCGCGTGCGTGGAGTAGCACGACCGGCATGGTCACGGCGTCGTCGGTGATCTCGTCGATGACGGATTGCTGGGTCCCGTAGCGGGCGCCGATCAGGTGTGCCCGGATGAGGAATGCCGGTGGCAGGTCACTTTCGACGGTCAGCCGGGCGACCCAGTCGAGGATTCTAGGGCGGACGATGGCCGCGGCCTCGCCCCGCTGCTCGGCGCCAGCCACTCGGCCTGCAACCAGGGCTCCTAAGCCGCGCCAGGCGCTGCGGCTGACGTCGTGCTCTCGCGGGAGGTAGACCTGGGCGAGGCCGAGCTTCTTCTCCTGGACAGGACTTCGCCGCCAGGCGGTCATCGGCTCATGCTGATGCTTGTTCCGCGAGGCGAGCGGGTCGCCGTAGGTAAGGATCACTCCAGTGACCTTTTGGCCATCGTGGAAAAGCCGTACCCGGCGTGACTGCCAGGTGTAAAGGTCGCGGATGCCGGCGGGGCGGCGGCTCAGCTCCAGTTGGCCGGTTTCCCCGGGTCCGTCCGGTGGACGCCGCCAGGCGGGCCGATCCTGGTCCGGTTTGATGCGGAGGTTGTCCGTATCGAAGGCGACCAGATTGAGCATCAGCGTCTGGCTAAGGGTCTCGCCTTCGGCGAAGACACCGCCCAGGCTGCCTGCCCACGCCACACCCTGCGGGTAGGCCCGTCCTCCCTTGACCCGGGGGTCGCCGACGACGCCAGTCTTGATACCAGAAGTGTCGAAGGCGTGCGCATGCACCAGCCAGCGGCCAGCCTCGGCAAACGTGAGGTGCCTGACCCCACGGCCGCGCATGGTGAAGAACGGCAGACCGTTCGGCACATCGGCCACGATCCGGTCCAGCGCGTTCACCTCACCTTTCGCCGTCCGCAGCTCTGCCGTCTGGAAGAATGGCTGGCTGGGGTGCAGCAGGTCGAACCGTTCGCGGTGCAGGTCCAGGTAGCTGGTGATGCGGTCTGTGGGGAGCCCGCCGTCCCACAGCTCCTGCCAGTCGCCGATGTCCGCCGGCCCGTCGATGGCGTCGTGCAGGATCGCCAGCAGCAGCCGCAGGAGGGCGAACTCTTGTGTGGGTACATCGCCCACCAACCGGCGGATGTTCTGTGCCTGCGCGAACACCTGGCGCAGGGAAAGCTCGTCCTCGCTGCCGTCACAGCGCTGGACCGGCAGCCACGGTTCTTGCGTCAAGTCGAACGATGCTGGGGTTGGCTCACTCGGCACGAGTCACCTCCAAACCGTCGGTGGATGTGTAGCGCAGGTCGTAGCCTGCCAACCGTGTACGACAGTTTTCGTTGAGCACGAGAATCAGCTCTCCTGCCAGCCAATAGCTGTCCTTGCTCTGCCAGGCGGGGACGTAGTTCTTGTGTTCCAACTCCTCGATCGCCTGGTCCAGAACCTTGGGGAACGAGAACTGGTACGGCAGGCGCAGGCCGCAGCCGGCTACGATCCGACCCCGGCGCGGCTGTGGCACCGCGTCCGTGGGCAGTTCCAACCCGCCGCGCTTCTCGGACAAGCCGGGCAGCGTCGTCCAGACTCCATCGACGCGACGCTGTACCACCAGGACTTCCAACGTCTCACGAGTGTCGCGCACCTGTGCCCGGCCACGACGGGTGTCGTCGGCGTCTCCCACCCCGGCATCGACCCAGCCGAGCAACGGGCGACCGACCCGCCCGACATCCCTGATTTGGAAATCCTGCGCGGCCTCCTCCTGCCGGGCCTGATGCAGCTCTTGCGCGGCTGCCGCCTTGGCCATCGCGTCCTGCCATTGTGGTGGTCCGACCGTGCCGGTGCCATAGGCGTCCTGCACCAACGGGCTGATGTCCTCCGGCAAGCGCATGACGTGCCCGTCCGGGCCCGTACCGGACAGGAACGATTCAAGCACCGCAGCCGACCGCAGCAGTGCGTGATCGCGATAGATCAGCGTGGAGCCGCGTACCGGCTTCGGTGGGAGCGTGTCCCAGTCCGCGCCGGTCACCAGGCATCGCGCCGTCCGCAGCTTTTCCGGACGGTGGCTCTGATTCTTGCCGCGAACGTGCCGATGGAGGCGTCCTATCCGCTGCAAGAGCAGGTCCACCGGGCACAGATCAGAGACCAACAGGTCGAAGTCGATGTCCAACGATTGTTCCGCTACGGAGCTGGCCACGACGATATGACGTCCCGTGGGGCGGTGTTGCCGGCTTTTCTCTGGAGGGCCGAAACGCTGCAACAGGTCGCTGTCTTTGTCCGCCCGGTCGATATCCACGAAACGAGCGTGCGCAACGCTAACATTCTCGTTGCCGAACAGGTCTCGTAAATACGCTGCCGTTTCCAGTACGCGATCGACGGTGTTCCGGACGACGAGCGCACACCCTCCGTCGACGAGTTCCTGAGTGAGCCGCTCCCCCACGGCCGTCAGGTCATCGCGCAATCTCTCCATATAAACGTGAGTGGCTCGTCCTGACGCCGCGATCGGCTCCGGCGCGATCCTGCCGTCCGGCTCCACGGTCGTGATCAATGGATATCCGCGAGCCTGCGCCACCGCGGCCAAGTCGGCCTCGGCACAGGCGCTGCCCGCATACGCTTCGGCCAGCTCGCGACGGCGCGCGGCAGGCAGCGTCGCCGACAACACCACGACCGGCACTCGATATGAGCCCAGCCATGACAACACCCGGTCAAGGTAGGAGTTCATGTAGGTGTCGTAGGCATGCGCCTCGTCGATGACGACGGCCTTCCCCGCCAGGGCCAGATGACGCAACGCCAGGTGGCGGCTCTTCAACCCCATGAACAGGAGCTGATCGATCGTTCCAACCACGAACGACGAAAGCATGCCCTTCTTGCGCCCGCGCAGCCACTGATGCGCCACCAACTCAGCCGGCGCCGCGGACTGATCGGCAGCGGGCCGCCACTCGCCGCTACCGCCGTCCGTCTCAACGCCGCGCACATCGCGACTGCCGGCCCGCATCAACGCCGCATAGTCATCATTGAGCGCGGCCTTGGAATGCGCCAGGAGAACCGACCGCCTACCCCGCTGCGACCGCAGGTCAGGGACGCGCTTCAGCCAGTCCAGCATCCGCGGGAACATGGCGTTGCCCGTGGCCATGGTCGGCAGCGCGACAAAGCAACCACCGGCACCCGACCTGGCGGCGAAAATCTCCGCCACCGCCAGCGCCGCCTCGGTCTTGCCCTCCCCCATGGGCGCCTCAATCACCATCAACCCTGGCGCCGACATGCTCCGCGCCAACTGCACGGCCCGCTCCTGAACCGGGCGGAGATGGCTGCCGGCCGGAAGGCTGAACCTCGATGCGAACACCTCTCGTGGAGATCCGGTCGGCTCGGACGGCTGCCAGAGCTCCGGCAGGTCCAGGCCGCGCCAGGCCGATTCCGCCCGATCCCGATCGCCGACCTGCTCCGCATCCGGAAAGTACGGGAACAGGTCCGGGTTGCTGGCGATCCAGTCGGCCACGATGACCAGGCCCGTCAACAGCGCCTGTGCGGGCTGGGAGAGGCGTATGTTCCGCCAGCCGGCCAGCCCCTCGCCGACTTCGCACACCTCGGCACAGCGATCCAGAAGATCCGACTGCACCTGCCGCCAGAGGGCAGCACAGTCTGGGGTTCTGACGAGGTCCGGGTGATCGATCAGCGCCTTAATATCTGACGCCGTCGGCGGGACCCCATGATGACCGCCGATGATAATTCCCACCTGCAATGTGTTCGGTCGGGACCAGCCGTAGCGCTCAACCAGCCACTCCTGCATGAGAACCTGTCCGACCAGACCGTGCGGTCCTAGTTTCCGGTCCACGAATTGCTTGTGCAGCGGCATATCGAGCCCCACCGCTCGCATCGCATCCGCGAGTGATTCCACCTGACAAGCAAATGCCGGGCTCGCCTTGCCGATGTCGTGCGTCGTGGCCAACCACACCGCCAGCCGACGCCCGTCATCCAGGCCAGCCGGGAGGCATTCAGCGATTGTCCGCTTCACCTGCAGGGGGAGCCATCGATCCCACAGAAAGCCGGCGACTATGCCGCTGTCTGCCAGATGCCGCCACAACGGTAACCACCCATCGGTGTCACGATCGTGCTTTGCCCAGACAGATCGCGCTTCTATGGACATACCATCAGCGAATGCCAGACGGGGCGCCTCCTCGTGGAGCATAAGGGCCATTAAAGTGCATCAGCGTGCCGCAATAGCAGCTTTGCGTAAGAACAACACGCGGCCCCGATCGCGCTGGAGGAGCCCAGGTTGTCCAACAGGTCCGCGATGATGCAGCCTGGAACGACCAGACAGCAGCTTGATACATTAAATGACCGTTATGTCCTTTTCGTTGGAAGTGCTCGATTCCAGACTCCTGCGCTGACAACGTCGCAGGTCAGCGAGAGTGCTCCCCGCGCACGCGGGGATGTTCCCCGGCCGCGGTTGCGCTGTCGGGCGTTTGCGGCGTGCTCCCCGCGCACGCGGGGATGTTCCCACCAAGCCCAACACCCGCCGCGCCTACGTCGGCGTGCTCCCCGCGCACGCGGGGATGTTCCCTTCGCCGCCGCCGCCGACCTGGCCAAGCAGGCGTGCTCCCCGCGCACGCGGGGATGTTCCCAGCTTCAACGGCGGCACGAACGGTGTCACCATGTGCTCCCCGCGCACGCGGGGATGTTCCCTGGCGCCTACGTGCACCTCGAAATGGTCGAGATGTGCTCCCCGCGCACGCGGGGATGTTCCCGGTCGAACACTGTCGTACAAGGGCTTACGCGAGTGCTCCCCGCGCACGCGGGGATGTTCCCCTCGCGGTTGCCAAGGGCAAGCGGGAGAGGATGTGCTCCCCGCGCACGCGGGGATGTTCCCGGTGGCAGAGCGGGCACCTTCGCGGCCTGGCTGTGCTCCCCGCGCACGCGGGGATGTTCCCCGTCTCAACAACCGTGTCATGGACATCCCCTTGTGCTCCCCGCGCACGCGGGGATGTTCCCTCCGCTCCGAAATCGCCGCTGCTCAGGCGCTCGTGCTCCCCGCGCACGCGGGGATGTTCCCGACGTCCGAATATGGAGCCTGCCGGCCGTTCTGTGCTCCCCGCGCACGCGGGGATGTTCCCCGCGCCTGGAGGTCGCCCCGCATGCAGATCGGGTGCTCCCCGCGCACGCGGGGATGTTCCCTGACCCTTGTTCTCATCCTGAGCAAACCGAATGTGCACGCGGGGATGTTCCCGAGGCGATCGCCCACGGGCGCGCCGGGCTGGCGTGCTCCCCGCGCACGCGGGGATGTTCCCAACGAGCTCGGCAAGTCACAGCTCGCCGTGAAGTGCTCCCCGCGCACGCGGGGATGTTCCCTGCACGACGTTGTCGCCGCGGCTGACGGCGTGGTCCCCGCGCACGCGGGGATGTTCCCGGAGACCCCCGCATGGACGTCCTGCTCCTCCTGTGCTCCCCGCGCACGCGGGGATGTTCCCGTGGACACGCAGGACCCCACCACCAAAGGGTGGTGCTCCCCGCGCACGCGGGGATGTTCCCCTCATGGCGCTGGTCGACGAACGATGGAAGCAGTGCTCCCCGCACACGCGGGGATGTTCCCAACCTGGCGCTGCTCCTGGAGAAGCTAGGACGGTGCTCCCCGCGCACGCGGGGATGTTCCCCCGTACCTCGACATCCGGGGAAACCCGGTCAAGTGCTCCCCGCGCACGCGGGGATGTTCCCATCAGTCGGCGCGAAAGTCTCTGGCTCAATCCGTGCTCCCCGCGCACGCGGGGATGTTCCCCGCAGCCACATCGTGGCGTCACTGGTCGGGCAGGTGCTCCCCGCGCACGCGGGGATGTTCCCGGCGCCAGCCTCCACAGGCATTGCCGGATGAGGTGCTCCCTGCGCACGCGGGGATGTTCCCCGGATGCGGTGGCTGATCTCCGGCCAGTCGGTGTGCTCCCCACGCACGTGCGCGGGGAGCACAACACCTACGACTATGCGATTGGCGGGGTCCCGGGAACATCCCCGCGCGGGAATGGCCCCGGCGTCAAGATTTCGATGCCGAAGATGGTGGGGCGGAGATGGACCGCACATGGATGACAAGCGACCTTGAAGCAGCGCCCAACTGACCAGCACTCATCCCAGTTCTCCCGCCATCCCCGCCTTCTTGACCAGCCGTCCCCACCGAGGAGAACGCTCGAACTGGCGCGCGATCACCTGTCCCGTCGGAAGTGACCCATCTTCACCAGCCACGCATTTGGCCCAGTGCCAAGCCATCCGCTGCAGCACCCGCTCCCCCTCCCCCGCAGACAAAGGAACCTGCGCATTCTGGAAATGCTCCGGCAGAGGCCTGGATTCCACCGGACCGGTTGCCGCCCCACTGCGTGCGCATGTCGTCCTGGAAGCAGATTGACGGATCTGGCACATGAGCATCTCGTACGCACCGATGAGTGCAAGGCTGGGCCAGCCGGCGATCAACCTCGCCACGACTGTCGGCTCCGCGACCGCCACATTGGCACCGATGCTCGCCAAACTACTGGCGATCAACAACAACCACGGCAACACACCACCCCGAGCACCCTGCCTGCTGGCCCGCAGCAACGCCATCGACGCCGCCACAATCGTGCCATCCACCGCCAACGGGATGAGAGCCGCAGCGAGCTCGTCTTCCCCGTGCGCCAGAGCCAGCTCCCGCATATGCCGGAACGACACCACGGCAGCGATCCCAGCCAACACGAGGACCGCCGCCGTGGTTGTCCACCGAATCCATCGATCCGACGACACCCCTGCCGCGAAACGCGTCACCACCTTCGTCGCCGATGACTCGCCTCCACCCTCGTGTGCTTCCACAGCGTCGACTCGTCCGGCCGAAGCATCCATCGAGGTCAGTGTCATCGCCCACCTGCCGACGACCTTGACCTCGCCTGTCGCCGGGGAAGCCGCTTCACAATCTCGATCTTGGCTTGCCTACTCCGGTTTCGCTCAGCACGGGCAGAGAATCCCTGCTCAGAAGGCGTCTCGACGTGTTCCCTTCTTCTGGGTCCCTCGCAGGGGGCACTCGATCTTGATCGGCGGTCTCGGTCGCTGACCAGGGCGAACAGCGTACGAACGGGCGGGCCTCCAGTCTCACGGAGTCCCGCCCGTTCTCGTTGACGCTCTTGGGTTGTGGGCCAGGTAAGGCCATGATCAAGCTGCTGATCGAGCTTCGGACGGCGAGACGCCCCATGTCTTCTGTGCGCCTTGAACATGAGCTGCCCTCAGCGTTGAGCGGTAGATCCGCATCATTAGCCGCGATCACGACCCATATGGGCTGCCAGCGGTGTACCGGATCACGCTAAACGGCAGTCGTTGTGGAGCTGTCCAGTCGTTCGAGGCCGGCTGACCGAGGCTCCTAAGGGTGCGGGCCGCTTACGGCAGTGCTTGCTCCTTCCAGGGAGGTGATCGTCCAGGCCGCGACCGACCTGCTGGACGAAGGCGGCGAGAGCGCGCTGACGCTGCGTGCCTCACCATCCGCCTGAGCACCGGCTACGGCCCGGCGCGGTCGTCGACGCCGACCCGCGGGAAGCGCTGCGCGGCGTCGCGCTGGGCCTGTTCGACGCGATCGACGCCCACCCGTGGGTCGGCGGCGAGCTGTCCCGGCAACCGTGGCGGCCTGCGCTGCTCGACTTCTACGAGAGCGTCGGCAGGCTGCTGCACGCGCTCGCCGTCCCCGAGCGAGCGCGCTTCGACGCGGCCGGCGCCCTGGTGAACTACGTCCTCGGCGTCGCCGCGCAGAACGCCGCAAGCCGCGGCCGGGGGCGAGACCAGGAGACGGGCCGGGCGGACTTCCTGGCCGGCATCGCCTCCCTGCGCCGGACGTGAGATGAACGGACCGTCGTCGTTCCGGCACCACCGGGGCCGACACCGCTCTGCCGCCCGCCGACGCTCACCGAGCGTCTCACCATCCGAACGCAGGGTTGATCATCAGGCAGGTCCTCCCTAGGGTTCAGGGCCAACCAAGCCATCGCTTGCTGGAGGACTGTTGAAGACCCGTATTCTGGTGGCAAGCCCGGCTCAGGCGAGGAACGGAGTGTCTTCCGGCCGTACGGAACGCCCGAGCGGCGGCAACGGGTACGCCCAGGTAACCGTCGACTTCGTCAGCCGGACGAAGGTCGTCTTTCGGAAATTCAAGGTGCGCGACCTCTGTCCCGGTGACAATCTTCCGGTGAAGGCCCGGATCGTATACAAACACACCACCGGAACCTGGCTCACACTCCCCTGGAAGGACACCAACGGCTGCGCCGACAAGGGCACCAACTTCGGAAACTTCACCCTCTCCCGCTCCCGGTCCATATCGGCGGCCACCCTGGAGCTGTGCGTCTACAACAAAAAGTCTGACTTTCACTGCGTCAACACCACGATTCGCTACAACCAGTACGTACACCCGGGCCACTGACGCTCAGGCAGGTCACAGCATGTTCCCGATCGGCCCGGGCATCTCGGGGACGGGCTGATCGAGCAGCTCGTCCACCTCCGCGCGGGTCAGGAGGCGCGCCTCCAGCGGAGTCGTGCAGCAGTCCTGCCAGATCCTGCGCGCCTTGGCGGGCCTTTCCGGCTCGTGCAGGGTCTGGCCGTACCACCAGGCGGCCACGGCATGGCCGATGCGATATCCGGTTTCGCGGAGGAGGGTCAGCGCGACCTGGAAGGTGTCGGCCGCCTCGGCGAGTCGTCCCGCGTGCATGTAGGCGCGGGCCAGGGTCTCGTGGGACGTGCCCTCCACGTACAGGCTGCCGCTCCACTCCACGACGGCGATCTTCGCCTGGGCTATGGCCTCCTCGAACCGGCGCTGCCGGCAGTGCAGGTGTACGCCGTTGTTGTGGATGGTGCCTCGCGCGTAGGCGTCGCCCGTCTCCTCGGCGATCTCCATGGCGCGGGCGAAGTTGATCCGGGCGAGGTCGAGCTGCCCCAGCAGGGTGTGGATGATGCCGAGGTCGTTGAAGGCGCCGATTCTCCGGTGCGGCAGACCTGCCCTGCCCCAGCACACGACGGCCTGTTTCAGCTGCTCGATCGCCTGCTCGTAACGCCCCTGGTCGCGGTAGGCTCAGCCGAGGAAGCTCGCCGCCTGCGCCTGGCCGGCCCTGTCTCCGCACCGCGCCGCCACCGCGATCGCGTTCAGGTGGACGTCGACCAGGTGGGTGACCCAGCCGCGGTAGTTGAACGGCCGGTGCAGCCCGAGGGCGGTGTGCGGATCGGCGGACTCGGCCGCCTGGTGCGCCACGGCGAGCAGGTTGTCCCACTCGGCCTCGGTCCACGCGTCGACCTCCCCCGCGACGCCCCCAGCCGGCTCTCCCCATGCCGCACCGCCAACCCATGCATGTGCTGATACGAGACCACCGCAGCGACCGAGGTCGTCATCGCCTGCCGAATCCAAACGTCGGCGGGCGCGGCGAAGACCCTGCGCGGCCTCATCGCTCAGCAGCGCCCTTGACCACCTCGGTACGGGCCTCAACGATGAGGCGGCCCCGAGGCACCTCAGGTGGAGCCGCTGAACGCTCGATTCCCCGTCAAACTCAACTCCTGGTCATGACCGCGATCGTGCTTGTCCCGGCTGGGTCGAGGGGGCACAGACCCGGCGGTAGGGCAGCTCGGGGACGAAGCGGTGCCACTCTCCCGGTGACAGCTCATGTCCCGCGAGCGCGCACACCGCCGTCGCCGTCAGTGCCGGATCCATCTTCTCCGCCCGCACCTCACCCCGTACCCCGACCGTGTACAGCAGCCCGTCCGAGGGCGCGAACGCCAGGTCCACCGCCTCCTCTCCAGCGGAGAACGCCCCCATGGGACGTCCCGTCGCCACATCCCACAGGCGGACCCCGGCCGGTGTGGACGCCGCCAGCGTGCGGCCGTCGTGGGAGAAGGCGGGCGCCGACGCGGACTTCGCCGCCAGCCGCACCCCCGACGGCCGCCAAGTGCGGGTGTCCCACACGGTGATTCCCGCCGGTCCCGCCATCGCCAGCGATCTGCCGCCGGGGCCGAAGACCGGGACGCCCGCGTCCAGCCGCCGTACCACGCGCCCGGACGGGATCTCCATCACCGCTCCGGTCCCGGTGACCAGGGTCCGGCCGTCCGGGCCGAACGCCACCGGCTGGTTCGCGTGCGCCTCCCGCAGCAGCGTCACCTTCTTCGTACGCCATCGCCACAGCTCCATCGGCGCCTCGCTGCCCTCGTCGATATCGCCCACCTGGGTGGGAGAGACGGCCAGCGAGGCACCGTCCGGGCCGAACTCCAGCGTCGACACCCCCTCCATCTGCTGCTCGATCGCGAACACCGCTTTGACCGTGAGATCCGTCGCGTCCAGCACCGCCACCGACGCTTTGTTCGGGTCCGCCCCCGCCAGGGTCAGGAATCCGCCCACCGCGACCAGCGAGCCGTCAGGGCTGACCGCCACCTCGCAGCAGGGGGAATCGTCCGCGCCTTCCCCTTCGGCGGCGACCCGCAACGATCGCGGCGACCCGCCGGTCTCCGCGTTCCGCACCTCCAGCCGGGTCCCCATGACCGCCGCCGCCGTGGTCCCGCCCAGCGCGCCGCGCCCCGGTTCGGCGGCCCGCGCACCGCCCGGTTCGGCCGTCCGCAACGTCAGCACCGTCCCGTTCTGGCCCAGCAGCCGTAGCGTCCTGCCGTCGGCGCCGAACGCCGAGGGCCTCTCCACCCCCGACGTCGCGAACGGCACCCGCGACAGTTCGGTGCCGTCCGCGGTCCGGTACACCACGATCTCGTCGTCGTCGTCGGTCACCAGCAGCGCCCCGTCCGGCGACAGCGCCACATTGCGCGTGCCCGCACCGTCGGCGAACGTCCAGTCCAGCGCGCTGCCCGTGGCGAGATCCCAGAAGCTCACCGCGCCGTCGCGCACCGTGGCGAAGACCTTGCCATCCGCGCTGAACACCGCATCCGTGGCGTCCCTCCAGTCCTCCAGGTACTCCAGCGTGCGCTCCTTGCCCGACACCAGATCCCACACCCGCACCTGCGAGGTGTCAACGGAGTTCAGGCCCGTCACCGCGTACCTGCCGTCCGGGCCGAGCTCGTCCACCAGGGCGCCCCCCGGCGCGCGGAGCGCCCGGCGGGTGCGCACATCCACCCATACCGTGTTCTGCACCTCCATCCCCGGGGGCAGCCGGAGGAACCTGCCGTCGGAGCTGAACCGCATGGACTCCCGCACCAGGAACGTGTACCCGCCGCCGAACCCGGTGCCCACCGGCCGTCCCGACCGTACGTCCCACAGCCGCACCGACCGTTCGTCCCGCACCGCCAGCAGCGAACCGTCGTGGTTCAGGGCCGCCTGCCGTACACCCGCGCCCACGCCCGTCACCCGAGCGGCCCGCATGTGCCCGGCCACGTCCCACACCGTCGCCACGCCCTCGCGCACCCCGACCAGCATCGTGCCCGTGGTGTTCAGCGCGTACACCGTTCCGGGGGCCGCGTCCGGAGGGGAGAACACGTCCCGGGCCGGATGCGTCAGCGCCTCGCGCAATCCCGCCCGCGTCTCCGGTTCCTGCGGGCCGACCCGCCATGCCGCCACGTTCAGCAGCATCGCCGTGCGCGGATCGGCCAGCCGCATTCCCTGCGCGCGGATCACCAGCGACCGGGCCACCGCCCGTTCCAGGTGCGCCGCCACCGCCGCCCTCTCGGTCACCGCCTCGCGCCGCTGCGCCTCGGCGTACACGCCCGCGCCCGACGCGACCAGTGTCAGCGCCGCCAGCGCGGCCGTCACCTGGCGGCGCCGCCGTGACCGGCGCGCCGCCGCCGTCAGCCCCTCGGTCAGAAACCGGTCCTCCAGCGGGCTCAGGGTCAGATAGCGCCGCCCACCGGTCGCCCACGTACGCGCGAGCTCCAAGGCACTGCCCTGGTACAGGTCGCTCGGACGGCGTTCGTGGCGGTCCCACAATCGCGCCGCCTCGCTCAGCCGCCGGTGGATCGCCAGCCCCGGCCGCTCAGCCTCCAGCCACTCTCGTAATCGCGGCCATGCCCGGGGCAGCGCCGCGTTCGCCAGGCGCACTCCGGCGTCCTGCCTTACGACCAGGCCGGCCTCCAGCAAGGCCGTAAGGACCGTCTCGTGGCCGGGCCGGCCCCCGCACACCTCCGCCGGATCGGCGGTCCGCAGCACGTCCTCGCCGCCGTCGCCCGTCTGGATCAACCGCAGCAACACGTCCGGCACCACCGCCCGCTCGGCAGCGGGCAAGGCGTCGTACATCCTCTCCGCCACCGCCCCCAACGGCGGCGAGGCCACCATCACCGCCGGCCGCGCCCGCGCCGCGGCGCTGAACCCGCGATCCAGCAGCGCTCCGCCGGGCCCGCGCCCGCCTCGGCCGCTCAGCAGATCCAGCAGCAGATCCCGAGCCGGAGGGCGGTCCCGCACCGGTTTGGCCAGGGCGCGACTCACCGCGGAGCGCAGCACCGGTGGCAGCATCTCGCAGTCCGGCTCCAGCGTCAGCACCCGATGCATGATCGCGCCCATCGTCGTCGCCTCGAACGGGCTGTGTCCTGTGGCCGCGAACAGCACCACCGCCGCCCACGCGAACACATCCGAGGCGGGCCCCGCCCGTTCGCCGCTCAGCACCTCCGGGGACATGTACGGCGGAGTGCCCCGCACCTGGTTGGACGCCGAATGCGACATCTCCTGGGTACGGGCGATCCCGAAATCGATCACCCGCGGGCCCTCGGGGCTCAGCAGCACGTTGTCCGGCTTCAGATCCCGGTGCACCACGCCCGCCTCATGGATCGCCACCAGCGCGGTCATGATGCCGATCGCCAAGGCGTGCAGCCGGTCGCCGGAGAACACCCCGCCGTCCTCCACCGCCCGGCGCAGGCTCGGTCCCTCGACGTATTCGCTCACCAGGTACGGCTGGTCGCCCGAGCCGTCCGCCGCGATCAGCCGCGCGGTGCAGAACGATGCCACCCGCTGCGCCGCGGCCACTTCCCGGGCGAAATCCTTGCCCCGGGATCCACGCCGGAGCACCTTGACCGCTACTCGGCCTCCCGCGTCGTCGTAGGCCTCGTACACGACGCCCTGGCCGCCCTCGCCCAGCCGCCGCGCCACCCAGTATCCACCCAGCCGATCAGGATCACCCGCCGCCATCGCACTCTCCACCCCGCCGAGCGAGCGCGTGCTTGCCGCGCCTTCAGGAGAGTTCGACGCCACCGGCACGCCTTTGGTTCAGGACGGCTCCGAGGCGTGAGGAGAGCAGCGCCGGTTACCCCGGATGAAGGGCTCAGTGGGCATCACGGCCAGACAACAACCGTTGGTGGAGCTGAAGGCCGTGATGCTCTGCCTGGCCGTTGGCTTGGCCCGTCTGATCGGCTGGACCAGCATCCCCGCAGCCACCGACGACTACCGCCGCCCCGACGACGGCCCTCAGCTACGTACTCGGTCTCACAACACGAGAGCACGGACACTCGGCTAGATCGGCATTTCCAACCCCTGACTTGCGGTTTCTCAGCCGCAAGTCTTTTTGTTTCGGCCAGCGCGGGATCATTCGGAGTTCGTAAAGACAACGAGAGAGCATGCAGTGGCCGCGGGCCACGTCGAGCCGCGCCGCGCCGGGCCGCCAGCGCGTACGTACGCGGGATGCTGGCCGACATCGACCGCAAGAACTGCTGGAACCTGGCCGAGCACGCCGGGCTGACCGGCCCGATGGGACGCCAACGCCATCCGCGGTGACGTGCGCGCTTTTGTGGTTGACCGGCTCGGTCCGGAGGGTGTGCTGCTCGTCCGCTCGCGGTGGTGATCGCGCTGGGAGCGACCAGCATGAGGCAGATGGCTCTGCCGGCCCACCAGGAGCAGGCATCCGGCACGCCACCGTCGGACTCCACCATCCGGCGGGCGCTGGAACCGATCGGCAAGGGATGAGTTACTGCGCGTCAGACCTACCCTCGGGCCAGGGTCTGGGTCCTGATCGCCGCCGCAGAGACAGGTTTCTCTGGTTACGGGCGGCCGGCAAGGTGCCGACTGGGCGGATCGTCATCGACGTGGACGCCACGCTGATCACCGACCACTCCGATGAAGCAGGGCGCTTCGGCCACCTTCATCCCGCACCGACGATTTCGGCACTCGTTCACTCACTCTCGTGAACACGATCCGGACAGCTCCTCCCAAATCGGGTCGTTTGCAGCTATGAATGCCTTGTTGTCCGTATTGATCAGCCCGAAAAAGCGTCAATGTGACTCCGCTCACACTCTGATCACGCGCATGAACCAACCCCCCGGAAACTTGGTCAAACGCCAAAAGAAGTTATTCCACATCTGAACACCACGTACATAAAGGAGAAACCGCAGTAGGGGCAGGCCACCTTATCGAGCCTTACGGCACGCGGGAAACCAGCCCTTACCACGGCTGATTCTCACGTGAGCGAAAGGTGACCCTTGTTGGAATCGACATCTTCACCCGCGCCGCTCTGTTTTTTCGGTTTGGCATACCTGGCGTACGGTATCTGGCTGCTGATCAGCGCACGACGGCTCCGTGCCCGCGGCGTTCGGGCACCCGGCGTAATCACTGGCCTGGTGCAGAGTCGTGACCCTGATAGCCCTACCCGCAAGCCGACTTTCCGTTTCACGACCCTCGAAGGCCACGAGGTCGAAGTCACCTCGAAGTTCGGTGAGGCCAACCCTCCTCGACCAGGAGATCGCGTCACCATCCTCTACGACCCGCAAAAGCTGCGACATGCCCGCATCGACACCGGCGGTCAGCGCGGTTCCACCATGGGGTGGTTCGTGACGGGCTCCGGCCTGCTTTTCGTGACCCTCTGCGTGCTCATCACTCTCAACATCATCTAACTCCGATGGAGCCGCGCTCCGCACTCCTGCGAGCACTGGTTTCTCCGTCCAGAACCACCAGAGCGTCCGCGGTACCGAGTTGATATCGCAAAGGAGCCAGATGTCCGCAGTACAACCGCAACACGACCGCAGGCCCGATCCCGATGGCGGCCACGCGGCCAGGCGCGTCATCGCCACCGTGCTCTTTCCATGGATGACCGCCAAGTTCCTGTTCAAGCCCCGGGTCGGTCCCTTGCGCAAAGACCGGATGCTGGACCGGCTCGCGTTCTGGAGATCGGTGGTCGGCCTCGGCGTGATCCTGATAGCGACTTCCCGCTACCAGGATGTTTGGGCCAACATCATCCGAAAGGCGATGGAAACCGGGCGGCTTGCCTTGGTTTTGCTGCCGCTACCGATCCTCGTGATATTCATCGTGACCCGCTCCGGCCGCCGCCGCCAACTCCTGCCCGGCGTGCTGCTTCTGATAGGACGCGCGGTGCTCGCGCTGGCCTTCTTCTACCTGCCGATCGTGTTGATCCTCGCCGCAGCCGGTGAGCTCAACATCGACTCCCTCGCCAACGGTGACGTCGAATTTCAGCATGACATCGACGTCAACGCCTCGGGGACAGCAGCACTCTGGCTGCTCGCCGCGATAGGCTTGGTGATTGTCCTCATTCCCTGGTTCTTGGGCTTCTGGTATTGCACGATCTACTGGGCAGCGCGCACCGGATTCTGGATGGGCGATATCCATCCGCTGCTCGCACCGATCGGCACAACGAGTCTCATGCTGCTGATCAGCGGCCAGGAGATCATCGCGCGCGACACCAATGGCGTGCCCGACTGGCTGTGGCTCACGCTGAACCTCTGCGGCGCGGCCACGGCGCTGGTGCTGGCTGTATTCGAATACCGGCACCTCCGGTCGACCGGTTACCGGTTCCGCAACGGACCGGAACCAGCGGCCACGGATTCGGACAGCCGGACGGCCGAGGTGGAGGTCGCGATCGGGGCCGCAGGACCGGAGACGGGCAGGGGCAATGCCTGCTAACGGGCCCGGTGGTCCGCAACCCGTCTTCGTGCAGATACGCCCATCCCGGTCGCGAAACCGGGCCCGTGGTCTCGCGCCATGTCCGGCCTTGACGCCCGCCACCACGACCGGGGAGCCGCGCGTGCCCGGCTCGGACCGGTCATCGGCGCACGCGACAGCGCAGGTGGAGCACCCGGTTGCCCTGGATCACCACATGGGGATCCTCCAGCAGGTGCTGCGCGTCGACCGAGCCGAAGTAGCGCTTGCCGGACCCGAACACCACGGGCACGACGTCCATGGCCACCTCGTCCACGAGCCCCGCGGCCAGCATCTGGCCACCGACGTCGCCGGCGGCGACCTCGACCGTGCGGTCGCCCGCGAGCTCCTGTGCCTTGGCCATGGCGGTCTCGACGCCGTCGGCGAAGTGGAACGGCGCCTCGCGGTCCCAGCCTTCGGGCATCGGCCGGTGCGTCACGACGACCACGTGGGCGATCCCGCCCGGCGGCTTACCGCCCCAGCCGTTCGTCATGTCGAAGACGTGGCGGCCGACGATCGTCACGCCGATCTCGTCCCAGTATGACCGGGTGTAGTCGTAGGACGCCTGCGACACCTTGATCTGCCCGCTCTCGTCCAGCGGGACGTCACCGTTGGACAACCACTCGAACAGCGGGCCGACCTGGTCGTTCCGGTCCGCGATGAAGCCGTCGACCGACACCGAGCTGTACATGACCACCTTGCCCATGGCTCTCTCCTGTTCATCGGGAAGTGCCCATACTGGCGTGCCGAGGGGTGCCGGCTCTTGTAAGAAATCAATCGGCGGGCAGTGGCCCGACATCGAGCGCGTGGCCGGGATGCTCACGCAGGAACCGCCGCCTGGCGTCGACGTACCGGGTGGGGGTGAGGCCCGTGAACGTCCGGAACTCGTGCCCGAAGTGGGCCTGGTCGAAGTAACCCGCGCGCCCGGCGAGCTCGACCCAGTCGACCGGCCCGGTGGGGTCGATCGCGAGCACGATGCCGGCGAAGCGGTAGGTGCGCGCCAGCCGCTTCGGTGTGACGCCGATGAGGGCCTTGAACCGTTGTGCCAGATAGGTGGTGCTGACGCCGGCGGCCACGCTCAGACCACCGATCGTCACCGTGCCCCCGGCCGCGGCGATGACGCCGCTCGTGTGCCGGACCAGCCCCAGGCCGGTGGTCTCGGTGAGCCGCCGCAGCAGCTCGTCCTCGAGCAGCGCCAGCATCTCGTACGGCCCGGGCGCCAGGGCCAGCCGCTCGCGCAGCTCGGCGACGGCGCGGCCGCCCCAGACCTGCTCCACCGTCACCGGCAGGTCGCGCAGCTCGGCCGCGGGCATCCCCAGGAACGGCGCCAGCCCCCATGGCTTGAAGTGCACGCCCACCGACCTGGTACCCGGCGGGTAGCCGAACTCGACGGCGCGGGTGGGGGTGGTGATCACGCACCCGTCGGCGTATCCGGCCGTCCCGATGCCGGTGGCGGGGCGGATGCGGAACGGCGGCCCGAGGTTGAGGACGAGCAACGCCGACGGCATCGGCGGCAACATCAGCCGGGCGTACGGCGGGGTGCCCTCCAGGTAGTAGAGGTCGTCGATCAGCTCGCTCAGCGGCGGTCGCGGCACCAGGGACACGTACTGCACACGTCACAGCATTGCCGACGCACGGATGGGCCGCCAGGTCGTGGCTGCCCGCACCGCCTGCCGCCGGCGCGCTCCGTACGGGTCTTAGGCCAAGCCGGTACTTCCTCGCCTATGAGGAGCGGCAGTGCGGCCTGGTGGCGACGATCCGTCCTTGATCCCGGAGAGCCCTCGTAGCGGGCCGGTCCGCGTTCATTGGATGTCTTGAGACCGGAGCGCCGGACGTCACAGCCAGGTCAGCCTCCGATTTGGACTAGCAGCCCGACGGCAATCGGCCACGTCCGCCCGGCCAACCGTACAGACACAACCCTTGATCGGGCCCATTGACTCTGACGCGACGCGGAAGGATCGTGCCTTGGAGCCTGTTCAGCAGCACGATGGGGCTGCTTGGCGCTGCGGCCGTCACCGTTGCTCCAGCAGGAGTAGGCCTGATCGACAGCACGCGGCTGTCCCGTCAGCAAGCTCCCATCGGCCAGGTGCTCGCTGCTCTTACGCTCGGAGCGTCAGGATCGGTGAGGAACACTGTGGCGGCCATATCACGGTTCTTCGCGACACCGTCTTCCTGGCTTACGCAGCCAGTTGGATGATCACGCACTGGTGAACGCAAGGCATCGGTTCCTGCTCGTGATCCATATGCTGAACCACCCGTCCCCCACCGGTTACCTGCTGGGTTGATCGCGCTGCCGTTCGTGCTGGTGTACCAGTGATGGACGTAGTGCGTGTGCGGGAAACGCGTACAGGCGGCCGGGCCGCGAACCGCATGAGCGACTGGAACGTCCTAGCGCTCTCGGCCGCCCGGCTCATGCCGGGGGCATGCAACCGACGGTCACCCCCAGGTGAGTGCGCTCCGGCCACGCCGAATCGAAGCGCACCGAGGTGATCTTCTCGGCCAGCGTCAGCGTTGCCGCAAACCAGTCCTGAGCCCATACGTCGAGGCCCACACCGTGCTCGACGACCCAGCCCACCTCTGCCTCATCGGGGTTCACGATGTCGAGGGCCATCGGGTCAAAGGAATAAAGGACATGGCCGTGCTCGGCCCACTTGACGTAGGCATCCCCATTTACGGTCCAGTAGACGCTCAAGGCGGCTCCGTCCGAGGAGAGCCGCCGCAACAACGCGGACGTAATGCCGCGATGGCTCGTCGGCTCCACCACCACGACCCAGTCGCCCTGCTGATCGAGCAGGATGGCGCCGTCGCTCGGGTCGTCGGGATCGAGGTCGTACCCTTCCTCGTATATGTCCTGGAAATCGGCCTCACGTGTCCGGAGCGGATCTCCGCCGAAACGGCGGACGCATTCTGGTAAGGGCAGGCCACCGACCCACGTGATGCAGGTTGGTTCTTCGAAGAGCAGGTGTGCCGTCGCGTTATAGCCATCGAATATGTCGCTCATCATGACTCCACAAGGAGGGCGCGGCACGATCAGATATACGCAATCGTGCCGCGCCTGGATTTAAATCAGCCAGATGATCCTAAGCGTCCACGGTACAGCCGTACAGGTGGAAGAGCTCCATATCCATCGCAGCCGTCTAGGGCCCAGCATTGATTGCCTCCGGTTTTTGTCGGGGATAGAACCCTCGACTTTCGCACTGGCCCTGGTCACCTTCATGCGGCCACCGTCGGTACACCCCGGCGCCCACCACTGAACACACCGGGTATCTTCTTCGGCGCCCCGTTTCCGGCCTTGGGAATGATGGTCTCCGGCTTGTAGAGTGCCGCCGCTACGTAAGTGCGAGACCGTCTTGGTGACGAGCGGGACATTGAGCTCTTTCCATCGTGACGGCACTGGTCGGGTTGGGTCTGCGGGAAGCAGTGGCGGATGAGAGGAGGCTCCCGATAAGACAGCAGTCGACCAAGATCCGATGCCCCAACCGGGAGCCTCGTTGCTGTCTTACCGTGCCTCCATTCCACTGTCCAACCACACCCTGATCCGCCTGGCCGAACTCATCCGCACCCG
>NZ_JBQQCB010000103.1:0-39619 GCF_052246675.1 Nonomuraea sp. KM90 | reverse complement strand
AGCGCACCACCGCCTCCACAGCGCAAGGATCCACCGGCTCTGTCGCCGTCCCCACAGGAAGACTGACCGACGGGTGGAAACTGCGCTGGCGCATGCGCGCCACCGCCGCCGGCGTCAACGGCGCATGGACCAGCTGGAACAACCTCGCCGTCGACATCTCCAAGCCGACTGTCAACCTCGCCTATGTAGCTCCGACCAGCGACGCCGACGGCAAGGTCACCAGCAAACTGACACCGACCTTCTACGCCCGGCACACAGATCCCGAAGGCCGGGCTGCCACCTTCACCGTCGAGGTCGAACACGACCCGGCGGCCACCGGCCAGGGCAGCGGGCTCATCTGGTCCGGCACCACCGCCTCCACAGCGCAAGGATCCACCGGCTCTGTCGCCGTCCCCACAGGAAGACTGACCGACGGGTGGAAACTGCGCTGGCGCATGCGCGCCACCGCCGCCGGCGTCAACGGCGCATGGACCAGCTGGAACAACCTCACCGTCGACACTCAATCTGGAGCCACCGCGGCGGTAACCGCTGCGCCTGACGACGATCGCTACGACAGGATCAAGGACGAGTGGGAGTGCTGGGAGCACCCGAACAGAGCGAACTACCGGTACGAAAACGGAGTAAGAATCAACCCCAGGGGCTACACCAGGAATCGCTTCTCCTGGTGCGTCACCTATGACGGCGTCCTCGTCCGGGAAAGGAATAGGAAGATCATCGATAAGGTGTCCTTCCCTATCACAATGATCGGCAGAACCTTCCAAGGAAGCCGCTTCATCGAGTATGACGTCCTCGTCCAGACCGCAAAGGTCGAAAAAGGCACGATGTTCGACGGCCGTCAATTCACCATCGGCATGAACGGGACGGGTTATCCGCAGGCTCATTCCTGCAGGATCGCCCCCGAAACTCAGGCATCCTATACGGGCAAGGGCGGTCCTGGAGAGTTCTGGTGGGACAAGAAGGTCTCTTTCAAGTTCGAGTCCGTCGCAGAGGTGAATCCGGGTGCTGACAACCTAGAGAATGTAGCCGTCTGTTCGACACGGCTCACCCTCTCCTCGCCGGGCCTGTATTCCACTGAAGCGCCGCACCCCGTGCAGACCATCCGATGTGACTCCGCGAGTTACATCTTTAAGGGCAACACTGGATGCATCTTCGATCACATGACTTCATCGCTTGCTCTAAAACAAAATCAGAACCCGAACGCCTACAGCCACATCTATAAAGCATTCGCATCTCCTAACCTAACAGTGCCCAACAGCTCCAGCCCGGCGAAGGCCTGGCCGACGTGGGCCAACCGTAATACACCAAAGAAGTTCAACGGCTTCTATAAGGCCGACCCGCTCCACCGCATACTGCCGAACAGTTCACGTAAGGCAAGTAACTATTATCGGTCGGCTATGACCTGCGGCTGGCACTACTATCCTTCTACCTTCACTGGGAAGCATCCGTACCCATGGGTAGCCGACGACAAGGAGTGTGACGAATTTCCCTTCCAGTCCACGTACGAAGGCGCTTGGATCTGGTGGCAGGAGGATCGGCCGAGAGACGTGAGGTCATACCAGGCCGGTGTCAATTTCAGCGTGCTGCCGATTCCCGAGGATGAGAACGGAAGATGGGGAGGAACCGCTCGCGGCGGGCTCGGCCACTTCTACGCCAATGATCGAATCCTCGCAGAAGATGCATTCTTCATCCGCCTCTACGATGCAGAAGGTAACCGCATGAACCCGGATAATACTCCAGAGTAACCACGAGTCATACTTATATCCGGTTCCAATGCTCCACTCCAGAGCATTGGAACCGGATATTGGTCCTTTCATCGGAGTTCAGGCATGCTTCAGCCAATCGAAACAGTTCTCGACACCATCGATGTCGCCCACTCCCAGTTCCTGCTTGCTTCCTGGATGAGCGGCTACACGGACCCGCCGGGGTGGCCCTCATGGGACGATACGGCTCAGCAAGCCGGTGCGGATAACTGGTTTGTCGCGACGGCGAACCAGGCGATTATCATCAGTGGTGTGGGCTTCCATAAGGCGAAAGCCTCAATAGAGCTTTGGGACACTAACCCTCCCGACAATGGGGAACAGTGGGATAGGAGCCGAACCGTAAAATTCTACTCAAGTTCAGGCTTTGCCTGCCTTGATGAAATATACGGTCGAGTAGATTATACGTTCCTAGACCTACGCCTGGAGCATCAAGAGTGGTGGGTGCGGGCAAGTGTCCGCCCCGGCGAGAACTCCCTTTATCCAGTCGATATGCTGCCCGAAGGGCTAGAGGAGTGGCGGTTTCAGTTCTGGCCGGTTGCCCATCCTGACCGCGCACTCAGCCAAATTGAGAAGAGGCAGTTGCCTTGATTCCCCGAACCTCGCTGAAGAACTCGCGATCAGGGCATCTTAGCGGCTGGACTCCTCGTTTCTCGCGGCTTCTGAGGACACCTCGTACCGTGATGAAATCCATCTCACGTGGCAGTTGGCCTGAATCGCCCAGACATTGTCCGGAGTTCCGTCCACCGAACTTGGGGTCACCTATAGACGATCTCCGACTGGCACAGATCAGATGATCTCAAAGCTGCCGCGCGGCTTCCGGCCCGCCCTGACACCTTGCGGTCCGAGTCCGCTTGCCTCACAGTGACGTGGTAGCCAGCTTCGACCGATGCCGGGGACATGTGCGGGATGATCTAGCAGATGGCGCTGGTGCCGGGAAGTATCTCCGCAGCTCAGAGCACGCGAACCAGCCGGACGGACTCCGCTCTCCTAAAGCGGGTGCCGCAGGTTCGAATCCTGCCGGGGGCACTCACCTAGATCGGCATTTCAGGCCCCTGACCTGCGGTTTCATGGCCGCAGGTCTTTCGTTTCGTGACCCTGGTAGGCAACGGACGGTGCTCACATGCAGCCGTAAGACCATGATCAGGGGATATACACGGGATGATCTTGCAGGCATTCCCCCAGGTCAGGCCCTTATTCTGGGCCATCCGGGTGTCGGCACCCGCTATGATCGCCAAGACACCGGGAAGCTTCGGCCGTTGATCATGCCAAATACGTGCGTAACTCCGGCTTGACGCGCACGCCCACCTACCTACACGGACCGCTGGCGTCAGCAGAAAGCAATGGTTGCCAACACCCAACCGGCCGCGCTCAGCCCGGACGAGAGCCACTGGCCCTGAACTCCGCTTGGAGGCGCACAAAGCCTGAGCACGTCACTCGGAGGCGGCCGACCAGCCAACGTCTTCGAAGGCCTGCTTCACCCAGCGCCGTACGACGGGGAATCTGGCCAGATAGGACTCGTTCACGATCGGTTCGTTGAGGCAACTGAGGAAGCCGAGGACCTTGGCACGATAAACGGGTGAGAGGCGGTCGCGATCGGCGGCGAGTTGCCGCAGGATCCTCGCCAGATAGGCGTTGCGGCTCGCTGTGTCGCCGTCGTCGCGGCTGCGGAGGATGACTAGGAGGCAGTCCCCGTACGCCTGCTGGAGATCGTCGCTCCCGGCGGGACGGCTGGAGGCGAGCCACACTCTGGTGATGGCGTTCGTGGCGGACAGCGCCCGGTCCGGAGAGAGAACGCCGAATGCGCTCGTGGCCTCCACGTCGTCCGGATCCGAGCCGTCGTTACCGTCCAATTCGCGGGTGATCGCCTCCAGAGCGTGCCAGGCGATGTCCTCCGCCAGGTCGCAGGTGAAGTGACTCTCCCGGAGGAGGTGCAGGGTCTGGACCGCATGCCAGCCCTCCCATTCCCTGCTGATGGCGTGCGTCGACCCGTAGAAGGTCCAGTAAGGGTCGAGTTCGGGAACGCTCCAGCCTTGCTCCGGCGCCATGTCGATGGACACGTCGCGATCGTTCCTGTACCAGGTGCGCCCCAAGGAAAGGATGGCAGCCAAATTTCTCCAGGCTTCGGCACTGAACTGCGATCTCCAAAGCAACGCACGGCGCCGCCATGTGGAGGCCGGGTAGGGGGCACGGGGGAACAACTCCCGGCCGGTCACCGGACCCCCGATCATCGCGATCAATAACAACACATTGCCGGAATAGGCGGCATGACGTGCCGGCGAGGTGAACGGAGCAGGCTGGTAGCTATCATGGCCCGTGTCCATAGGGGACTCGAGAGCTCCGTGGAAGATGGTGAGCAGAAGGCCCCGGAGCGATCGGCGTTGATCATCGGTGAACTGCCCGGCGAGTAAGGTGAGAAATTCGACGATCTGCCCACGGGTTGGTCAAGGGCGCGAAGGACAACAGCGCCCGGACGAAACCTTCGTCAATGGAATGCCTGCTGTGCGCTGCGGGCGCGGCGGCCAGGTCGGCCAGCTCGCGGAGGGTCAGCCTGGCGACGAGGAACTCGGCCGAACGTCGCGTGCAGGAACTCACAGGCGGTGAGGCGCGTCCCTGCGACTCCTTGGTGATGTCGATGCCGGTCCAGCACCCGGCCGCGGTGGGCGTAGGCACACGACCCCTCTCCGGCCCTGCACGCGTTCCTCCAGGTCAACCCTCGATTTCGGGCCCACGTGTGACTACCAACTGCAGAACCCGGGTGAAGTGCGGTGACTCGCCTGGCCTCAGCGGCGGCGGAGGCGACACCGTAGACGAGGACGTGACCGTGCGCTTCGACACTACGTCCCTATCCTGAACCGCCATGAACAACGCCAGAAAATCCGCGCCCTCGGCGCCGCCCTGCACCCATGACAAGCGACCCATCCCTATCCCGACCAGCAGAAAGGCCCGACCCGCCGGCCCGTCAGGGAAACCAAGGGTCAAATCCGGCAATCCAGCCGAGCCCTCGGCATGCCTGAAGGCAAAATTAGCCCCACCAGCAAAATCAACTCACCGCCGACGGCCATCGCTCAAGATCCTTAAAGACCCGGTTGGATGCTCAATCCGTGTCATCGCCGTATGTTCGACACGAAATAAGGCCGCGTATGAATTCCGCGAATGAACTCGCGAGGCGTCTCGGCACTCTGTCTTCATCGACGTACGATACGGAAGGCGCACCCAGTGGTCCGCATTCAGAATAATCAAGCATCACCGTGTCGTGCCCGGCGGATGGTGTCAACCCGAAGACGACGCCGATCTCGGGATATTGCCATTCAGCGATCATGCTGGGCGACATGACATCCACTCCACTTGTACCTCCGATCCCCCAGATCACATCGACGCACACATGGTCCGGCGCCCACGACGTAGCAAACTCGGTGGGGAAACAACGGTTCCGCAGTACGCCGCCATTCTGCACCAGCATCAGATCGACATAGCTCTTCGGTAGTCGAACTTGAAGCACATCCTCGGCCCGTCGAATCATTTCGGCATCCACCGGCGGGCCAACATACTCAGATTCATAAGCGTCGTCGAAGATCACGAATCCAGATTCCGCTCTAGACGAGAGGATGCGATTACCCGTCAATAATCATAGGCGATCAGCGATCGGTTAATCGGCACGTTGGTCATACCATTGTATCAGATCAGATCACTTCGGCCATTACGTGCGGCCAGGAGGGCCTCGTTGACTCTACGCGCACAAACGATCAACGAGCCCCTCCTTTGCGCACTCTACACTTCGGACTTACTCGTCTAGCATATTGCAAACCCGCCGGTATGTCCGGTTTTGCTGTGAACCGACATATCGACTAGCTGCATCACTCCGCAATTTTGATGATGATTCCAGGTCCACCTTCCCCTTCGATATGCCGCCGTAATACCGGCCGCCTTGTCTGCTGCCGCGAAATCCTTCTTCCTGTCACCGGTCAAGGTGATGAAGACATCTGGTGTGTGCGGGTCTCTCCAGGCGCTGAAATCCGGGAATCCTTGGGCGTCAAACGGCACCCCGGTGACCGGGTGATTCTTGCCAGCGAGATGAGCATTGATCGGCCCAACGGGCTGTCCGCCTGCAGCACACGGACATGCCGTGGTATGGCCATTTACGGAGCCCCCGCAGTTGTGCACGAGCACGGACGCTTCGCCTGCGAACACATGGTACGTGTGGATGTCTGCGACCGTCAGGTTGTGAACGCGTTGCCGTGCAGTCCACTGCTTGATCGCCTCCACCTGGACCAGGGAGCCGGCGGAGGTGCGCAACCACATGCCGGGCGCGAGCTTCTCGGCGTCGACCCACTTGCGCAGCCCCGGTGCCCAGAAGGGGTGGTTATCGGTCGCTATGATGACGCCGGTGTCACGGCCCCGCTTTCCGTCGGTGTCGATGGTGACTTGCACCAGGTTCTTTTCGCCGTCGCCCACGATGAGGTCGACGACCTGCTTGGCTTCCGTCTTGCCGGTTTCTGGATCGGTAGCGAGAACTTCATCACCGATCTCAATGTCTTCGATCCGCTTGCGGGTGCCGTCGGCCATGAGCACTTCGGTATCGGGCGTGAAGCTGTTCTTGCAACGTATCAGTTTGCCGATGAATTTTCCGGAGTCGCCGGCAATGGGCACCATGCCGGCCAGGGCCCATGCTGCTTCCTCGGTATTGCCCTCATTCATGGCCTTGAGCGCGAGCAGGATGTCGGCCGGGGTGCCGACGACAGGCAGATAGCTGAGGGCTTCGAGCTCCTTCGCGCCAGGAGGCCGCCCGTTTCTCGTGTCCCCGTCCAGAGCTATTCCGGCGCGAGATGCCTCCCACTCATCGATTTGGCCGTCCTTGTTGTCGTCCTTCATCGCGGGGTTGTATTCCGGGTGGGCGTTAGTGACGGGAATCGTCTTGCCAGCGGAGCCCGGGTTACATTCGACGCTGGCGTTGTCCCAGCAATCAGACGGCTTGTACTCAGGGTTGTGCCACGGACGCGGCTCGTGACCGTCGTGTTCAATGTTGGTGATGGGGTTGCCGCCGGTAAAGGCGTAGCGGTTGCTGGTCCAGGGGTCGAGGGAGAGGGAGAGGTCCTCAAGGGCGCCGTTGTAGGAATCGAGGTTGAGGAAGCGGTTAAGGTTCGGGTTGTAGTCGCGGAACCCCATGTCATACATGCCGGTGGAGTTGTCCCAGCGCTTGCTGTTGAAGCGGTAGGGGTTGTACTCCTCCTTGGCGGTGGGGTCAGCGGGGTCGGGTTTGTCGACGCCGGTGAAGAGTTTGTCGTCGTTACGGCCGTAGGCGGTGTAGCCGTAGGTGGCGCGGGTGTCGCCGTTCTCCTGGGTGATCTGCTCGACGTCGGAGTGCGGGTTGTAGCCGTAGTACGACGACTCTTCTGAACTGTCGGCGTTGACCTTCACCTGGGACAGCCGCTGGCCCCACGGGCTGTACTGGAAGGACTTGGTGAGCTTGCCGGCCACTTCCTCGTCCAGCACCTCGGCGGACAGTCCGAGGTAGGAGAAGGTGGTGGTCTTGGCGCTCGCGGTGCCTTCCTTCTCGGTCTTGGACGTCGTGCGGTCCAGTGGGTCGTAGGTGTACTTGGTGACCGTGCTGGTGGCGCCGTCGCCGCCGAGTTTCTCGTGCCGGGTGACGTGGTCGAAGCCGTCGTAGGTGTACTTCTCCAACGTCTTGCCGGCGGACTGGATGGTGCGCAACCGGCCGTAGGGGTCGTAGGTGAAGGTGGAAGCCTGCCCGTTGGAGACCGACGTCATCAGGCGGTTGCGGTCGTAGGTGAAGGTGGTCGTCTTGCCGAGGACCTCCTCCTCCCACACGTTGCTGTTGGCGTCGTGCCGGTAGATCTCGTTCTCGACCGGGCCGCCGCCGACCGGGGTCTTCACCGTCTTGGCTATGCGGTCGCGGGGGTCGTAGGCGTAGGCGTAGTCGTGTTCCAGGTAGGCGCCGGGGTTCTCGGCGTTCTGGATCTTGGCATGGTCGCTGGCGCGGTGCAGGTTGCCCTGGTACCCGATGGTGTGCTCGGCAACGACCGTGCTGTTCGGCTTCTTCTCCAGGCTGTGGCGCAGGACGCCGGACAGGAAGTAGTCGTAGGTGACGGTGTTGCCGTTGGCCTTGGTCTCGGTCGCGCGTTCACCACGTGAGGTGTAGGTGTAGGTGGTCGTCTTCGGTGCCGGATCGGTGGCCGACTTCTTGTTGACGACCTCGTTGACCAGGTCACGGACGTCGTAGCCGTAGGTGGCGACGGTCTTGTCGTGGGTGCGCTCCACCACGGCGCTGTTCTCGTTGTACTGGTAGCCGGTGGTGTTCTTCAGCGCGCCGTCAAGGTACTCCTTGATCTGTTCGATCTGGTTGAGGTTGGTGTAGGCGACGTCCCAGACGTCGATCTTGGCGGTCGGTGACCGGTCCTCGATCTTGGTGACGTTGGCGTTGACGTCGTAGGTGTAGGTGAAGTCCTTTTTCTCGGTGTCGGTCTGGCCGCTGTTGTCGCGAACCAGCTTGACCGCGTCGGCCGCGACGGTGCCGTTGGCCTCGTCGGTCAGGGTGATGGTGTGGCCGATGCCGGCGGTGAAGGCGTAGGTGCCGAGGTCGACCCAGGTGCCCGCCTGATGGGTCTGGTCGAGGGTGACGGTCGCTTCGCCGCCCCGGTGCTTGACCTTGTATTTGGCGTTGGTGGCCGTCGCGCCGGTCGGGTAGCGGACCTGCACCTTGTACGTGCCGTCTGAGGGTGTGGTGAGGTTCCAGGTGAAGGCGGACTGGCCGGTACCGGCGGGAGCGGTGGCGTAGTCGTAGCCGACGAAGCCTTCCACCACGGTCTGCGGGCCGACGATGTTCGAGGAGCTCCCGCTGCCGGCGAGGGTCCAGGTGCCGGTGGTGACGGTCTGACCGGTGTCGGAGTTGTCGGACAGGACCACGTCCAGACCGAGAGGGACGCCGTCGTCGGAGTGGGTCTTGAGCTTGCCGTCGGGGTAGTACGACCAGTCCAGCGCCCGCTGGGAGGAGCCGCCCGCCGAAGTGACGGTGCGGTTGGTCTGCAGGCCGAGCTCGTTGTACTGGTAGGTGGTCTTGATGTCCCACGGGTCGGTGGTGGTCTTGGACCAGCCGTTGTCCCAGTAGGTCATCTTCGAGACGTTGCGGATGGTCTGCCCGTGGGAGGGCGGGTGGGAGATCTCCTTCAGCCGGGAGACCGCGTCGTAGGCGTAGAAGACGCTGTCGGGCTTGTTGTAGACCGGGTCGTCGGGGTCGTACGGGTAGATCTCCTCGATCGGCCGGTTCAGCTCGTCGTAGCGGGTTTCGGAGACGAAGTCGGCCGGATCGTCCGGGGTTTCCACGCCGCGCGGGGTGATGACCTTGGCCCGGTTGCCGACCTGGTCGTAGGCGAACTCGGTGACGACATGCTTGACGCCGTCGGCCGTGTCGGCGTGCGGGACGCTGATGCGGATGACCTCGTCGCGCTCGTTGTAGTCGGTGCGGGTGATGTTGTCGTCCTGGTCCTCCTGCTCGATGACGCGGCCGTCGAGGTCGTAGCGGACCTCGGTGACGAAGCCGGCGGCGTCGGTGGCCGTGCGGACGCGGTGGTTGAGGTCGTAGGTGTAGAGCGCGGTGCGGTCGGCGGTGTCGGGGGTGGCGTTCTTGCGCGGGTCGATGACTTTGACGGTGTTGCCGACGTTGTCGTACTCGTAGGTGATCTTGTTTTGGCGGTTGTTGTTGGCGACGTCGGTGGCGAGGACGTCGGTCAGCTGGTTGATCTCGTCGTACTCGTAGGTGGTGGTGTACTCGGCAGGGTTCGCGCCGGGCAGGTGGCCCTTGGGCTCGGTCTGGGTCTTCAGGTTGCCGGCCGGGTCCCAGGTGAAGGTGGCCTTGCGCTCGTCCCCGCCGGGGATGTCCTTGGGCAGGAAGGAGCTGAGCAACTGGTCGGCGTGGTCGTAGACGGCGGTGGAGACGGCCCCGTTGGGAGCGGTCATCTCGACCACGTTGTCGTTGCGGTCGTAGACCGGCGCCGGGGTGACGATCAACACCGGCGGGGAGGCGTCCTGGTCCTTGGGGACCTTCGACTCCAGCGGGCGTTTGAACAGGTCGTAGGTCTGCGTGGTGGTCTTGCCGAGGGCGTCGGTGACCGACAGCACGTTGCCGCGTACGTCGTAGGCGGTGGTGGTGACGTTGTTCTTGGCGTCGGTGATCTTCTCGGGGTAGCCGGTCGGGTGGTAGTCGCCGAACGTGGTGGTGTTGCCCCGGGCGTCCACGGACGTCTGCAGCTGACCGAGATCGTCGTAGGTGTAGCGGGTGGTGTAGTCGTCCGGGTCGGCGCTCAGCACGCCGAGCGGATCGGTGACGGCCGTCAGGTTGCCGCGCTCGTCGTAGCCGAACTGCCAGGTGTGGTGCTTGGGGTTGGTGCCGGCTTCCGGCCGGTTGCCCATCGGGCTGGTCTTGGACACCAGGTCGGCGACGAATCCCTTGAAGTTGTCCGGCCCCTCATAGTGAAGCGTGGTGGGGGCGATGCCGCCGTTGTCGTTGGCCTCGGCATCGGTGATCTTCAGCGGGTAGCCGGTCTTCTGGTCGTACTCCCATGTGGTGAGCGCGCCGTTGGCCTCTTTCAGCGAGATGACGTTGTGGTCGCCGTCCCAATCGAGATCGGTGACCTCGCCCTTGGCGTTGGTGATCACGTCAGGGCGGCCGAGGGCGTCCAGCACGTAGTTCGCCGGGTGGCCGCGCGGGTCGGTCACCGTGGCGTATATCACGCCTTGCTGCGGGCCGTCCGGGTCGACGTAGGCGAAGCCGGTCGGCCCGTTCAGCCGGTCGGTGAGGGTCTGGACCTTCCACAGGTTCTTGGGGTCTTCGACCGCGTCGTAGTAGTCCAGCCTGGTGGCATACTTGTCCGGCTGCGGCGTGTCCTCGGCGTTGGAGCGGGGGTCGAGGACCCTGACGAGTTTGACGTTCTTGTTGCCCTGGGTGGCGTCGTACTCGAAGCCGAACGTTTTCGCCTCGTCGTCACCGGCCCCGTCGATCATGCGGGCCATCAGGCCCTTGTCGGTGTAGGCGAAGGTGACCTTGCGGCCGGCGATGTCGGTGATCGACTCGACGGTGTCGATGATGTGCGGGTTGGTCAGCTTCGTATCGTTGACTGGCTGCCAGGTGGTGTCGTTGATGTAGGTGTAGTCCTGGCCCTTGACGTGGTACTCGAAGCTCAGTGTCCTGCGGCCGGCGGCGTCGGTGATGTACTGCAGGAACTTGGTCGGCTTGTTGTTGGAGTGGCGCCGTTCGTAGGTGAACGACATGGTGTTGCCGTTCTTGTCGACGATCGCAGACTGGAAGCCCTCATCATCGAAGAAGAACTGGGTGCGGTCGGGCTTGGTGAACACCCATTGGCGGGCCGGATCACGGGAGAAGGCGTCGGGCTGGTCGGGGGATTCGGCGACGCGCTGCAGGTACAGGTGCACACCGCGTGGGTGTATGTAGTCGCAGGTGTTGGGCCGGCACATGCTGGTGGGCAGCCCATGGGTGTCCAGTAACCAGACGTGGGTGGTGCCGTCCCCGTCGGTGAGCCGGATCTGGTCCGGCCACATCTTGCCGGGTGGGTGGAACTGCAGTTGGGAGCCGAGTTGGCCAGCGTCGAGGTCTGCAGGGACCAGCCGTAGCCGAGCGATGCCGCCGACGTGTCCAGGCTGTTGTAGGTCATCCGGGCGAACGTCTGCACGCCCCGTGAGGGGTTGGAGAAGGCGTTGTAGCCCCACACCACGTTGCCGGCGTACAGGTTCGTCAGCGCGGTGCCGCCCGCTCCGGTGTTCTTGCCGGTGTAGGCGTAGAACTTCTCCAGACCGAGCAGGTCGCTGGTGGGTGAATCGATGCGGATCTGCTGCGGCAGCTGCGGCAGGTGGTGGGTGGCCGACTTCCAGTTGTTGGTGGTCGTGTCCTGGACGTCCCACACCAGCTGGGCGCCCTCGGCCAGGTTGCCGACCGACGCGGGAGCCCTGACCTGGGCGTCCACGGTGACGGCGTCTCCTGGTTCCAGGTCGTACGGCAGATCGGTCTTGAGCTGGGTTTCGGGAGTGGAGACGTCGGTGCCGTCAGGCAGCTTCCAGTGGTAGGACAGCTTGGTGGTCGCGGCGGGCCAGGTTTCGGTGGTGGTGTTCTTCACCATCACCGAGACGACGGCGCTCTCGCCGACGTCGAGGCGGTCCGGAGTATCCGGGGCGTAGAACGACGTCACCGCGGCCGGTTCGGCATAGGTGACGGCCAGCTTGGGCCGCAGCAGCGGCTCACCGGTCTCGTCGGCCAGGAACTGGGCCGACTGCTTGGCGGTGCCGGCTTCGTTGCCGACCTTGACCAGCAGACCGTGGCCCGCGGACGGGGTGGCGGTCCAGCTCTTGGCCGCGTCGGTGACGTTCCACTGCCGCCAGCCGGCGGTGTCGGTCAGGGTGGTGACGGTGTCCAGCGGGGTGGCGGTGAAGTCGCCGCCGGGCGTCGTCCAGGGGGTGTTCCAGGTCGCGGCCTCGTCGAAGGCCTTGGTGAGGGTGTGCGCGGTGAAGGAGGCGCCGGTGCCGGTGGCGGTGGCCTGCCACAGCGACAGCCGGGCGTCGGCGATCTGCGCGTCGGCCGGGATCTGGCCGGTGTAGTCGTCGAACCTCACCACCGTACGGGTGTTGCCGAGCGTGGTGGCGGTGTTACCGACCTGCAGCCGCTGCTGCTGGGCCACCACATCGTGCCCGGCGCCGGGTTCGCCCGAGGCCAGCGTGGTGTCCGCCGAGGCATACAGGGTTCGGGTGACGTAGCCGGGCTTGGGCAGGAACACCCGCACATGCTGGGAGGGCACCACCTTGCCGTTCTTCAGCACCGCCTCCACCCAGTAGTCGGCTCTGTGGGTGTAGCCCGGATCGGCGGCGGCGTCCGGCTCCGCGCCACTGCTGGTATCCACGTAGGAGGTGACATCCGGCGGCAGCGTCACCACCAGATCGTCGTAGTCCCCGTCGCTGTTGTTGGAGCTGCGGTCACAGGCCGACGGGCACTGGTGGCGCAGCCGGTACTCCACCAGGTCATCGGAGGCGTCGTCCGGAGTGGGATCAGCGTAGGCACTCCACGACAACGATGCGCCCACCGAGGTGGCCAGCGTGGGCTGGTGCAACGTCACCGACGGCTCGCCGAAGGTCACCAGCAGCCGCGGGTGCGCGGCCGGATCAACGGTGAGCGGGTTGACGCCGGTGAAGTCGTCCGTCGCGTGGTAGGACACCCCGCCCACCGGGGCGGTCCTGGCCTCGTTGACGGCCTTGATCAGGACGCCGGCGATCGGCTCGGTACCGGTGGAGTACCAGGAGTTGGCCATCGCGGTCACGTCGAAGGAGTGCCAGCGTGACAGCTCCCCGACGTTGCGCGTCACCGTGGATGCTGCGGTCGTGGTGAAGGACGGCTGGTTGTTCCAGGTCACTGCCTGCGGATCGTCGATCCACAATTCGTCGGTGATCTCGTGTGCCGCCAGCGTCACGGCCGCCGTCTCGCCCAAGGCCTGGTCGAAGTACATCTCCAGCGTGGCTTGATCGATGTGAGTGCCGAACGGCAGGACGTCCGGATCCGCAACAGGGCCGAAGTACAGCAGCGCCCGGTTCAGCCCAGCCGCCGTCTTACCGACCGGCAGCTTCCAGGAGTCGGCAAAGTTGGCAGTCGCTGAGGCGTTGCTGACGTAGGTGTCGTAGACGTCGGCCCGCCAGTCGTTGATCTTGACGGTGGGGTCAATCAGCACCGGGTACTTGCGCTCCGGTGCGGCCAGCCAGGCCGGGTCCGGCTTGAGCGTGACCGTGCTCTCCGCACCTTGCTGCTCGGCAAGCTCCTGCGTAATGGCGCCCGTCCTTCGGCCGTACGGCGAGGCGGCATCCGGCTCGGAGTCGATCATGTACGGGCGCGGGATGGTGAACACCGCGTCACTGTCGTCACCGGTGAAGGTGATCGACCCGTCGCGGTTCTGTCCGGCGTTCAGGCCGCCGCCGGTCTTGACGGTGAACGCGTACGTGGTGCCCGCGGCCGGCGGCTTGGTCAGCCGGATGTGCTTGCTCACGCCGGAGGCGGTGACGGTGTAGATCAGGTCAGCGCCGTCCCAGACCTGCGGGTAGGTGACCGTCGAGCCGTCCACCTGCGGGGTAATCTGCCGGCTGTCCCCGGCCAGGCCGAGCGTGACGTGACGCTTGCCGGCGGTGATCCGGACCAGCTTGTCGGTCCTGTCGCCGAACCGGGTTTCGAAGCCGGTCTTGTTGTTGCCGTGCACGAACCCGTCGCCCTCGGCGGCGCCCACCGTGGTGTCGATGGGCTGCCAGGCGCCGTCGCCGTTCTGGTAGTACACCGGGCGGGTGGAAATCTCCGCCTGCGAGCGGCCGTCGTCCAGTTCGTACACGGTGCCGAACCGCCACCGCTTACCGGTGAGCTCCTTGACCCGCTTACCCGGCGGATCGGCCTGCCTGGATGCGACCGGGTTGGTGTCCCGTCCCGGCAATGTGACCTTCTGGCCGGATAGGCGCACCTCGCCCTGCGGCTCTTCGGCGAACCAGCCGGTCACCTGGGCGGCCAGCCAGCTCGACACGCGGGAGATCAGGCTCGGCTCTCCACCGCTCGAGGGGCCGGTCTGAGCGGCGGCAGGCGGCACCGGGGCCATCGTGAACAGCACGGTGGCCGCCACCACCACGCCGATCAGCTTGCGTAACCGTGTGTGATGACGAGATCGGGTCGGTCGGAGTCGGTCGAGGGGTAATTGCGACACAGGCACACTCCACGAAGCCTGCGGCCACTGGGACCGCAGATAAGGAGGACGTAAAGCCCTCGGAGCAAAAACACCCGCATCACGCCATAAATCCGGACATTTGGTCAAGAGTTACGGAACGTGGCTTACCTTCTTTTGCGAACACACTGTTGAATCCCCTGTCGCTAAGGGCCCCTGCTGCGGAGATCCACCACATCAAGATCACCTGGCTGGATCTGCCCAGATGTCACGCACAGTGAAAACCCCTGGTGGCAATCAACCCCGCGCACCGCTGCTGCGCCTCAATTCCCAGCCAACTCACAGCAACCGGAAGGCTCGACACCCTCGACGCCTTCCATCCCCCGAACTGCGAAAACGTCAACCATCGGACCTTTGATATCAACAGCTCTTGACCGCCGTCAGCATCCGTGTCTAGATCAAAAGGCCGCCCCGCCGCGCTCCCTCTGGAGGACCCCTCACATGGCCGCAGCAGCAACTCTCAGGCCACAATGACCCCACCGGACCACCCGACCACGCAACAACCGTCCCGCCGGGGACAGGCGTTACGAATCTCCACCGTCCTGGCCGGACTCCTCCACCTCGCTCTCGCCGCACTACTGGCCGGCATCCCGTCCAGCTCACCCACCCTCGACGAACTACCCACCCCCGAAAACCATGCCGCCGCCCCACTCCCCGCGGTCGCCGCCCGCATCCAGCTCACCGTCTCCCCCACTACGAGCGCCACACAGCCGCCTCGCATCACCACCGCTCCGGCGATCACCCCGACCCGCAAGCACAGCAACCACCGTCCGACGGCCATCCCAAGCCCTCAGCGCCCCACACGGCCCGCCGTCATCCGCACCACACCGGCCAGACCGACGCTGGTGGCCACCACACCGACCGCATCGCACCGCCCGGCGCCTGCAACGTCCAGCCCCGCCAAGGCCGATGAGGCGCCACAGTTGCCGCCGTCCAGCACGCCGGAACCGGAAGTGACATCCCCGCACACCCCACCAGGACAGACCCGAGAACCCCCGGGGCAAGTGGCCAAAGAGCAGAGAGCGGAGCACATCGAGGACACGGATATCCCACCCGGCCAAGCCAAAAAGCCGGATGGATAGCCGGCAGCCGCCTACCGCTCCGCCATGTCGTACCGCATACTGCGGTATGCCACGGCGCCAGCTTCGTCGAGACAGCGGATGCTCACTCCTTCGCCGCACTGCATGCCGCGCCTGGGTCGGTCAGTGTCGATGACCTGCCGACTGATCTCGCGCCATGGAGGCACCAGCCCGATGCCCGCACCTGAAGAGCGGGTACGCTCTGCACGACTACTACCGCAGTTGTTGCTCTGAGCAGGCCAAACAGTGGTCAGGTGACGGACGGTAGGAAGTCGTTGGTTAGGTATCGGCGTACGTCACCAGCCAACCGCATATCGCCCATCAAAAGACAAAATCCACTTCATGTGAGTCGAGCTCTCCTAAAGCGGGTGCCGCAGGTTCGAATCCTGCCGGGGGCACTCACCTAGATCGGCATTTCAGGCCCCTGACCTGCGGTTTCACAGCCGCAGGACTTTTGTTTTGTGACCTTGGTAGGCAGCCGACGGTGTCCGCATGCAGCCGTAAGATCATGATCAGGGGACATGCGCGGGATGATCTTGACTACGTTTCCCCAGGTCAGGACGCATTCTAGGCCAGCCAGCATCCCCGGAGACTCGCTTCCGGCCGCCCGGCGCGGGGTAACACAGCCGTTGATCATGCCAAGTGCGTGCAGAAACTCCGGCTTGGTCGGCGGGCACAGGCCTCGGACTGTGCCCACATGCTCAACCCCGATCTGGAGAGCGGCCTCCAACGCCCTGGACCAGGCGGCGCCCACCGTGCGGTGCCAGGGGAACGCAACCACCTTCGCCACCGCACCTTCACCGCGGACCAGTACTACATCATCCATGGCGAGAGTTGGCTACAGCCCGGCGACGCAGCGTAGCCACGGTCGCTCTACCGTCCGATGACTGCGTGGAACAGGGCCAGCGCTCCGCCAGCGGCTCCGCCACCCAGCAGGAACGCTGCCGGTAGGGATTGCCCGCTGAGAGAGGCGAGCAGGCCTGCGAGCAAGCCCACGACGATCGCCAGCAACAGGACGACGGCGGCACGGACACTCAGCAGTGGGCCCGGCGGTACTGCCACGAAAACCTCCCGAGGGTGATGACGACGACCGTGGCTCCTATGTCGCACCAAGGAGGTCACCCCACGAGAATCAGCCAGAAGCTCCGCATGAAAAAATCTTGGGAAGTTCCGTGGGGTCCCTGCGGCGCACCCACTTACAAGGGAGTCATCTAGATCGGCGTCAGCAGAAGGGCTGGAACGGTGAGCGACAGCGACCAGATCACGGGCGCGGTGCCTGTGGTCAGCGCGCTTGCCCAGCCGGTAAAACCTGCTGAACAAGATCTTTTCGATCTTGACGCGCCGACTTGCTCCGAGATGGCGCAGGCGATCTCGGCGTCGCACACAGCCGAGGCGAGCCAGCTTCGGGAAAACTTGGAACGTCGCGCGGCCGACCAGCGGTTACGCGATGAGATGGCTCTGTACGACTTCAGCGGAGAGAAGTATCGACAGTTCGAGAACGAGTTGGCCCGCTACGGCATGTCAGTGCTTCGTGGCTGGATGTACACCGGATACATCTTCAAACTCACCGCCACTCGCAGACTCTTCCTGACACCCACCGATGCGGAGCTCGAAGAGCTGCACCGCGACTCAGATGCCCGCGAGGAACTGGCCACGATGACTGTCGCACTCGCCCTCCCGCGATTCCGCCGACACGCACTCGTCGAGGGCGGCTGGCGCTACGAGGGCGGCGCGAGCCTTCCCACCTACTTCATGGGAGCGTGCCTGTTCGTCTTCCCCAACGAGTTCCGCAGGCGCCGAGCACAGCAGAAGAGGTGGTCCCGGGCACTCGCCCAGGAGGCCATCATGCTGGACCCGGACGCCGGCATCACCGCCGACTTGGAGTCTCAGGCACTGGGACGGATCCGCGTTCGTGATGATCTGCGCCGTACCGGTGACCGCACCCGCGCGATTGTCGCCCTCACCCTCGACGGCTACAGCCAAGAGGAAATCGCCGAGTTGCTCGGCGAAGCCTCAGTCCGGGCAGTCGAGGGGGCACTGTATCGGTGGAGAAAGAGCGAACAGCAACACGCCCCTGAAGGAGGGATCTCTCGTGAATGGCACGGCTGATGAGCCGTTCGAAGAGCTGATCGAGCGGTCCTCGCTTGGCGCGCCCGGTGCACGTCAGCTTCGACAGCGCACCCCCCAGCCGAAGACTGACGAGCTCCGGCGCATCCAAGAGCAGCGAGCCGGACGATATGTAGGGCTGAGCGCAGAACAGCGGCTGGCGGATCGACGTGAGCGGCTCCTCGCCACCGCGTACATCCTGTTCGCGAAGCCGGGCTTTCACGCCACCACCATCGAACGAATTTGTTCAGAGGCTCGCATCTCAAACAGGGCCTTCTACGAGTGCTTCGGTGGGCGCGAGGAACTGCTCCAGGCGTTGTACGAGCGCGTCGTAAACGACACCCTTACCCAGGTCACCAAAGCGATGGAAGAGGCTTCAGCTCCTGAAGATCAGTTCGTTGACGGCATAACGCGATACATCGAGTTCACCATCGCGGACTGGCGACGGCCACGCATCATGCATGTCGAAGCAGCTCAAACCAGTTCCATCGGAGAGGCCCGGCGACAGGCGCTCAGACGCTTCGCCGAGGTCTTTCACAGAGTTGTGACCAACTTGCCCGGGGGTCGCTCGCGAGATCCGTACCTGTATGCCCTAGGGGTGCACGGTGTGCTCCACGAACTCATCTGCGAGTGGCTAGAAGCCGAGAAGTCACCGTCAACTGAAGTGCTAGTCGGGACCGTCGTTAACATCTTCCTCGGGGGCGCTCGTACAGCCCGTTAAGCGTTTGTTATGCCGTGTGCATGCGCCGGGAACGCGCGGGACGCATCTGCACGAAGACCGGGTTGCGGAACACCGAGCCCGTCAGCAGGCATTGCCCCTGCCCCAGCGCGGGAACCGTCGACCACAGAGCCTCGTGCACGCCGCCCGTGGTGGCGCGTACCGGGGCGAGGTTGCCGGCCGACTTGAGCTGATGGATGAACCGCGTGTTCGCCAGCTCGAACAGCTCCTCCGGCACATGCCCGGGCTGCTGCGACACCAGCACCAGACCCATCCAACGCTTGCGGCCACGACGGCTGATGACCTGCAACTGGTCCAGCACCGCGCGCATCCGGCCCGCGCTGGCTCGCGAGACGAACGTGTGCACCTCTTCGATGACCACCAGCACCGGCGGCCGCGGTCGGCCGTTCTTGCCGATGGGTTCGCCGCGGGCGACCGCGATCACCCGGTCGAACAGGGCCTGCAGTAGGAAGGAGATGGCGATGTTGCGGGCGCTGTCGTTGGTCTCGCTCACGTCGAAGACGCTCAGGCGCTGCCCCACGAGCAGCTCGTCCACGTCCAGGTACGGGGTGTTCCTCGTAGGCCGCCAGTCGAGCATCTCGGACCTGCCGAGCTTGTACAGCTTGTTCCTCAGCGTGGACGCGGTGGCCTTCTCCGCCGAAGGGATTTTCGGCGAGAGCAGGGGCATGCCGCCCGTGGCCGGGTCCTCTTGCAAGCCGTCGATCAGGTCGCTGAGATCGTACGGGCGGTCAGGAGAAGGCGGCGCGGGAGCGGCGAGGGTGCCCATCCTGCCCGGCCTGGAGCTCCTCTCCGCGTTGCGCCGCGCCTGGCCCGTGATGGCTCCCCACATCCTCACCTGAGGTTCGGTGAATTCGAGGACGTCGGCGACGATTTCCTCGGGCACGTCGGCGATCGGCACCTTGAAAGGCAGCGGATCGGGCGCGTCCGTCATGCCGGCGTTCGGCACGTACACCCGGAAGTCGGGGATACCGCGCGGACGCCGCGCGTCGAAGCGTTCCTCCAGCAGGCGAGCGAGGTGCGGCTCATCGTTCCCCTGGTCCATCCGTACGTACTCACCCTCGACGTCGATCGCGACGACCGCCCAACCGGCGCGAATGGCCTCCTCCATCAGCACCTGGGTGGTGTTGGACTTGCCTGATCCCACGGTGCCGAAGATGCCGGCGTTACGCGGCAGGAAACCCTTGTTCGCCGAATCCGCCTCGACCCTCACGTCGTCGTAGCCGAGCAACGAGCCCAGCTGCATGTCGCCTTCGATGCCGAGCATCCGGCGCAGCCGGTCGCTGGGATAGATAAACACCTGGGAGTACGGCCGGGGGCGGGTCGAGGTGGGGAGCACGTTCTCCGCCGGGGTGACCTCGCCGAGAATCTCGATCGTGCCGGCGGCGTAATAGGTGGGCCGGAACTGGGTGCGTTCCGGATGGAGCAGGGTGGTGCGGCTGATGGCCGAGTCGGGGCCGATCTCGTGTGGGCTGTGGAAGGGGCCTTCGACGACGCGTCCCAGGAAGACGATGCCTTGTTCGGTGTCGTTGACGCCCACGTAGGCGTCGCGGCGGAAATGGCGGCGCAGTTGCTCGGAGACCATAACGCCGCTGCTGGTGTTGTCCGTCCCCGGCCCGTCGAAGGCGACGAAACCGAGAGTGATCAGCGATCGGGTGAGGCTGACCTCGGCGGCCTCAAGGTCTTCGGCGGGAATCTCCTGTTCCACGGGAGAAGGCGCGTCGTGCTGGTCTTCCGGCCCTTCCAGTGGTTCTTCGGCCTCGGCTTCGACCTCGGTGTCCGAGCTCATCCTCGTGTCCTCCGTGGGTCCAGATCGGTGAGTCCGTGCTCCACTCCAAGTTCCATCAGGCGCGTTTCGATGAACGTACGGAACTCCCCGCCCTTGAACATCGTGCGGGCCACGTTGTCGGCGAGGTCGATATGGAAAGGAAAGCCGCGCGCGGTCACGGGCGCGCCGGTGTCCGGCAGACCTCGCGTCCAGAGCGCGTCGGCGAGAAAGAGCGCCGCCGCCTCCTCGACCCGCTCCCGGTGGCACTCCAGGAGAAACGGACGATACCCGGCCTTGATGAGCAGAATGGTGACCTCCGGCCCCACCTCTGCGATGAAACTCCGGAAACTCGCCCGATCCAGGTTGTTGAAACCCGCCCTGGTCGTCCCTGCTCTCTCATCACCGTCCAGGAAACCGGTGAGGTCGTCGGCCAGCGTACGCAACTCGATGAACTCCCCCGGCTCCAGGACGATGCCGGCGTTGAGCACGTCCAGGTCCTCGGGGCTTTCACTGACCGCGATGAACCGCTGGTCCTTGATGTAGTGGCGCACGAGATCGAAGACGGGCGGCAGGTTCTCCCGCGGATGTCCCACGCCCGTACGGAGCTCGAAGGGAACCAGCTCTCCGTGGATCATCCGCCAGTCGGCCTCCTGCGCGAGCAGGAGCTTGCGTTCGCCGAAGAGCATGAGGGCGCGGCTGGCCAGGTTCGAGGTGCCGTGCACCTTCCGGAGATTGTCGAAGAACTCCCTGGCCGTATCACCGGTGGTGGTCAGCTCGTGCTCGAAGACCCTCGTCACGAGACCGACGGATTCGCCGGTGTTGGTGACGATCACCACGCCCACCTGGATCTTCGTACCGCTCAGGAGGGGTACGGCGGCAAGAGTCCCATCGGAGGCGGCGACGATCCCGGTGCGCAGGAGATGCTTGGCCCATTGTGTCTTCTCGGGCGACGGGCGGCGAATCTGGGCGCTCAAGTCTGGATTCTCCGCCAATATTTCGGCGCGGAGCTGTTCCCGCCGCTCGTGCGAGGCCAGGACGGCCGTGTCCACCCGATCGCGCAGGTGGTCGACATAGTGTTCGAGCTCCATCCATGGCGCGACCGACAGGATGTCGGCAAGGCTTTGCGCGTCACGCTGTTCCACTGGACCTCCAGCCCCTCCAGTGACGCTTCGCAATCGATCACCACACTCTGTTGCAGAGTAGCCACGTGACCGACGGAGTTCCAGGTCTTATAGGCACCAGGTCACTGTCGGCGGAAGCCACCCGCAGAAGTGCTTGAACTCGTCTACTCGGGATCGTTCAAGGCGGCCGAGAGATTTCCCGTGCGCAGCTCTTGCTGTTCGACCCATTTCTTTCCCTCGGCGGCGATCCCTTCCAGTACGTGGAGGGTGTGGGGAATGCCCGCGGCGTCCAGGGACACTTTGGACACCGCGCCGGGGCTCTCGCCCTGTTGCAGCTCCTCAAACCCGGAACTGACCTCGACACTGATCTCATGGCCGTTGACCAGTGTGAGCTGGAAGGTGCGTTCGTCGTTGCCCGACTCGCTGACCCCTACGGAGGCGACCGCTTCGAATCGGTAATTGAGCCTCTGCCAGTCGTGGAAGGTGCCTTTCAGGAAGTCGAGCCTGACAGTGAGCTGGCGGACGCCTTCCTGCGTGATGAGGAAGACCAGGAGCTGATACTTCTTGTAACGCCACGGACCGCCACGCAGCCGCGCGCGCTCACTCGACCGAACGGGAGCCTCGATGAAGGCATGCGCGATGACATCACTCATGGTCAGCCTGTAGTGCCGCAGCGCCTCCGCGAGGAGCACCTTTCTGTCGCAGTCCAGCCAGCCGGCCATCTCCGCGTCGCGGGGCTTGTCCGCCATCTTCGCGCGCCACCGGGCCAGACCCTCCAGGTCGGACTCCAAGATCCGGTCGCTCTCAGCTGCGTCCGCGGTGTGCCGGCGGCGCTCCAAGAAGACGTGCAACCACGCGTGTGCGCTGATCCATCCTGAGATCAGCAGGAAGAGGATCGTGACGATCGCCAGAGCAGGCTCGACCGGCACGGCGCCGACCGCTGCCCAGCCGCCTCCGCTCGCGAGGGCGAGGAGACCGAGGATCGCCAGAGCCCTGGTGCGTCCGGGAGTGGCGAGTTCCGTGCGGTAGCTCCACAGCTCGTCCTTCTTGCGGCGCTCGCCGGTCTCTCGCGCGCGATGCCTGATGAGCCAGGCGATCTTCTCTATGCCCACCCCCGCGTAGACCTCTGCGATCTCGTCACGCAGGCTCCGGCGGATGCCCTCCGTTTCGGCCAGCCAGTTGTCACGATCCACTCTGGGAGGGAGGTATTTGGCGAAGTAGTAATTGATCCGGTGCTCGGCCTTCTTCGCGAGGCTGCCGCGCTCGGCCTTGGTGCCGGGGCCCAGGTACTCCCTGTCTTTGGCACGGCGGCGTACGACGCGGAAGCGCCAGTCCGCGCTGTTCCGCATGCCGATATAGGCGCCGGCAATGCCCAGCAGGTAGGCGAGCATGAGGAGCACACGACCGCTCTGCATGATCAGGTAGCCGAGTTGGGCTACCGCTATGGCTAGGACAGCCGTCGCCGTCACGGCTTGGGCCCGCATCCCCAGAGGCGTGTCGGGTGGTCGGGGCTCCCGTCGCCGGGGCTTCTCCGGGACCGGATGGAAGAACTTCCAGATCCGGTCCTTCCGATCAGCGCCCATCTGATCCGTCTGTGCCTTCGTCAGCGCCAGATGCCACAGATGGTTCTCGATCGGGCCGTCGAGGTACAGCTCCAGATGCTCCAGGATCAGACTGCGTTGCGGTTCGCGGAGCGCGTCAAGGTCTTTGACGACGACTCGGATATCCTCCTCGGCCTTCCCCGCCGACTCCAGGAGCCGGTCGATGATGCGGACGCCGTCCCGCCACGGGTCCTCGCCCCAGAGCCGCATAGTGGTGCGCCGGTCGCGTAGCTGGGCGGTCTCGTCCTTGGACAGCTCGTGCCGTGTCCGGCCGCTTACCATGGCGAGCAACCAGTAGAAGTAGACCTCGTTGGTGGCGTAGCCCGCCATGGCCTCGTTGATGAGTTGCCGGGCAGGTTCGGGCATGCGGCCTTTCAGGAAGTACACCCCGGTCCGGAACTTGGTCTCGGGTGGATCCTGCGGTGTCGTCATGTAGATGGCATCGACGTGAACGGTCCCTGCCTGCACTCCGACGTGGGAGTCTGTGGCCACGTTCTCGACGCGGTGCTCCGGCTCGGTCATGACAGGGACTGGGCCAGGGCAATGAGGACGGTCAGCTCGGCTGCGAGGTCGGCCACGTCACCGACGAGCCCGCGCAGCTTCTTCAGCGCCAGCGTCAGCGTGTTCGCGCGGTCCGGTGTCTTCGTCTCCAGCGCCTGGTCTGCCGTGACGAGCTCCGCCTCGGCCGCCTTGTACGTCGCCTCATCCAGACGTCCGTCCGCCCACGCCTGCCACAGCCGGGAGCGGAATCCGGCCAGTGCCTCGGGGAGCTCCGCCTGCCGGGACGTCTGAGGAGCGATCCAGATACCGCCGTGCACGGTGCCCGCCTGCACTCCCACGTGGGCGTTTCCCTGGGCGATATTCGTGTTCGTCTCGGGCATGGCAGAGCTCCTTGTCGTGGGACGTTCGGTGGACAACTCCTCGGCCAGAGCCGCGGCGAACGTGGCCGCGTTGGCGACAGCCCTCGGCTGCCACTGCTCGCGGTCCGTGGCTTCCTTGGTGCCGTCGGCCCGGTCGCTGATACCCCGGATGACGACGACGGGCACCTGGTTCAAGTGACCGGCCTGTGCCACGCCGGCGCCCTCCATCTCGATCGCCCGCGCGTCGTTGTAGTGCTCGCGGATCCACCGGGCGTGATCAGAAAGCCGGGAGTTCAGCACCACCTCCCCCGCGGCGATCGGCCCGAAATGCACCTGCGGTCGAGGATCGAGATCCTTGGCCCAGGAGCCGGTCCGGTGCAGGTGCTGAGCTATCTGGTCAGCGGCGTGCGAGGTTTCCCACACTCGAGGACGGCTCTTGAAACCGTCGTCCTCGCTGGTGCCGCCGTGGAAGGCGTACACGTGCGTGGCCACCACGACGTCGCCGAGCGCGATGTGCGTGTGCAACGCGCCCGCCACGCCCACGAAGAGCAGCGCGGCCGGCCGGAACTCGGCGATGGCACGTTCCGCCAGCACCCCTGCGGAAAGATTGCCCTTGCCGACGTGCGCCAGGACCACCTGGCCTCGTCCAGCCGCCAGCCGACCCACCTCGAAGAGGGTGCCTTGAGAGTGCCGGTGCAGACGCGGGCCGACCAGCTTTTCCCGGACCGCCTGGTATTCCAGGTCTAGTGCGGTGAGGATCACAACAGGGCTCACTGCGCCGGTTCCTTTCCGTTCGGCGAGTCGACAGGACGGATCATCGGGGGGTACAGGACCTCGCGCGGGCCGGCCCTGAACAGCCGGGCCGGTCGCCCAGTCGCGGCCTTGCGCGCCGAACCGGCCGGGACGATGAAGCCGTCGGTTTTCTTGATCTTTCGATAGAAGTTCCGCGGGTCGAGCGGCATCCCCCACACCGCCTCGTAGACGTCTTGAAGATCCGTGATCGTGAACGTCGGCCCGCAGAAGGCCGTGGCGAGCGCGGAGTGCTCAAGCTTGGCGCGGGCGCGCTCGATGCCGTCCGTGACGATGCGCCGGTGATCGAACGCGAGGTCCAGCCCGCCGGAGAGCACCCGATCGGTGGGCTGCCAACCGGCGTCGGCGGCATCGGTGCCGGCGGTCGGCTCGGGCAGCCTTGGGGCGATGGCCAGGAAGGCGACGCTCACCACCCGGCCACGCGGGTCCCGCCCTGGGTCGTCGTAGACACCGAGCTGTTCCAGCCGGAGTGTCACGACGCTCAGGTCGGTCTCCTCCGCCAGTTCTCGATGAGCCGCGACGAGGAGACTTTCTTGTGAGTGTTGCAGGAAGCCGCCCGGCAGCGCCTGGGCGCCCTTGTACGGCTCGATGCCGCGCTCGACGAGCAGCACGTGCAGGCGTGAATCGCGCAAGGTGAGGATCACCAGGTCAACGGCGAGCAAGATGGCGGGCGGCTCCCATCGATCGTCGCTCATGCGCCTGACTCTAGATTTTTGTCAAACTGACAAAAAGTAGCGGCGCGGTTAGCTTCGCCATCCCCCGCAATGCTTGGGGGCCTGACGCCTGTCCGCTTGTACAGCGTTCCGGGGCGGGCATGCCGGTGACAGTACGTTGCCCCTCCGACAATTCGATGTCAGGTGTTACGGACCTTCGGCTCGTAGGCGGCCCGGCTGCGCGTCCAGATCCCGCAGCCAGTGATCTCAGCCGCGGGCGGGCGTGCGGAACACCTGGTGGCTATGCCAGTCGATGTGATTCTGCTCGACTACCTCCAGGCCGGGCTGAGGCTGTCGGACGGGTCGGCCGGCCAGGGTGAGCACCATGTCACGGGACGACTGCGAGCGGCCGACGAATCTGGCCGAGACGGCGATGGTGCGCTCCGCGGTCAGTCCGAGGACGCCCTTGTCGAACAGTTTGTGATGGATGGCGCACAGGCACAGGCCGTTCGCCACGTCGTCGGGCCCGTCGAAGGCCCACCAGCGCACGTGCGCGGCGTCCAGGCCCACCGCCGCGCCGTCCAGCCAGCCGTCGTAGGAGCAGAACGCGCAGCAGTACTCGTACGCCATGAGCACCCGGTCGCGGAAACCCCGGTCGCGTTGCTTCTTGGTCTCCGTGAGGGTTTCCAGCGTCTCCAGGTCCAGGCCCGCCAGCAGGCAGAGGTCGGTGTGCAGGGACGGGGCGAAGTTGGCGTCCAGAAGGTATCGGACCATCCGCCCCAGCAGGCCGGGCTCCTCCGCCAGCGCGCGGGCCAGGTCGGGATGCAGACGGCCGGCGGCCTGGCTCTCGCGCAGGCGGCCCAGCTCCGGACCAGGGCTGCCAGGGCCGTGGCGGGTGTCGACCAGCCAGAGGCCGTCGTTCGTAAGATGATGGAACGGGTAACCAGGGCTGGTGTCGCGGGGCGGGCCGTACTCCTTGAGTAATTTCCTCAGCTCGACCTCGGCGGCACTGAACGGAATGGGACCGTTGCCGTGCCGCTGGAAGTGGCTCAGGGCGTACAGCAGGAGGAGCGGTTTGTGCGGGGCGCGCTCGCCGCCTCTGCTCCAGCGCCGGATCTCGGCGACCCGCTCGATCCAGTCCACAATCGGCCAGTGTAGGACGATCTTTTCGGTCGAGGTATTCGCGTCTCGCTTTGGCCGACGGCGCCCTATAGCCCTCGTGAGCTGGACGGCCTGCTGCGTACGGTGTCCGATCCTGACCTGATCGACCCGCGTTCGCTGAACCTCGCCAACTCCCCGAGACCTTGGGCGCGCGCACGCGTCAGGCGCGGCGCCATACGGGATGAGAACGATGCGGTGCGGCTGGCTTGGCAGGTGTAGATCGTCCATCGAGTCGCTGATCTCCTCGGCGACCTGGTGCCGGGGGCCGCCACCACCGAGAAGATGGTGGAGGCCACGGAAGAACTGCTGGGTACCGCCCAGCGCGCTGGCGCGAGTGGCGCTCGCGAACGCTGCCAGGGCCCTCCGGACGTACGGCATCGAGGTTGAGCGGGTGGCTATCCCGGCCGCTGACGGCGTGCTGGCCGCCTGGATCCCGGCTTGCCGGCCAACATCGCGATCCTGCCCACGTCTCTCAGGGCGTCCCGTTAACCTGTGGTCGCCCCGAGAGCTCCAGTACCGAGACCTGACGAGGTCGTGCGGTCCCTCAGCTAGGAGTGCCGTGAGCCATCTGAACGACAGCCGCGCGCGTGTCATGGAGTTCTGGCGGGCCTGCGAGCTGTTCAGCCCGCCGAGTCTGCCAAGGGTCGATCCTCGGGACGAGCGGGAGCCGGTGTTCCAGGTGGCGGCCGGCGCCCTGCTTCCCTGGGAGGCCGGTCACCCTCTCCAGCGCAGGCGTATCAAGCCGCACATGACGTGGCGTTACATCGTCTACGGCGGCGTCTTCCAGCTCGAACGGGTACGGGTCCTGCTGGAGAACGTGTTCGGGCCCGACCCGGAGAACTTCGACCGTGCCCCGCAGGGAGCGAGTGCGCTCTTCGCCATGCTGGTCACGGAAGAAGGCCGGCCGTTGCTGGGAGCGTGGGAGTTCTCCAGTGCCGCCTGGGCGGCAGGTCGCACGGTGTCCCCCGGCCACCGGGATCCGGCCTGGCTCAAGGGCTTCGACGCGGCGGCCGGTCGCGTAGGGACCGCCGGCGAGGAACTCGTCGCCGCTCTGGAGCATGACGAGCGAGCCGCCGAACTGCGGAACGAAGGGGTCTCTGTCGGTCGCCCTCTCAGGCAGGACGACTTGCGGGCGCTCATGAAGCTCACGGCCGACCGGTTCGGTGTGGAGGAGGTCCTGGCTCCCGGCGGTCTGCTCGTCAAGTGCGTACAGGTCTCGCGCCGGCGCGAGCACGACGATGACGGCAGCACCGACTTCCTGAACAGCTTCATCGTCCACGATCTCGAACGAGTGGCCTCAGCCGTCCGGGCAGGAGCCTATGGGGCTGCCTTGGACGCCTATCTGCGGATTCCGGAGCTGTCCCGTACGGACCTGCGCAAGGAACCGCAGGTGGTTTTCGAGCACGTGTCACCCGAACATGTGCCTGCGGGACGTTGGCCCCAAGGGCCGGGCCTGCCACTCGCGCTGAGCCAGCAGTTCGCGGTCAACACGATCATGTCCGAGCTGTCCTCGGGGGCGGGATTGTTCGCCGTCAACGGGCCTCCGGGCACTGGCAAGACCACGATGCTCAGGGATCTGATCGCGGCCAACGTCGTGGAGCGCGCGCTGCGCCTGTCCAGGCTGCCCAGCACCGAGGCCGCGTTCACCGGAGAGATGCGCTGGCAGACAGGCGACTTCCGGCGGGTGGTGAGCCTGTGGCGCGAAGAGCTCACCGGCTTCGAGATGGTGGTCACCTCGGCCAACAACGGGGCCGTGGAGAACGTCACGACCGAGATCCCCGGAGAGAAAGCGATCGACGCACTCTGGAGAGGTGAGGCCGCCTACTTCGACGACGTGGCGAGCCGGGTGCTCGGCGAACCCGCCTGGGGCCTGGTGGCCGCCAAACTCGGCAGGAAATCCTACCGCATGGAGTTCGTCAGCAAGGCCTGGTACGGCACCGCCGACGAGCCCGGCCTGCGGATGAGCTTCGAAGCGTGGCAGAGCACCGTGACGGACTCATGGGCAACGGCCGTCGAGTCCTTCACCCTCGCCTACGAACGCGTCCAGGCTCTCCGGCGCGAGCGGGCCACCGCCCACGACGCCTTGCGGGACCTGCCCGTACAGCAGCGCATCATCACACGGGCGACCAAGCAGATCACCGCCGCCGAAGAGCGCCTCACCGCCCTGCGCGGCGAGTTCGACGGTGCAAAGCGTCTCGAGGAGTCGGCCCGGCAGGAGATCACCGCACGCAAGCGCAGCCGCCAGGAGCATCAACAGTTCCAGCCCAGCCTAGTCACCGCGCTCTTCACCCTCGGGAAGGCCTCCCGGGAGTGGCATGCGCAGGACCGGACCCTGGCAGATGACGTTCAGAGTGCTGAGCACGCGCTCGGCACCGCGACCGCGCGATCGCAAGGACTTCGCCAGGCCGCCGCGCAGATCTCCCATGAGCGCGACTCCCTGCGTGCCGAGTTGCACAGCGCCCGGTCCCGGCTGGCCGAGCTCCAGTCCCGGCTGGCCGTCCAGCAGGAGCGGCTCGGGCGGTTCTTCCCGGACGAGCGCTGGTGGACCGACGAGGAGCACCGGGAAAGTCAGACGCTGTGGACCGACGAGGCCTGGAACCACGCCCGTACCGACCTGTTCGTGGAGGCCCTCCGCCTGCACCAGGCGTTCCTCCGGGCCGAGGCGACGCGGATGCGCAGAAGCCTGCAGGCCGCCATGGACGTCGTCACCGGCGAAGTGCCACGTGACGCCCCGGAGGAGGCGGTACGAGCAGCATGGCAGAGCCTGTTCTTCCTGGTCCCGGTCGTCTCCACCACTTTCGCCTCCTTCGACCGCGTGTTCTCGCACCTGACGCAGGGAGCACTGGGCTGGTTGTTCATCGACGAGGCCGGCCAGGCCGCGCCACAGCTCGCGGCGGGCGCGATCTGGCGGTCACGGCGGGTGGTGGCAGTTGGGGATCCTCTGCAACTGGAGCCGGTGGTGACGCTGCCATTCGCCGCCCAACAGGCACTACGCCGCACGTTCGGCGTCCAGGAGGAGCACTGGCTGCCGGGACGTACCTCGGTTCAGCAGCTGGCCGATCATACGAACGCGTACGGCACGTATCTGCCTGGAGAGGACGCTCCCGTCTGGGTCGGAGCCCCGCTGCGCGTCCACCGGCGCTGCGACGAGCCCATGTTCGGCATCTCCAACACCATCGCCTATGACGGACTCATGGTCTACGGCAAGATCGCCGCATCATCGATCGAGCTGCCGGAGAGTGTGTGGATCGACGTGGTCGGAGCTGGATCCAGCGGACACTGGATCCCCGAGGAGGGGGCCGCGCTGGAGCGCATCCTGGCCCGGCTCGCCCGCGACAGGGTCGCGCCGGAGGACATCTTCGTGATCAGCCCATTCCGTGACGTCGTACGCGGGATGCAGCAGGTCGCGCCGCGCTATCCGGGCGTGGAGGCAGGGACGGTGCACACGGCCCAGGGCAAGGAAGCCAAGGTGGTCATCCTCGTCCTGGGCGGCGATCCGCAACGGCCAGGCGCCAAGGCCTGGGCCGCCAAGCGGCCGAACCTGCTGAACGTGGCGGTCAGCCGCGCCAAGGAGCGCCTCTACGTCATCGGCGATCGGGCGTCGTGGTCGACGCAGCGCTACTTCAACGTACTCGCCCGCGATCTTCCGAAACTCGTGCTTCCGCCCGGCTCTCCGACGTACCCAGACCGCTGAGAGCACCATCGACCAACCCCCGCACCGACTGGCTGGAGGACGGCCATGAACAGCGACGGAATGTTCCACATCGACGAGTCCGGTCGCCTCCTCGCGATGCGTCTGGCACCCTACGAGGCCGAAGAGGTTCTTCAGGAACTGCTCGCCACTCACCCGGACCTCCTGGCGGGCGGGCAGATGACGCCAGGCGATCCTCGCCGCTGGCTGTTGGTACGGCGGGAGGCCGGTGTCCCCGACCGCGACGGAGGCGGCGGACGCTGGAGCCTCGATCACCTCTTCGTCGACCAGGACGGGATCCCTACCCTGGTCGAGGTCAAGCGGGCCAGCGACAGCCGCATCCGCCGCGAGGTCGTCGGCCAGATGCTCGACTACGCCGCCAACGGAGTCCTCTATTGGCCCGTGCTCAACCTTCAGGCACAGTTCGAGCAGACCCAACGCGAGTCCGGCCGGGATCCCCAAGAGATGGTCGCTCAGCTCTGCGAGGACGACACAGTCACCGTGGAGTCCTTCTTCGCCAAGGTCGGTGACAACCTGCGAGCAGGCAAGATCAGGTTGGTCTTCGTCGCCGACGCCATCCCCGACGATCTCCGCCGCATCGTGGAGTTCCTCAACGAGCAGATGAACCCCGCGGAGGTTCTCGCGGTAGAGGTCAAGCAGTACGTCGCGGAAAATCACGGATGGCGCACCCTCGTCCCGGCCGTGTACGGACGCACCGCGGCCGCCTCCGCCAAGTCCGTCGTCGCGCGGCCGAGCCTGAGCGAACTTCGCGACCAGGCGAACGAAGACGTCCGCACCCTTTGGACCCTGCTCGAGCAGTGGGCCGACGAGGAAGATCTGATCCTGACCCACACCGCCGCAGGCGTCATCGTCTCGGGCCGGAACGACCTGCGTATCGCGCAGCTCTACCCGAAGAATCGGGCCCTGTGCGTCAACCTTGATCCGCTTCGCGGGCGCGGACTCAACGAACTCGCGGAAGCCTGCCTCGCGACCTTGCGCACACTGACGAACAAGCCGCTGACCCCGGCCTATCCGTTCTTTCCCGCGCCTGATGCCGTAGCCAAGTGGGACGACGTCGCGAAACTCCTCAAGCAGCTTGCCGCGGCGTGAGACATCGGGAACGTGGCTAGGAAGGCATCTCACTGTAGGCGGGTCGAAAGGCGGGCATGTGGTGCAGCACAATCCAGATATGGATCTTGCCACCCTGGCTGCCGTCATCGGCCCGCCGCCCTCTGATCCCTTCCCCATCGACTGGCCCGGCGTCGAGCGGTGGCTCGGTCTCCGGCTTCCCGACGACTACAAGGCGTTCGCGGAGAGGTACGGGCCCGTGCTGGCCGGGGAGTGGATCTGGGTCGTGGTGCCCCATCGCTCCGGGCGCGGCGGCTATTTCCGGCAGCTCGACGACCGGCAGGGGCTGCAGCGCAGCATCCGCGGCACGGATCCGCCATCTCACCCGTTCGCCTTTCATCCCGAACCGGGCGGGCTGCTGGTGTGGGGTGAGTCGCGCGGCAGCGAGTACTACTTCTGGGATACCTCGGTGTCCGCTGACCCGAACCAGTGGCCGACCAGGGTCTTCGTCCAGCAGTGGCGGGATGAGCGGTGGCAGCTGGTGGACGCGCCCATGACAGAGGTGCTCGCCGCGCGGGTACGCGACGGCCTTGGCCTGGGAGAGGCCCTGCCCGCGGTGTCACCTCCGTACGCCTGGAGGTTCGCCCCGCTCGCGCTGAAGGACGTACCAGAGAGGACCTCCTTCCCGGGAGTACCGCTCGCGGTCGAGGTCGTAGGGCAGGCGGCGAGGGTCGCGGCGGCCACGGGGGTGCCCGAAGACTATGCCGCGCTGGTCGGCGAGCACGGCGTGGGCAGGCTGGCGGGCGTGCTGCGGCTGCTCGCTCCAGGCGCGCCGGCGGGCTTCGACCTGGATGCGGAGGAAGCCGTGGTGAGCGCGCGGCTGCGTACGCGGCGGGCCGCGGGGCAACGGGTCGTCCCGTCGCCGATCGCGCCCGAGCCGGGCGGGCTGCGGTTGTGGGGGATGTTCGACGGGGGCGAGACGTGCTGGTGGCTTCCCGTCAGCGACAAGACGGCCGAGTGGCCGGTGGTGCTGCTCGACGCGGACGGTGTGGGGTGGCAGCGGCTGCCGTACAGCGCCTCGGAGTTTCTGGACCGGTGGCTGGACGGACGGCTGGATCTGCCGGTGCTGTCGCTGCCGGCGGTGCCGCGTCCGCGCGTGCTGTTCCCGCCGGGCGTCGAAGCCGCCGTACCCGCGGAGGGAGGAGCGCGGGACACGCTGGCGCAGCTGGCGACGATCATCGGAGAGCAACCGGCCAGTTCCGACACCTGTGACTGGGCCGGGATCGAGCGGTCGCTCGGCTTACGGCTGCCGAGCGACTACAAACGGTTGTTCGAGAGGTACGGGATGATCGGAATCAACGGCATCTCAATCGTGCATCCGGAGGAGCTGCAGGAGCAGCACGAACAGCGAGCCGGGTATCTCGACCGGAACGCAGACAAGGCGATGGCCGTGCATCCCGCTCCAGGAGGGCTGCTGTGGTGCGCGGACACCGAGGGCCGCGACTTCATCTGGTGGGACACCAGTGATCCGGACCCCGACCGGTGGACGATGGTCTGGGATATCGAATTCGACCGGCACACCTTTCCCGGCACCCTCACCGAGTTGGTGATCGCCGATCTGACGGGCAGGCTGGGCAAGCCGCTCACCGCGCTGGATCCGTCGGATGACGGGCCCATGATGTGGACTTGAGGGCGGAACCGTCTTCCCGACTCCCAGATCGGACTGGATGGCCCCCAGGCCATAGCTATGAGCGCTCAGCCGCTCTCACCAGGACCATCGACCAACGGCGCCAGCAGGGCAGTGCTCCACGCCACTCCCTTGTGGGTAACGAGCGTGGAGGTGGCAGCCTATGAACCGGTCACACGACCAGAGCGCCTGGTAGCCGGAGTAGCGGTCGGCGTGCGCGTCGGTGCCTTGGTGGTGGCTGGTGGGGAGACCCGCATTTGCAGAGCGGGAGCACCTTGCAAGGCTTCTACCGGGAGTATCGCCTCCACCAGTGCAAACATCCGCCCAGCGACGGACAGGGCAGGTCTTTGCTGAGGAGCCAATTCAGGAAGAACAATAATCACATGTGGCCCGCTAGCAGAGAAACCGGACACCGTTCGACTCGAGCTCTCCTAAAGCGGGTGCCGCAGGTTCGAATCCTGCCGGGGGCACTCACCTAGATCGGCATTCCAGGCCCCTGACCTGCGGTTTCACAGCCGCAGGTCTTTTGTTTTGTGACCTTGATAGGCAGCTGACGGTGCCCGCATGCAGCCGTAAGGCCATGATCAGGGGATATATACGGGATGATCTTGATGGCGTTTTCCCAGGTCGGGCCACATTTTAGGCCGCCACGTTCGCCGGTACCCGCTTCCGGCCGCGCGGCATGGAGCGAACACAGCCAGCCTGATCGTGCCGAATACGTACGTAACCTCCACTCAACCCGGGGCACACCAAGGTCTCCAAGAAACCCGGCGCGGTTCAGGAAGCGGTCGGTAGCCTGCTGCGGGTGCAGCGGTCGGCCGAGCTCGTCTGTGAGAACGAGCCCGGAGTCCATCCAGTCTTTGCCCGCAGCCAGCCGCTCGCTGGTCTGGCGCTTCTTATGCTCTTTCAGGATCGTCATGGTTTCGGTGTAGACGGCGATTTCGCGGTCGCTGGCGTCGGTCAAGGTCATCGGCCACTTCCCCGGTGAGACCTCCTGCGTCTCCCTCGTGTGGGCGGTGCTGGACCGGACCGCGCGAGGCTGGCGCGGCTTCGCCATAACCAGCAAGGGCCTGCGCGTCCTTCAAAGACCTGCGCCGTGCCTGCTTCACCCGCCCGCCCAGCTTCGTCCGAGCACCACCACGACGGCCGAATCGACACCCGACACGGTGGCCGCCTAGGATCGCTCCACGGCACCTACCACGTTGAGCCTTTACACCGCTCCGACTCCGAGGACGCGACCTGCCCGACCTCAAGGCCGCCGAGCGGGATGAGCCGGTCGCGAAGAACGTCGATGAAGTTCCAACCGCAATCGGTGCAGTCATCGAAACAGCGGAACCGTCCCAGGAATCTGCTTGGGGTCAGGGCATGTCACACAACAGCCCCTCCGATGTGGTCCAGTTCTCATCGAGGAACCGTCCGGTGATTCTCCCGATGACGATCAGAAGCTGCTCCACCAATTCCGGCACAGGCGTGGTGTTGTCGTACGGCAAGTCAGCCCAATGAGCGCCGAACTCCGACTCATCGAAGATGTCCTTGTACTCGCCATCGTGGGTGTAGACCGGCTCGTCGAGTTCCTCGATCCCGCCGACGTAGGAGATCTCGAACACGCGCCGGCCATGGCGGCTGAGCTCCTGTGCTGATGAAGCCTGCCCGCCACTGAGGAGAAGGGCGTGGGACCAGCCGGGCGCATGCGGGGTGATCCACACGCGCTGCGCGGGGCCCAAGGGGTCGTATGACCGTATGGCAGTTTGAAAGTCGCACCTCTCTGCTGTCCCGGCCGGGAAGCCCAGTCGCCGGGCCACCTCGTGGCCGTCCGCGATGCTGACCCACTGAGCGCCGAACCGCGTGTCGAGCCCGTACGTCTCCAGGAGCTGTAATTGGTTTTGGGCGGGAAGAAAAGTCATAAAATCTCCAGATTCATCGCGGGAAAGGTCGAGAGAGGGCTCTGAATCGGCAATTCGCCCATTCAGAGCCCTCTCCCGGCCTCTTTTGTCGTCAGACCCTAGGGCTCGATGAGCACCCAGAACGAGTTACCTGTGCCGACTCTGTATTCGTCCTGCCAGACTCTCATCCTGGATCCCTGTCTAGTGTTGTGGGTCTTGTTCAGGGCTCGCAGCGAATACCTGCCCTGGGCGGTGCCGGCCCCCTCCTTGGCTGAGGCGAACGGATACTCGTCACAACTGTTAGGTCCTCCTATGGGTAGCTTGTCGGCCCGCCATGGCTCGTTATATTTTTCCGGCATGTAGTACTTGCAGTAGTTGATGTAGATGGCATGTCTTGGATTGTTTGCGGGGATGAGCCATCTTTTCTCGTCCGGCTCCCCCATATCCATCAGCATGTTGATCTTTGAGAAGCGCATCCTGTTGACGTCCTGGGTGTTGGGCTGGAGCTTTGTCAGCGGGTCACCCTTGGCTGCCCAGTTCCCGACGGTTATCTTCTTGTCCTGCTCATTGCCGAGCGGCTTCTTTGGAGGCACCAGTGAAGGCGTGTCCCAGATCCACCCCGGCCTATATGGTGGCCAGGGAGGCGCGAATCCCGGGGTGAAGACATCATCAATGTGCTTGATCACCTCCGCGAACTCGGGGTTGCGTCTATAGGACATGACGAATACGCGCTTCGCTCTGGTGTTAATGCAGCCGCCGCGACGATCCTCCCTGTTCGGATCGCTGGCGCCGAAGGGCAGGTTGTCGCACCGGAAGTTCGGGATGAACCGCTTCCAGCCCTGAGGTTGCCCGCTTCCCTTGCGGAACACCCCGATCGGCTTGCCGTCCTGGCCTATGACCTCCTGGCTCCAGAGGGGAAGCTCGAGGTATTCGGTCTCCATTCCGAGGAGCTCTTCATAGAACACGACGTATGGCTTGACCCTGCAGATGAAGACGCTCGAGGGGTCGATCGTGGCTCGAACATCGAAGGTTTGGTACGGGCTGGGGATCCAGTCCGTGATGTCCTTCTTCCTGTCCGGGCCGGATTCGCAGTCGCCGTCTTCCAGACCCTCCGCGCCGGCGCGCACCCTTGCCGCGATCGGTATGTCGCTGAGCTGCGACGCGGGGATGACAACGCGCCCGTCCCCGTCGACGACCGCAAAGTCGTCGAACTGAATGAACACCTTCATATCCGACGGTTTGATACCGGTTCCAGCACCGCCGACCACCCCGGCCCCGGTCGAGTTGCCCAGGTAGCTGTGGATGACCGTGGTGGCACGGAACCGGAAAGCGTGGTTGTCGTCGAACGGATTCGCTCGGCTGCAGATCCGCGCGAGAACACTGCCCTTCTTCCCGAAGAGGCCTTTGCAGAAGGACTTCTTCATCTTTCCGTCTGAATCGTCCTCCTCGTAGTCCTGGATGTAGAGGTAGGACGACCAGCACGAATTGTAGGACAGCTCTCGAATGCGAGCATCATACTCCGCATGGCCGGTTTCGCCGGGGCTGACCTGGCACGTCTGCAGACTGATGCGCTGGTAGTCGAACGAACCCGGCACAGCCGCCGCCAGGGCCTTTGCTGCTTCATTCTGCAACGCCGGCGCAACAACAGGAGCGGGAGCCATGATCGACGTCACCACGACGGTGACATCGGCGGCGCTGAGAGGTCGCTGATAGATCTGAACCTCATCGAGATCGCCGTTGACCCTGCTGCCCAAGCTCATGGCGGTGTCGGCGTTCCACGTGGCGAAACTTACGGGCGCGCTCTTGACGAGGGTTCCGTTGAGGTACAGCGAGGCGGTCCTGGCCGTCGCGTCGTATACGCCGGCCAGGTGGAACCACTCGCCGACCGGAGGCTCGACGCCGGACAGCACACCTTCCACCGTGGCGTTCGTGGTGTCGGCACTGGTGAGGGTGAACACCAGGCCGTGGTCGGCGGTGTTGCCGAGCCGGAAGGGTGCCTGGTGGGTGCCCTTCTGTTCAAGGACGGTGTAGTCGCCTTCCTTGTCGCTCCAACGTAGCCAGGCGGCGGCGGTGAAGCTCTGGTCGGTCCTGATCACCGGTCCGGTGGTCTCGGCCAGGGGTTCCTCGCCGGGTTGGGTTGAACCGCTCCGACTTTCTTGGAGACCCTGAAGCCAGCATGATCGTGCTGGCGGAAGGGAGAAATACACACGATGCCAGCCCCCAGGAAGTACCCGCAGGAAGTGCGCGAGCGCGCGGTTCGGATGGTCTTTGAGGTCCGCGAGCAGACCGGTAATGCGCCGGGTGCCATCGCCCGGGTAGCTCAGCAGCTCGGCGTGCACCGCGAGGCGTTGCGCGGCTGGGTCCGGCAGGCTGAGGTCGATGGAGGACAGCGGCCGGGCACCTCGACGGCCGATGCCCAGCGGATCGCCGAGCTCGAGCGGGAGGTCCGTGAGCTGCGCCGGGCGAATGAGATCTTGAAGTCGGCGGCCTTAGATTCAAACGATCAACGCAACACTGCTAGTGGATGGGTGGATCGTGGTTCGGATGGGTCGGCCGGGGATGTCGGACGCGATGAAAGAGGACTTGTGGCGGCGGTGGCGCGCGGGTGAGTCCATCAGCGTGATTTCCCGGGCCCTGGGCAAGCCTCCGGGGTCGGTTTTCACGGTGCTGAAGCATCATGGCGGCATCGCGCCGGCCGAGCGGGTGCGCCGGGCCGACCGTTTGAGCGCCGAGGACCGGGAGTCGATCTCTCGCGGCCTCGAGGCTGGAGCCTCACTACGTTCGATCGCCGTGTCGATCGGCCGCCCGGCATCCACGGTGAGCCGGGAGGTCGCCCGCAACGGCGGCCGGGCGAAGTACCGTGCGCTCGCCGCCGAGCAACGCGCTCAAGAGCAGGCACGCCGCCCAAAACCGTCCGCCCTGCAGAACAACCCGGTGCTGCGCCAGCTGGTGATCGAACTGCTCGACAACGAGTGGTCCCCGGAGCAGATCGTGGGGCATCTGCGGCTGATGCACGCCAGCGACCCGGTCATGCGGATCAGCCACGAAAGCATCTACCGCGCAATCTACACGACCCGGTGGAAACTGATCCCACGTGAGCTGTGCACCAAGCTGCGCACACACCGTCCCATCCGCAAGAACAAGAAGAACACGGTCAAGGGCCAGTGGCGTTCCCAGATCACCGGGGCACGGCCGATCGAGGAACGGCCTGAGGCAGCCAACGCCCGAACCGAGCTCGGCCACCTCGAAGGCGATCTCGTCATCGGAGCCAAGAACAGTCAGATCGCGACGCTGGTCGACCGCAAGTCCCGCTACCTGACCATGATCGCGCTACCCAGCCGTCACACCACGACGGTCATCCCCGCTCTGCAGCAGGCGTTCTCACGGATGGATGCTCGCCTGCTCAGCACTCTGACCTGGGACCGCGGCATGGAACTCGCCGGCCACCGGCTGCTGACCGAAGCGACCGGCGTCGATGTCTACTTCGCGGCACCGCGCAGCCCGTGGCAGCGGGGCACGAACGAGAACACGAACAAACTAATCCGGCAGTACTTACCGAAAGGCATCGATCTGAGCCTGTACAGCCAAGCTGACCTTGACGCCCTGGCCGCCCGACTGAACAACCGTCCCCGCAAGTGTCTCGGCTACCGAACCCCGGCCCAATGTGTTGCCTTGACTCTTTGAATCTAAGGCTGCTTTCTTCGCCCGGGAACTCGACCCCCGACCGCCCAGATAGTGGCCTTCATCGACGCCCACCGCGAGGAATTCGGCGTCGAGCCGATCTGCCAGGTGCTCGATCTCGCACCGGCGACGTACTACGCGGCCAGGAACCGGCCGCGCTCGGCCCGTGAGCGGCGCGATGAGCAGCTGTCGGCCGAGATCATCCGGCTGTGGAACGACAACTTCGAGGTGTACGGGGTGCGCAAGATGTGGAAGGCGCTCAACCGCCAGGGCGTGGCCGTGGCTCGCTGCACGGTTGCCCGGCTGATGCGCCGGTTAGGGCTGTCCGGCGCGGTCCGTGGCGATCACAAGCGCCGCACGACCATCGCCGAGCCGCTGTGCCCGCGCCCGGCCGACCTGGTCGAGCGGCACTTCGCCGCGCCGGCGCCGAACCGGCTGTGGGTGGCCGATCTGACCTACATCCACACCTGGGCCGGGTTCGTCTACGCCGCGTTCGTCATCGACGTGTTCTCCCGGATGATCGTCGGCTGGCGGCTGACCGACCATCTGCGTACCGACCTGCCGCTGGACGCGCTGGAGATGGCGATCTGGCATCGCGGCGGCCAGGCCGACACGCTGGACGGGCTGGTGCACCACTCCGACCGCGGCTGTCAATATCTGTCGATCCGCTACACCGACCGACTCGCCGACGCCGGCGCAGTCAGCTCGGTCGGCTCGCGCGGGGACTCCCTCTTAACCGGCTAATGCGATTGTTTCCCCAGGTCAGCGACACGCCGTGATCTGGTACCTCCTGGTCGGATGGGGTCATCGCGGATACATCTGTTCTCGTGATCGAACAAGGACTCCGGCTGGAAGAGCGTGAGGGCAGCTGGATACTGGCAGGACCGTCCGCCGGGCAGTTCGTCCTGGTCGATGAGTATCTGGCGTATCTGGCCGACCGGAACTACTCGCCCAAGACCGTTCGCGCCTATGGCTATGACCTGCTGGCGTTCTGCCGCTGGCTGGCGAGCGAGGACGTGTCGCTGGGCGAGGTGACGACCGAGACGCTGCTGAAGTTCTTGCACGCCTGTCGCGAGGCCAAGGTTCCCGGGCGTCGCGGCGGCCCGAACGTGGTCACCTTGTCGGGCCGTCGGATGGATCAGTACGCCGCCACGACGATCAACCGGCGGCTGGCAGCCATCTCGGGGCTG
>NZ_JBQQCB010000102.1:0-39792 GCF_052246675.1 Nonomuraea sp. KM90 | reverse complement strand
CGGCACCGCTCCGTCGCGGATCTTCTGCGCTGGTCAGACTGGCGCCGACGCCACCAGGCCACCGCCCGGCACTGCCACTACCAGCGCAGATCCGAACCATGATCGCGAAGTGTCACTGGAGTACTAGGCCTACCGCGCTTCTTGGGGGCCGGTACTGGCAGGGGCCGTTATCAAGTGACCTGAGTTCTCCTGCCGAGGGCTTGGAACGTCACGGAGAGTCAACCGGTCTGAGCGCCGGATCGGACCACTCGGCGTTCCCAGAGCAAGGCCGCGACCACACCGATGGCATAGGCGACCAGGTCCCATGGGTCGGGGAACGCGCCGACCAGGACACCGCCGATGCCCGGCGGGGTCATGCCGACTATTTGGTAGAACTCGACGGCAGCGGCGATCCCGGCCGTGGCCAGGGTGCGACGTGCGGCGGTGGTGCGCCACAGCAGCCCCACGAACGCGTAGACCAACATGGTGGCGGCGACGTCACTCACGTAACCGCGGATGAACGGTTGTCCCGGGCCCCGATAGAAGAGGACGAACGCGCCGAGGGCGAGGGCGGCGCCACCCAGAAGGACCATGGCACGGCGCATGAGATTGACATCTTCTCCGAATTTCAACGATCAGGACGAACCTGATCATAGGGCTCGTCCCCAGTGGAGGCATGCTGATTGCGGCAGGTCAGCGACCGCAGTGGCGTGCCATGGCGACGGCATGCCAGCACGCTGGAACGTAGTGACGATCCATCCGGAATGAGGCCCGGCCAGATGCAACATTGAGTGGATCTTGGTTCGCGTTTCCGGCAGGGGAACGACCAGCATCTCTGCCGTGATCTTCCCGTGCGGATATGACTGACCAGCGAACACGCTTCGCCAACTGGCAGGGGCCGTTGATTGACTGATCTGAGTTCTCCGGCCGAGCGGATCCATCTGTCACTTTGTGTGATCGCCAAGAGCGTAGGTCTTCCATGTTCCGCCACCCTCGGCTGCGAGGTTCTCGGCATGTTCGACGTGGTAGCGATGGCTATCTTGGGTTCTTGGCATCTTCTCGCAGGTCAGAGCGATATGATCTTGTCAGGCACGTTAACCGGTCTTGAAGGCATGTTGTATCGAAGGCGTGCCCAGGGGGTTCGGCGAAGGCAGGCGATGACGCGGTCGAGGGCTGAGGCGCGGGGAGTGTTGGCGTTGGCTGTGCGCGGCGTGGCCAGGAAGGCGACCGCGATGAGCGTCACGTGTCCCGTCGCGCAGCGCGGGGACCTGCGATGCCGCACTCACGCCAGCCACCGCGCGGAACCGTGGGCTGGGACGATGTACCGGATGACGTGCCGGAGTCGCGCGGCGGCCGGGGAAGTGGATCGCCTGCTCAGCACGCCCGTCATGATCGCTCACGTACGGGAGAAGCGGCCATTGTCACGTACGTCTTCGGAATCCCTGATCGCAGATGGAACGCACGGGCATACCGTTGAGCTCCCCTTCACCGGACCACCTATATGAGACGGCGTTCCCGGAGGTTGACCGTTTTCGCGTGTCGGTTTCTGAAGTCCTCTGCACTGATTCCCGAGGTCGTCTTCGAACCGACTGATCTGAACGCGCCTTGCTCGTCCGAGCTTCGCGGTACGCCGTCGCCGACGCCCTCCGCCACGCCCCCCCCAGACGGAGCCGACGACCCCGCCCGCCCTGTGACACCCGACCAATCCCGCCCCGGCCTCCGGGCCCACTTGATTTTCAGGACGCGGGTTTCCGGGAGCCCTGGTCGCTTCGGTGTCCTGTCGGTTCCTGTAGGGCGATCGCCGCGTCGTTGTCGGAGACGTCGTCCGCAGTAATCCGTTTGTGTATCACCACAGCCCGCTGTCAGTATGAGGGCCCATGCGTCACCCTCTTGACACGCTGGACTGGCCGATTTCCACCGAGCGGCTGCTGTTGCGCCGGGCTGCCCCCGACGACCTGGACGCGACCTGGGCCTTCCGGCAGCTGCCGGAGACTCACGAATGGGTCGCGGCCGCCACAGTGACCTACGGCGACTACCGTGAGCGTTTCCTCCGCGAGGAGCGGCTCGTAGATCTGCTCATCGTCGAACTGGACGGCCGGGTGATCGGCGACCTGACACTGAAGGTCCAGGACGGTTGGGCCCAGGAAGAGGTCGCTGACCAGGCGGAAAGCGTACAAGGAGAGCTCGGGTGGACGCTCGATCCCTCCTACGGCGGCAAGGGCTACGCCACCGAAGCGGTACGCGCCCTCATCGACATCTCCTTCAAGAGTTTTGGCCTGCGCCGCCTGCACGCGGACTGCTTCTACGACAACGAATCCTCGTGGCGGCTGATGGAGCGGGTCGGGATGCGCCGCGAACAGCACACGGTGAGAGACTCACTCCACCGCACCAAGGGATGGCTCGACGGTCTCTCATACGCGCTCCTGGCCGAGGAATGGCCCGCTCACGAGTGATTACGGCGGAGACGCTTGGGAGCCTCGCCGGGACGAAGATCACGCTGTCACCCATACACGCGGCCGCTCTCCTGCCGGCGGGCCGTCTCAGTAACAAGGGTTTCTGAGAATCAAGCCTGGTCCTTTTCTGGGCATTTGATGGGCAAGTCGCATGGAGACCGATCTGGCCAAGCGGTCGAGCGGCGTCGTGGCCGCCTTCCCCGACCTGGCCGACGAGTTAGCGTCGGTGCTGCGCCTACCAGGCCGGACGCGTCGAGTAGGCATCAAGCCGTGGGGCAGGGCTCAAGCCGTCGGGCAGAGGGCGGCTTCGACGGTTTTGATCACCGCGGGGACAATGGCGTTGTCGTCGACGGTGCTCCGCGTGATGGAGATGGCGAACTGCTGCCGGCCGCCGGCCGAGGAGAAGGTCAGTGTGGTGAGGCCGGGTGCCGAGCCGCCGAGCATCTGGCCTTTCAGCTTTCCTCCGCACAGGCCCGTGCCCTGCTGCGCGCAGGGTGCCGGTGAGGACCGCCTGCAGCGACGGCGGCAGCAGCCTGCCCTGGTCGAAGGCCCGCCGGAAGGTGCTGACGTCCTGCGTGGTCGAGACGACGCCGCCGGCGCCGTTGCCCCAGCTGGCGTTGAAGCGGTGCACGTCGCGCAGGGTGCCGGTGGAGTCGGGGTAGTAGCCGTGCCCGTGCGGGCCCTTGATACCCTGCGGGGGCTTGGTGGCCTGGTAGGTTCCCGTCATGCCGAGCGGGCGGACGAGGCGCCGGTCGAGCTCGCCGGCCGGTGCCGTCAGGCGCCGCCGTTCACGGGGCGGTCGGCGCCAAGCCGAGTTGCTCGAGCACGCCCAGCCGGTCCTCGTAGGTCCGTTCCTCGATGACCTTTCCCGCGTCCAGCGTGAAGATGCTGATTCCCCTGCGCGCGATTGTGGTGCCGACCGGAATCGTGACGTCCAGGAGAGGGTGCTTGAAGGGCTTTTTGGCCGTGCCGTTCATGGTCCATCGCACGACCACCTTGTTCCCTTCGGCGATGATGTCCTGGACGCCTCCGCTCAGGTTCTCGAAGAACTCCCGTGGGTTGTCCGATTCGCCGTGTGCGAGAAGGATCTCCCAATCGTCGGTGTCGGGCATGCCGGGTGTGTCGACGACCCGCATCCGGTCGAGGTCAACGACCGCTTCCCAGTTCTGTCTGCCACCGGCCAGGTAGCGACGGACAATGGCCTTGGTCTCTTCGATGGACATGGGCGTTATCCCTTTCCTTTCTCAGCCGTTGCGGGCTTAAGGGGTTGCATCAGGTGCAGGAGCGTGATGTGGCCGGCCGAGACGGCCCAGGGGCGTCCCACTTGGATCTTCACCGGCGATGGGCGATCGCGGTTCGGTGGAGACCACCGGGCGCCGAGGTCAATGGGACCGCAGCGTCCGGGGGTGACCAGGACGACTTGCTTCGACGCCGCTGGCCGTGCGGGCAGCGACATGCGGAAACGAACGATGTCCGGTTCGCGGGCTGGGTGGGCCGGGTGAACACGAGCCATAAAACTACACACGAAGGATATTTGCAACCTAGTTAAATTTTCCCTGGCATGTAAACTTGCCTTCCATGTAGAGTATGGCCATGGAGCAGACGCTGGGCCTGAGGGAACGCAAGAAGGAGTCCACGCGCCGCACGCTGGTCGCGGCCGCGGCGCGGCTGTTCGCGGAGAAGGGATACGGGCAGACCACGGTCGCGGAGATCGCGGCGGCGGCCGAGGTCTCCACCAAGACGCTCTTCAACTACTTCGGCGGCAAGGAGGACATCCTCTTCTCCGGCGACCGGCAGCGCCTGGACACCGCCCTGAGGGTGATCTCCGAGCGCGGCCCAGACGAGCAGCCGGCCGACCTGCTGGCACGCCTCGGGCAAGAGCTCATCACCTCATTCGCCGACCTCAACGGCGAGAGCGACGAGGTCACCGCGATCCCCTACTCGCTGCGTGTGCGGCTCATCCTGACAGTGCCGGAGCTGCAGGCCCGAACGATGCATGACTTGCAGGACGCCCAGCTGCGACTCGCCGAAGCGCTGCACGCGGCCTACCCCGACCGGCTCGACCGGATCATCGCCGCAGGCATCATCGGCGCATTGCTGGGCGCCGCCAACGTCACCCGGCTGGTCAGCATGAAGCACGGCGACAGGCCGCAGCAGGTCCTGGAAGCGACGCGACAGGGTCTCGACGTCGCCATGCGCGGCGTCGCCACCGCGGCGAACACCGCTGCCGCCAATCCGCCCTCTTGAGCTTTCGCCAGGTAAGAACTCGATGGTTATCTGGGGTTCTTGGCCTCTTCCAGCAGGTCAGAGTGAGATGATCTTGTCAGGCACGTAAGGCGTGTTCCCTGGCGATGAAAGACTGCAGCGCGGTGCCGGGATTCAGATCCGCGTCGTTTCGGCCACCAACGTGAACCTCAGGGGAGGAGCACAAGCGCCAGGTCGACGAGAAACAGAAGAGGAAGCCGACTTCATGGCCGGCGAACTCCTGATTCCGCTCGCCGGGACCTCGCGCATGGCGTTCGACGGCTTGGACAATACGCGTCGAGGTGGCCTACGACGTCAGCTCGCAGCGCACCCAGAAGCAGATGTACGGCCAGCGCATGCGAACACAACGCGCCGAACGCAAATGGGTGCGGCTCTTTCTGAGGGACCGAGCTGATCAGGCGATGAGCTCGTAGTCGTGTCGGCCGTGGACGCGTTGATGTTCTTGGCCGAGGTGATGGCGCCAGTATTCGGGCAGATCGTCGTTGCTGGTCCGCAACCACCGCAGGACCAGCGAGCTGGCCTGCCACTACTGCTTCGTCCCCGCAGGCCGGCCCGGTGCTCAGCCCCGCCTGATCGCCGCAGCCGGGTTGCGCTGGCCGGTGGAGAAAAGTCTCGAGTTCGAAAGAAAGGTGCACCTGTTTCTGCGCTGGAGACGGACGCGGTACTCGAATCCTCGCAGGTCAGGCGCAACTTTTTTCATGCTTCAGCGAAGTTGATCATCATTGCTGCATACCGGGAGGCTGGCTGGGGAGGGCCGGGAAGTCACGCATGCTGCGCATTGAGGTGGCGAGCAGGAGCAGCGGGGAGACGGCGAAGAAGGTGGCCAACACCCACATCGCGACGCCGACCCCGAAGGCTGTCGCCAGGACGCCGGCAGTGGCTGCGCCGAGCGGCACGGTGCCGGAGATGACGAACCGGGAGACCGCCGTGACCCGGCCCAGGAGGTGCGCCGGTATGTAGTTCACGCGGAAGGTAGCGGTGACGGTGCCCGACATCGTGGCGCCGAGCATGACCACGAACGATCCCACCGTGAACAGTGCCAGCTGCCAGCCAGGGCCACTGGCTGGCAGCAGCAGCATGAACGGCGCGGTCACGACATTGACCCCCACGTAGGTGCGTGCGCTGCCGAAGCGGGCGACGGCCCGGGACGCGAGCACGGCGCCCAGCAGGCCGCCCAGGCTGGCGAGGCTGATCAGGCCGCCCACAGTTCCCGGCGCGATACCTTCAGCGCGCACTAGGAAGACGATGCGCAGCGAGAACACGCCGAGCATCCCGAGGTTGATCATCGCCGCCACGATAAGCATGGGCAGCATGAACTCGCCGTACTTGAAGTACCCTAGGCCTTCGCTGAGCTGCCGGAGCATGCCGGGCCGCTCGCCCGCCGCCGCCCTCGGCTCGGGCGTGGTCCGCAATCTGAGCAGGCAGGCGGCCGAGACGATGAAGGTGACCGCGTCGATGAGCAGGCCGCCGACCGCTCCGGCCACCTCGGTGAGCAGACCGCCGAGGCCCGGGCCGGCGATCTCGGCGGCCGAGGCGCTGGCCTGGAGCTTGGCGTTGCCCTCCATCCGGTCATCCGGGGCCAGTAGGTGCGGCAAGTAGGCGTTGAATGCCAAGGTAAAGAACATGCTGGACGTGCCGGCGATCAGCACCGCGGCCAGCAGCATGGGCACGGTCAGCACACCGGTCCAGGCGGCGACCGGGATAGCGGTCAAGACCGCGGCGGACACCAGGTTGGCGGACACGAGGATGCGGCGGCGCGGCCAGCGGTCAACCCAGGTACCGGCCGGGAGGCCGATCAAGAACCAGGGCAGCCAGCTGGCTGCGGTCAGCAGGGCCACCGTGCCGGTGCTGGCATGCAGGACGGTTATCGCCAAGAACGGGACGGCCACCGTGGTGATCGCCGAGCCTAACCCGCTGACCGACTCCCCAGCCCACAGCAGGCCGAAGTTCCGGGTGCGGAACAGGCCGCCCGGCCGCCTTTTCTTAGCCACGGTGATGTGCGGCCAAACCCCCATCTCGCGATCACCCACCGAACTCACGGTAGCGCCACAGTCGGGAGTGGCGGCGGCATTTAACGGAGCGGTGCGACCGGGCGAGGTGGTGGCGCTGCGCTCTCTGCTCAGCCACTCCCTCAAAAGGAGCCGCACCCAACGCAAATACACCTTGGGACGGTCGAACCTCAGCAAGTCCCCGACCTAGGGAGTGTCTGACAAATGATCAACGTGCACGCTTGAATGGTCGATCGTGGTGCGACGTGGTGAGTTGACCGACAAGGCGTGGGCGCGGATCGAGCCGCTGCTGCCGGTGGCCGATGGCCGGGGCCGTCCCTGGCGTGATCACCGGCAGGTGATCGACGGCATCCTGTGGCGGCTGCGAGCCGGGACGCCGTGGCGGGACATCCCCGAGCGGTACGGGCCCTGGCAGACCGGCTACGAGCGGTTCAAACGCTGGGACGATGACGGCACCTGGGCCCAGCTGCTGGAGGAGATGCAGATCAAGGACGGCTCCCTCGGCCAGGTCGAGTTCACCGTGAGCATCGACTCCACCATCGCCCGCGCCCACCAGCACGCCGCCGGGGCCCGTAAAAGGGGGACGACGGCGGGACGATCGATACGAAGCAATCGCAAAACCGGCAGGCGCTCGGACGGTCCCGCGGCGGGCTGAGCACCAAACTGCACCTGCTGGTGGAGGCCCGGGGTCTGCCGCTGGTCCTGCACCTGACCGGCGCCAACATCGTGGACTGCACCCAGTTCGAGGCCGTGCTGGCCAAGCTCCGGCTGCGCCGCCCGAACGGCGGCCGCCCACGCACCCGCCCCGGACAAGCTGATCGGCGACAAGGGCTACTCCACCCGCGAGATCCGCCTCGACCTGCGCCGGCGCGGCATCAAGGCGGTCATCCCCGAACGCCGCGACCAGATCGCCAGCCGCAAACGCAAGGGCAGTCGCGGTGGCCGCCCGCACGCCTTCAATGCCCGCACCTACAAGCAGCGCAACCTGGTCGAGCGCTGCATCGGCAAACTCGAGCAATGGCGTGCCACCGCCACCCGCTTCGACAAGCTGGCCAGCCGCTACCTGGCAGGCGCCACCATCGCCTCGCTCATGCTCTGGCTCCGCAACACCGAATTGTCAGACACTCCCTAGTGACCCGGTCCGGTTCTGCCCAAGCGCCGAGTTGGGCACCCCGGCAGCTGACATCGACCGCGGCAAACGCCAGGAGGCGGCTGGGGAGCACAGCGGTAGAGCCACGATCGCTCAAACTTCGATGAGAATCGCTCAACCTTCGCTGCGACAGAACAAAGGTCATGACGATCAGGCCGACGATGGCCACAGTCATGTACGTGATAATGGCTTATTGCGTACATGAGCGATCACGGCGGCGCGGCGACCAGGACAACCCTCTACCGGGGCGGTGCGCGACTCCGGCACGTTATCCGGTACATCGCTCGGCCCGGCACGATCAGCACTGCCGGGCGGCCGGCATGAGCCCAGCGCCGAGGGTCGCCGCCTTACGCGGCGGGCACGTCAGTCTCGCCTCGGCCGCCGACGCCTTTCTCGCCACCCCGCGCGCGGCCAACCCCAACATCCACCGCGCCTACGCCTCGGCCATCGACCGCATCACTGCGCCGCTCGGCCGCGACCGGCCGCTCGCCGACGTCGCCGACGACGAGATCGGCACCGCGCTCACCGAGCTGTGGGGAGCGAGCGCGCCGGCGGCCTGGAACCGCAACCGCGCCGCCGTCACCTCCTGGCTGTCCTGGTGCCAGGCCAAGAAGCACTGGGCCGCACCGTCAGTGCCGGCTGAGGCCGAACGGCGTAAGGAGAGCGCCGACGAGACCCGCGCGGTCGCCAAGACCACCATCATCGGCTGCTGTCCCACCGCGACATCCCGCTCCGGAGGAAGACGCTGTGGCGGATGCTCTATGAAACGGCGGCCCGGGCCGCGGAGGTCCTGGCCGCGGAGGTCCTGGCGCTGCCGGACGGCAGCACGCGCACGCACGGCCCGCTCTTCCTGTCCGAACGACGCCCCGTCCCGGCCCGCCGCCCCGCGGCCGCCGACATCTGCCCGCACACCGGCCGCGCCCGCCTCGGCTACGACCGCGCTCGCGTCCTGCTGGACAAGCACGCCGGGCTCGACCTGCACCAGCTGCGCCACAGCGCCGCCACCCACATCGGCGAGGCCGAGATCCCGCTGCCGCTCATCATGGGCAAGACCCGCCACAAGAACCCCCGCACCGCCATGCGCGACGTCAAACCCGGCGCCGAAGCCATCGCCAAGGTCACCGAAGTCCTGGCACCCCGCCGTACCCACTGATCAACCGAGTGGCGGCTCGCCGCAGCTCTGGGAGTTCCGTGCCTTTATGGTCTCTTGCCGCAGGTCAGAGCCTGCTGACCTCTTCTTACATATGTGGCACGTTGGCCGATCTTCACAGCAGGTGGACGGGGACGATCAAGGAGTGTCAGCGCGTGGGCGTGAGGTCAGCCTCGACGGCCACCTCGGGCAGGCCCGTGTTGGTCACGATCGCCAGCTCGCTGCGATGGCGCCGTCCCGTCTGCCACTGGCCGCCGGCCAGCGGCACGAGTGCCACGTTGGGGGTCGGACCAGCGGTCCAGTCGAGTGTTCCGGCGATGGTGTCAAGCCGGGTACGGCCGACCGTCGCGGCCACCGAGCGCCGACAGGTCGGATCGTCGGCAGTGGCCAGGACATGGGCGGCCACTTCCAGCAACGCGTGGGCGAGTCCCAGGGGCTGCAACCATCGGTTGCCTGCGCGCTGCTCGTAGGCGTCGGCGAGTTGTGCGGTCGTCGTAGCATCCAGGCTGGAGCGGTATGGGTGGCGCGGGGACCAGTAGATCAAGGTAGCCACGCACGCCCGAGCGAGCGCGCTCTCCTCGGCCGTGCACGGGTAGGCCAGCCAGCGCGAGGAGGTGATCAGGCGAGGCCGTAGTCCCTGCTCGATGGCCTGCCGGTAGAAGAGCGTGAGATCGGCCTCGGTGGCAGCGCTGGTGACCACCTCGATGTCCTCGTCCAGGAATTGACGGATGTGCCCCTCGAAGCCGTCGGCAGGCTCGTGATAACTCCCCGGGTCGTTGATGACGTGGCCTCGCGCCCGCGCGCGGGGCAGGAAACCGTACCCGGGATGGCGCAGCAGCTGTCCCTGCAGATCGTCGTTCCATACGCAGCCCACGCGGGGACGCGGCATACAGCGCTGCCACAACTCGGCGAAGACGTCCGCGATGTCGTCGATGCCCCAGGCGAAGTGGTTTGTCCAGGTGAAAGGCCGCGAGGGATCGCCGCCGCGCCCGTACACGAAACCCTGCCAGGGGAACGCGGTGGAAAGGCACGGCACGCCGAGTTCCTCACACGTGTCGGCCACCGCGGGCAACACCTGGGTGCCTGCCATGGTCACCACGATCTGGGCGTTGTCCAACTGGATGAGATCCCGTACGGCCTGGCGGGCGGTGACCGGGTTGGAGCGGCTGTCGCGCCAGGCCAGCCGCACGGGATAGCGGTGTCTACCGTTGATGATGTGACGCAGAGCGGGGCGCAAGAACTCGATGGCGAAGGTGAGGGGGTCGCCGAGCCGCGACAGCCTGCCGGTGTGCGGAACGACCGCTCCCACGCACAACTCCCTGCCGTATTGACCGGCCGAATCGCTGCTCGTCATGCACTTATAGTAGCAATGCTGCTACTTTGTGTACCCAATGGGGTGGGTGACCGCGAACAGTCGCTTGTCGGTGATGGTGGAGATGGTCCAGGGACAAGACCATCTCGTCCACGCCGGACAGCCGGCGCTGCCGCTTGCGCACCAACTGGGGCTCGAAGGTGCCCGCCACATCGCGCGGCACCCGCACCTCGACCGGGCCGACGTCGGTCACCACGGTCTTGGTGCGACTGCCATCGCGGCTGTTGCCGCTGTCCTTCCCGGCCGGGTCGTGCCGGTCATGGCCGAGGTGATCGGTGATCTTGCCTTCCAGGGCCGACTCCAGCACCCGTTTGGTCAGCTGCTGCAGCAGGCCACCTCACCGGTCAGCTGCAGCCCCTCGCTACGGGCGATTGAATGCGCCTCACCTCTGCAGGTCGACCCTCGACAACGGCCCCGCCTGATGGAGATCGTCGACAATCGGGCGCGCATCGACGAAGCCCAGAAACGGGGCGAGTGTGACCAGCGGCCGAGAGTCGCCGGAACCGGTGCGGCCCACCCGCACCCGAGAGTGATCGTGGGAGCCCGGAAGAAGGGCACTGGCGAGGGCGAGATCAAGAAAGGCGGCCCAGGGTCACGGGCGCCCGGGCCACTTGAGGGAGCAGACATTGACGGTGCGGGTCGAGAACTTCGGGATCTGGATGAGCCTGGATCTCGGTGCGATCCGTCCGTTCGCGAGGCGCTTCACCCGGTAGGCGCCGGGCCGGCCCCGGAAGTAGTGCGTGCCGTTGTCGTCGCGCGCGCTGGCCGCGACGCCCGGACCCACGACCGTGACCGACACGCCCCCCACGTGGGCACACCTGAAGACCAGCTTGAGGAGTCCGTACGGCGGTGTCGCCGCGGCCGAGGGAGGTGCGAAGCCGACGGTGGCCGCGGCGAGGCTCATCGCGAGCGCGCCTGCAAGGGCAGAACGTCGGACAATGCCGAGCATGGTGATCCTTTCCTGGAGAACTCGGCCACTCTGGCCTCGTCTCCCATATGTGCAGCGTGTTTCGGAAAATGGTGAAGCGTTTGCGGGGGGTTTCTCGCAGCGTGCGGCGGACGAAGCGCTATAGATCTGGCCGAAATGCCCCGGCACTCGGGCCTGGCTTCCTTCCGTGGCCACGCCGGTTCCTGTGGTGGACGTGGCTCGGCCCCAGGGTTCGCGGGCGCAGAGGTACGCGTACAGGCCGGCGGCGCCCTTGAGCATGCCGCGGGCCCCATCGGCTCAGGTGTACTCGTTGTCTTCGTCGTCGCTGAGGGCGACAGCCCGGATCCCGCCTGATCGGGCGTAGACACGCAGCGATAGGTAGACCTTTCTGATGTGCTTGCTGCCGGTGTGGGTAATGGTTCCGAAGTTGGTGCCGTGGGCGCCGCAGCCGTTGGTGTCCGACCTCCAGGCGCTTCTCCCCTTGGTTCCGTCCATGTGAACCCAGACAATCTGAGCCTTCACCGGAGCGTTGTCGCCGGGACAGATGTCGCGCACCGTGAAGTTCCGAAAGACGACCCTCGTCCGACTGGTGAAGTCGACGGCCGCCCGGACGGACCCGCCACCGTGGTCGCGATAGGGGTTCACGTGGGCGGAGGCCACATCGTCTCTCGCCTGCGCCGGGCTTGCCACCAGCAGCCCGCTCAATGCTGCGATGCCCAGCGCGGCGCCCAGCATGCGTGTCTTCAACAGCCCTCCAGCAAGAGATGTCTCGGTTGGTTCGGTTGGCCTTGGGGCGTGCACTTCAGCCCTCCGCGTGGCCGGCGGGGAGAGATGTGCGAGGTATCGCCTCGTGGCGATCGCGACGAAGAGCGGCGATCGACGGTGCGGGGGCCCTGCCTGAGCGTCAGGTCCCGAAGGTGAACGTCCCGCGCAGGACGGTGCCTCGCCCGCTCCAGTAGCTCTCGTGGACGGCCCGGTAGGTGACGTCTTCGAAGCCGGGGAGCACCGCACAGGTGGCGCCGGGGTGCCGGATGTTGTCGTCTCTGATGACGATGGGCTTGCCGATCACACCCGGGCGGGTCAGGGTCACCTCCACCCAGGCTGTCCCTGTGGTGTCATCCGCCCGGACGCACAGCTCGTTGGCAGGGTCGGCGTAGCGGACGATCCCGTCTCCGACATCCCGTTGAAAACTCGCCGCCAAGGCCGGTTGCGCGAGAATGACGCTCGCCACCGCGACAGCGACGCCGACGGTGACCGTTTTGAGCGGGTTCATCGTTCTTCCTTCTCTCGGACGAAGATCAGCCCGCCGGAGCGCCTGGTGCCAGGGTGGAATACGGCCTCCGACGAGGCTTCTGACATGAGCGATCCCGGCGGCCCGAGGTTCACCGGAGTGATCGTTGCACTCGCCGGCAGCAGCATGGAATACGCCGGGAATACGCCGGGTCCATCCGGCATCGAGAGATGACTTCGGGCGGAGTTTGGATGGCCGAACTAGGGGTGCCGTCAACCGATGTGTCATAGGCCGCCAAACCTCGAAGATCCCTAGCCTGACCTTCTGTAATGCCGAAGCGTCTGGCGCGGATCTATGGGCATGGAACGTCCGCCGCTTGGCATGGATGAACTCATCGAGCACTGGACTGTGCTGAGCATGAGGTGGGCCTGGTCAGTGCGAAGCAGGAAGGCACTCGTCTGGCCTTCGCGCTGTTGCTGACGTACTTCACGCAGCACGGGCGCCTCCCGCGTGGGCGGGCGGAGTTTCCTGACGAGTGGTGGACTACGTCGCGAAGCAGACCAAGACGGCGGCTGGCAGCTTGGGCTTGTACGACTGGTCAGGCCGGACGATCGAGCGTCATCGCGGCGAGATCCGCGACCATCCCGGCTTCCGGGATTGTCGGTCGCCGACGCCGACAAGCTCGCCGACTGGCTGGCCGTGAACGTCGCGTGCACGCCGAACGACAGTCCGACCGGGTCCGCGAGGAACTGCTCAAGCAGTGCCGGGCCGAACGGATAGAGCCGCCCTCACCGGGGCGGATCACTCGGATTGTACGGTCGGCACTGCACAACGCGGGGCAAGCATGGTTTCACCGGATCGCGGCGCGGCTGGATGCGGCGACGGTGGTCCGGGTGCTCGCCCTGGCGGCCGCCGGCAACACCGCAGTTGGAGAGAGAGGAGAGCGATGACGATCTTGACGAGGATGAGGGCTCGGTCCTGTCGCCGATCAAGGCGATGCCGGGCAACGTGAGCCTGGATTCGATGCTGTGGAGTCTCCCTCGCACCTGCGCCGGCGGGCCCGCAACGCGCCGGAAGCCACGGTCACCCTGCTGGCCGTCTGCTGGTGGAGCGGGAGCGGGAGGTCACCGAGGAGCTCATCAACGCCTTCAAGCGGGTATCGGGCAAGGAGAACCTCCTGTTTACCATCGCCGACGCCTCGCTGGCCGCGCCGGACGGCACGGTGCGCGAGGTCGTCTTCCCCACGGTGCGCGGCGGCGAACAGACGCTGCGCGAGCTGGTGCACGAGTTCAAGACCAAGGGCCCGGTCTACCGGCGCACTGTGCAGACCACATTGAAGGCCTCCTACACCAACCACTACCGGCGAGGCCTGATCGAGCTGCTGGAGGTGCTGGAGTTCCGTTCCAACAACACCGCCCACCAACCCGTCATCGACGCGCTCAAGCTGGTCAAGCGCTACGCCAAGGCCGGCAACACCACCTACTACCCGCTCGGCGAGACCACGCCCGAGCACAAGGGCACCCTCAAGGACTGGGCCGACCTGGTCTACCGCACGACACCCGCGGCCGACGCCGCGTGGCGCGCATGGTGTACGAGGTGGCCACCTTCCAGACCCTGCGGGAGCAGCTGCGCTGCAAGGAGATCTGGGTCGTCGGCGCCGACCGGTGGCGCAACCCGGACGAGGACTGCCCACCGACTTCGAGGCACGCCGCGCCGAGCACTACCGCGAGCTGCGCAAGCCCCTGGACCCGACAGAGTTCTGCGACAGCCCGCGCGAGGAGATGACCAGCGCCCTGGCGAAGCTGAACGACGCGCTGCCCTCTCTGGACTGGGTGGAGATCAGCGACCGTAAGGCGGGAGCGATCAAGCTGACGCCGATCGAGGCCGCCCCCGAGCCGCGCAACCTGCGCCGGATCAAGAACGAGGTCGCCCGCCGTTGGAGTGCCGTCCCGCTGATCGACATCCTCAAGGAGGCGATCCTGCGCACCGGCTGCCTGGCCGAGGTGACCGCGGCGACCGGCACCGGCCACATGCACCCGGACGTGCTGGCTGAGCGACTGACGCACACGCCCACAGCGAGGACCTGCGCTACGTCCGCCGCCGTTACCTGACCCCGAAGGTGGCCGCACCATCGCGGTCGAGATCGCCAACGCCACCTTCGCCGCCCGGGACACCGGTCTGTGGGGGCAGGGCTCCACCGCGGTCGCCTCCGACTCCACCCACTTCCGCGCGTGGGATCAGAACCTGTTCACTGAGTGTTCCCGCTACGGCGGCCGCGGGATCCTGGTGTATCGGCACGTCGAACGCGGGTCGGTGGTGGTGCACTCGCAGACGCTCAAGGCATCGGCCTCCGAGGTGGCCGCCATGGTGGAGGGCGCCATCCGGCACGGCACCACCATGAAGGTCGAGGGCAACTACGTGGACTCACACGGGGAGCCAGAGCCTGGCTTCGGAGTCACTCGATTGCTGAACGTGGATCTGCTGCCGCGCATCAAGCAGTTCAACCGGGTCAAGCTTCACCAGGCCGACTACGGAGATCTGGCCCGGTACGCGAACCTGGCGTCGGCGATGACCAGGCCGATCCGCTGGGACATCATCGCCAAAAGGCTACGACCAGGTCGTCAAGTACGCCACCGCGATCCGCACCCGCACCGCCTCCACCGAGGCCATCTTGTCGCGCTTCACCCCCACTGCCTCGCACCCGGCCTACCAGGCGATGCTGGAGATCGGCCGGGCGGCGCGCACCACGTTCGTCGCCCGCTACTTGTACGACCGCGACCTGCAGCGAGAGATCGAGGAAGGGCTGAACGTGGTCGAGCCGTGGAACCGCGCCAACTCGGTGATCAGCTACGGCCGCGGCGGCGAGATCTCCACCAACCGGAGCGACGAGGTGGAGATGACGACTCTGTGTCGTCGGATCTTGCAGGCCTCGCTGGTCATGGTGAATGTCCTGATGTTTCAAGACGTTCTCGCCGATCCCGAGTGGTCCGCCCTGCTCACCCCGGTCGACCGGCGCGGACTGACCCCGCTGTTCTGACTGCACGTCCGCCCCTACGGCGAGGTGCGTCTCGATCTGAGCGCCCAGTTGAGCATCGGTGCTCTCAGCTCGCTTGGCGACGCATGACAGGCAGCTTGTTGATCTTGTCGAGAGTCTCGTTCGGTTCTCGACAAGATCACTACCGTGGAGTCAGTTGACATCGCCCCAGCTCCATGGCCGGGCTGGACGACCATACCCACGACTACACCGGCTGAGCCGCTTCCCGTCAGCCGGCCCGCAACTGCCGCAGCGTCTCGCGAACAGCCTGCACGCAGCGGGCCTCGGCCTCCTCGTAGCAGGCGACGGCGTCGATCGCGGCGTCGATCGCCTGGTGGCGTTCCTTCTCCCACTCCTCCTTCTCCTGCGCGTACTCGAGCTGCCTGACCGCGTCCTCGGCCCATCGCAGAGCGGCCTCGACCTGGTCCTGGGCCGCCTGCAGGCTGCCGGAGAACGCCGACAGAGCGTCGGCGCAGGCGCGGTAGGCGGCGTCGAGCCGCGTCGTCCTGGCATGGATGACACGGAGGATCTCGTGGAAGTTATGGCCGTCGCCGTCCTCCAGAAGCAGGTCGGTGCCCGTCGTCGCGGCCGTGCCGAACTGCTCGCCATACTCGGCCGTGCGCTCCGCGTCGTAGCGCAACCCCGCGGCGGCAAGGTTGACGTGGTAGGACGAGCCGGGCAACGGGTCGGCCTTCATCCCGAGGATGTGCCAATTCTTCTCGGGCGGGATCAGCTCGGGCATGGGATGGTCGAACGCCGGCATCATTTTGCCAGGTGCCGGATAGTCGAAGAGGTGCGCGCCGACGGATTCGGCCAGCGTACCCAGGATGTTCAGGGCTTGTTCCAGCGCCTCGTCCACTTCGGTGCGGACCTCGACGATCGCGACGAGGAGTTCACGCACGGCTGCCTCGATCCGCGGCGAGGAGGCGGCGAGAAGCTCGTCGATCCTTTCCACCTGGGGCGCGTCCATGGGCCTGGGGTTCCGCTGCCAGCCCTCCCTGGACGTCCGCAGCAGGAACCAGACCTCTCCGAGCGCTTTGGGGAGCGTGCCGCTCCTCGGGTTGATCCGGGCCGCGGCGAGATACGCCTCCGCCGCCTCCCATTGGCGGCTGTCCACGTACAGAAGGTCAGCGAGACCGAGCACGAGGTCTTCATGGTGAGGATCCAGGCGGAGCCCGGCGCGGTAGGCGCGCTCCGCCTCTTGCAGATCGCGTCGCGCGCGTGCGGCCCGGGCCAGCGCGAGGTAGGCGGCCGGGTCGTGCGGATCCGCCTCGACGGCCGCCTGGGCGGTGCGCCACGCGTCATCGGCTCTGCAGGCCTTGATCTGGCACCTGGACAGCATCGTCAGCGTCGGCACGCCGTCCGGATCGAGTCTCGCCGCTTCAGTGGCGGCCTTGAGGGCGGCGCCCGTCCTGCCGAGCCAGAGAAGGATATGGGCCCTCAGGCAGTGCGCCCGCGCGCTGTATGGATCGAGGCCAAGGGCGGACTCCACCGTCTCGAGGGCTCGCTTCTCCTGGGGAAAGACGGAATCGCCGTTGAGCAGGCAGACGGCCCGCAGACAGAGGGCGTCGTGAGCCGTTTCCTCCGAGGCCAGCGCGGGCGCCAGCGCGTCCAGCGCTTCCTTCCAGCGCCCCAGCTCCGCGTAGTTGCGGGCCATGATGAGGGCTTTCTTGGCGTTATTCACGCCATCCCCCGGCTCTTGACGTAGGCGAGCAGGTCGTCGAACTTCCCGGCGGCGTTGGCGAACAACACGACGTTGCGCGCGTCCTGCAGCCATGGCCCGATGGACGGCTTGATCTCCCCGAACGCCCGCTCGAAGTCCGCCATCCCGATCGGACGCACCTTACCCGTACGCGTGGAGTCCCACATCGCCTGCTCAGCGGCGGTGTCACAGAGGTGCGCCAGGTCGGCGCCGGAGAAATGGTCGCTGCGCTCGACCAGTCTCGCCACGTCAATGCCTTCCAGCGGCCGGTCACGCAGGTGGTGCCGGAGTATCGCCGCGCGCGCGGGCGCGTCGGGAGGGGCGACCAGCAGCAGGCGATCGAACCGTCCTGGCCGCAGCAGCGCGCTGTCCACGTCCCAGGGGTGGTTGGTCGCGCCCAGGACGAAGACGCCGTCGTTGTCGCTCCGCACCGAGTCCATCTCGGTCAGGAGCTGGTTGACCACGCCGCGCATCCCGCCGCTCGTCCGCAGGTGTGATCGCTTCTGGCCGAGCGCGTCGATCTCGTCGAAGAACAGCACGCAGGGCGTGTTGCGGCGAGCGATCTCGAACATCTCGTGCAGGTTGCGCTCGCTCGCGCCGGTCCACATGTCCAGGACGTCCGCCAGGGACACGGCGTGGAAGTGCGCTCCGAGCTCGCCGGCGACAGCGCGGGCGAGATAGGTTTTGCCGCATCCCGGCGGCCCGTACAGCAGCAGGCCGCCAGGGAGGCTGCGGCCGTACAGGCGGCGCATCTCCGGGTTGCGCATGGGCAACAGGAACGCGAGTTCGAGCCGGCGCTTCACCTCCTCCAAGCCGCCGACATCGGACAAGGTCAGAGCCGGGCGTTCGACCCCGGTGTCGGCCGCGGGTGCGTCCACGAACGCGGGCTGCACGATGCCCGACATCTCGTGCTCCGCGGCACTCCAGTCGAAGCCGGGTCTGTCCTGGCTCCCCGCTCCGGAAGCGCCGTCGCGCAGACGTTCGGTCGCCGTGGACAGCACCGATACGGCCTCCGCGTTGCCGGCGTCGCGTTCCAGAACCGCCGAGCAGTGGGCGATCGCCGCCGCCGGATGCCCCTCGTCGAGCAGCAGCTTCGCCGTGTGCACGCGCAGCGCCACGTCCTCCGGTCGAGCCTCGACCGCCGCGAGCAGGCTTCGCAAGACAGCGGAGAACGCGGCCTCCCCCATGACATCCTCCGTACGAACCGAGCCGTGATCTTCGGGACAGCATAGGGGCCGCGGCGCGCTGGAAGAGCAACATCAACAATCACCGAGATGGCCACCGGCTCCATCGCAACTCGTCGATGTGGCCAGCCGACCGGTGCGTCTTCGCCGACACCTTGCCTCTGATCGCCTGAACGGCTTTCTTCGACCGGGGCGGTTCCCCGGCGAAAAGAGGGCCGCGACAGATGCCCCCGGCCTGGCGCGGCCCTCCTCTTTGCAACAGTTTCTGCTGGATCGTGCTCTCGGAGGTGACAGAGAACGATGAGAGGCAGAGGCAGCGTGGATGAAGACTCCAGGTTCGCGGAGTTCGTCGCCGATCGGGGTGACGCGCTGATGCGGTACGGATACGTCCTGACCGGGAACCCGCACGACGCGGCCGACCTGGTGCAGGAGGCCCTGCTCAAGATGCGGGCGGCCTGGCCACGGCTGCGGTCCAAGGACAACCCGGAGAGCTACGCCCGCACGACCATGGCCCGGCTGCACATCGCCGCCTGGCGCCTGCGCCGCCCGCGAACAGGTGACCGCCGAGCCGCCCGACCGCGAGCACCACGACGCGCTCCCCAGCGGCGACGAACGCGCCATGTGGCAGGCACTGGCCGGGCTGCCTCGCAAGCAACGGGCCGTATTGGTGCTGCGCTACTACGAGCAACTCGCCGACGCGGAGATCGCCGCCGTCCTCGGCATCTCCCGCGGCACCGTACGCAGCCAGGCCTCCCGCGCCCTTGACAAGCTCCGCGCCGTCGTCCCCGCCGACGCCCTGCCGATCCCCGGAGGCACCCGATGACCCGGCGCGACGAGCACACCCAGTCCCACGCCGTGGTCGAGGAGACGCTGCGCCGCACGCTCGGGCACGCAGCCGGCAACGCGCCCCCGCTGCCCGCCGCGCTGACCGCGGGCCTGGACGGCCACTACCGCAGACGCCGCCACCGCACCCAGGCGCTCCTCGCCGCCGCGGCCGTCGTCGTCGTAGCCGGCATCACCACCGGGATCACCACCGGGATCACCACCGGCCGGCCGCAGCCGGGCACCCCCGGCCACCCGTCCCCGGCCGCCACCGCCACCCCGATCGATCCCCCGCAGCCGGTCGAGGACGTGTGGCCGCAGGCCGTGCGCAAGGTCCCCGCCAAGACTCCCGACGGCGTGACACTCCGCCCCCTCCAGTTCATCGACGACCGCACCCTGCTCGCCTCGACCTGGTCGAGCCACGAGAAGACCAGCACTCTGTACGCCTACGACCTCGACACCCACCAGCCCCGCGCGATCACCGACGTGGTCACCCCCAAGGGCACCGTGCTGTTCGCGTCGGACTTCACCGTCGGCGGCAACCGGGTCGCCTGGTGGAGCATGCTCAAGGACGGCATCATCCAGATCTCGACCGCCCCCCTGTCCGGCGGCGCCCCGGAGGTGACCACCACCGTCCGGGCCGGCGAGCGCGGACTCGACCACGTCGAGATCGTCGGTGACCGAATCGTCTTCTCGGCCCGCGCGGGTGGCGTCCACACCGCCCCCCTGTCCGGAGGCCCGGCGAGCCCGGTGCCGGACACCGGCTCGCTGCACCTGCTGTCCTGGCCCTGGGCCGGCACCCCCGGCCTCTATGACCGGGCCGAGGGCCCGCCGTTTGCCAAGATCCGCAATGTGGAGACGGGCGAGACCCGTACGGCGGTCGTCCATGACGGCGAGGAGGTCACGACGTGCTCGGTGGCCTCGTGTGCCGGCCACCGCGAGGGAAAGTCCTTCCTCCGCTCGCGCGATGGCTCCGGCCGGCGTGACCTGCCCGACTCCCCCGGCACGAGGACGCTCCCCCTCCACGATCGCTTCCACGTCACGTCGCTGGTCGACGGCCGCCGCTTCATCGCCGTCGCCCTGTACGACCTGCGCACCGGCCGGTCGGGCGACCTGGGCATCAAGGCCGAGCCGACCGAACACGGCGGCTACGCGGTCTCCCTGCCCGGCTTCGACCGCGCGGGCCGCCTGCTCGCCTACACGGTGGGGAAGACGTTGTACGTGATCGACCTGTCGAAGATCTGACTGCCGACCACGGAGACGCGGTAGGGGGCGAAAATGCGGGTCCAGAGATGATGCTCGTACGAGGGTGAAGTCGAGATCCGATGGGTGGTGCTCGAGCCCAGCCGAGTACGCCGTGCCGAGTCCGGAACGCGAGGACTACCTGCGGACGCAGATCGCGCACCGATCAGGTTTCCGCGCCGTGCCCGTCTGTACGTGTGAGATCGGCTCACGAGAGGCCGGCATGATGCGGAAACTGATCTTCGGCATGAACCTGAGCCTGGACGGCTACATCGCCGCGCCCGGCGACGACCTCGGCTGGAGTGGGGGGAGGGACCGGACTCATCGCCGAGCGCCGAGCTGTTCCAGTGGTGGTCCGACCGGGTGGGGGCGACCGGCCTGGCGCTGTACGGGCGCAAGCTGTGGAAGACGATGAGCTCCCACTGGCCGACCGCCGACCAGCAGCCCGGCGCCACGCCGGCTGAGATCGAGTACGCCCGCCGCTGGCGGGACATGCCGAAGGTGGTGTTCTCCTCGACGACCAGCCCGGTCGACCGAAGACGGCGGCCCCACGGACATCGGCGGCGCCACACTTGCCGCAGCGGCCATGCGGGCCGGGATGATCGACGAGTACCTGCTGGTCACCCACCCGGTGCTGGTGGGCGGCGGCACGCCGTTCTTCACGGCCCTGGACAGCTGGGTGAACCCGAACCTGGTGGAGACGCGGACGTTTCCCGGCGGCGTGGTACTGACTCGATACGAGACGAGGCGATGAGCACGGGCCAGACGCTCGGCTCGTGAGGCCAGGTCGAAATCCTTCCCGGCGTGCTCACCGTGACCCTCGGCTATGGGGGGGGAACCTTCCCCGGGCCCTTCCTTGCGTTCCGTGTGAGCTGTTGACCGACTCGCTGGAGATGAGGGACGACGGCGTCGTTGATCGTGACGATGATCTTCGGGCATGAAGATGCCCTGCCGGCAACGCCGGCGGGGCGGTGATGTTCGCGTTGTCGCGTTGGAGTTCAGCTGGTCGGGGTACTCATTCCGCGGTGACTTCGGTGACGGCGGCCCGCACGCTGGACTCGTCGACGATGTGCAGGACCGCGATGGTAATTAGCCGGTACTCCGGGTCGTCGGGGGTGCGGAGGTACAGCACGGCGGCAGGCATGCGGTTGACCGTCGTGGTGATACAGCGCCAGTCGTCGTGGCCGCGCTGGAAGAGCCCATCGGAGACCCAGCCGTCCACCGCGTCCTTGGCCGTGATAACCGAGGTTCGCGGCTCGGGCAGCATCGCGAAGTGCAGGTCGTCGCGCAGCAGGGACATCAGCCCGTTGCTCGCGATGCTCACCATGTCATCGTCGATCCCGCGCGCCGCACGGACCACCCGCCTCGAAGCCGCACTCATGCCACAGCCGGCTGGCGGCGGCGCGCTGTCGGCATGAAGATGGGCGCCATGAAGATGGGGTGCTGGTAAGAATCGCGCCGCACGGCCCAAAGCGACGCTGCGTAACCGGGAGCTCGCGGATGGCTTGACATAAAAGCTGTTGGCGAGCAGCACGACTCGCGGAAACGCCCGGTCCAGCGTTATCGAGCGGCATCGCGCCCCATCCCCCGAACGACGGACCGAAACCGGCCTCGGCGGGTGGCACAGTCGCACACCGTGACCTGGGGCGATGCCGCTCGTTTGGGCCGTGCGGCACGATTCCTACCGGTGGCCCAATTACGCCACGTGGAAGCATGCCCAGGGTCGGCCTTCGCCACCGGGTTCGGAAGCTGTCGGTATGCACTTGAGTAGGGGATACCTACGGCAATTCCCGCGATGCAGACGAACCTAAAGGGGCCCTAGCAGGCCGACCTGATGTCGGAATAGCAGTCAGGCCGAGGCAGCGAGCAGGGCTTCGCTGGTATGACAGCGAACGCTGCGAGGGGATCCCCTGGCAGGTCAGCAAGCGACGAGAAGAGGCATGATCGTGGCAGAGAAGCTGTTCGCGTCCTGGGCGTCGGGATATGCGGCATTTCCAGAGACCGCCAATCTACGCACTCTCCGCCAGGGCTTCGGGGTGACCTTCACAATCCCGGGCGGCCGGAGCGAGTGGATCCACCTACCCATCCCAACGCCGGTAATCACCGAACACGACCGCGCCACCCTGGACAAGGTGCTGGTCCTGTACCACGCACGCCAGAACAGTGCGATCACGGAGCTGCACGTCTTTGATGGACCGCGCCGCATCGCCAGGTTCTCGGAGATGCGCCATCAGGGCGATCACGCGCAAGGAGTGGACAGCAGGAATGTCTTCAGCATCCGCCAAGCCAACATCGCCTTCGGGATCGGCGTCACGCTCCTTGTCACCAACCTCTCAACTTCTGGCGACAGTGAGTTCTTCATCAGCAGCTTCGGCGGAGACTTTTTCCACAACCTCTAACCTGCGTGACGTGTGCAGACTCACGCAGATCTCCCAGCGTGTCACATGACTAAATAGACGCAGGCAACCTCATCGATGCGGCGTGGGCCCGCTCGAAGGCCTCGTCCACGTCGATCCCGTAGTTCTGCGCGACGATCAGGTCCACCAGGTCGTTGACCGCGCGGGCGGCGTCCTACGCGGAGACGACCTACACGGCCTGGTCCTCGTCGGATTCGGCGACGAGCACGGCGAAGCCGATCTCCTTCACCGCCTTGTCGGTAGCGTTCTCCAGCAGGGCGCGTCCGCACTGGTCAACCGGTTCGCGGCAGTGGAAGCACGTAACCATCAGGGGTTCCTTTCAGATCAGGGTGAGTTGTTCGAGTTCGGGGGCGGGGCGCCTCGGCGGGCGGCCGCCACCAAAGCTGGTAGCGGCCGGTGTACGGGTCGTCAGTCAGCTCCCGCGGGTCCAGGAGGGGACGGCGCGTTGTCCGGGAGCAGGTCCCAGGCACGGCTCAGAACGGATAGCAGGTGCTTGGCGGGGCCGTTGGCGAGCAGCGTGCCGTCCGCCGAGTCAGCGGCCATTGCGCGGGCGACGTAGCGGTAGCGCTTGCACGAGTGCCGGCCGCCTGCGAAGGGGTCCCGGCAGCAACGGCGGGAAATCCAACGGATATATCCCTGACCTGCAGTGATTCGCGCTTGAGCAGATCAGGGTGTTCAGCGACCATCGCAGGATCACATCCGACGCATGATTCACGCGTCGGACGAACTCATCTCGAACGGTGTGCGGCAAGAGGTGGAATTGGGTGCCGCACCGCCACCCTCAAGGGGTGTCCATGGGCGGGGTGCGCTGGGCGGCGGCACGAGCGCTGCGGTATTCCTCCACGACCAGGTCGGTGAGTTCCTTCACGGAGGTCCGCGCGGTTGGTTGGTCGAAGGTGATGCTGCCGTGCTGGAGAAGGTTGACTCGGTCGCAGACCTCCAGGACCTGGGCGTAGTTATGGGCGATGATCATGATGGAGACCTCGCCGCGGGATTTGAGATCGCGGACCAGGTCGAGGATCTGTACGCCCTCTTTCGCACCCATCGCGGCCAGCGGCTCGTCCAGCAGGAGGATTTTGGAGCGGGAGTAGACCGAGCGGGCCACGGCGATGGCCTGACGTTGACCGCCCGACAGTTTGGCTACTTCCACATCCACCGACGGAATGTTGACGCCCATGTCGTTGAGGTGTTCGCGGGCCAGGCTGCGCATTTTGCGGTTGTTCAGAAGACAGCCGAAGATGACCGGCTCACGGTTGAGGAACATGTTGTGATAAACGCTCAGTTCGTTGATCAACGCCAGGTCCTGATAGACGGTGTCGATCCCGAGAGAGCGGGCGTGGTCGACGGATTTGAGCGACACTTCTTCGCCGTCGAGCAGGATGCGGCCGGTATCGGGCTGGTGGAAGCCGCAGATGATCTTCATGAGGGTGGACTTGCCGGCGCCGTTGTCACCGATCAGTCCGAGCACCTCACCTTCGGCCAGGCGGATGTTGACGTCGCGGAGCGCGGTCACCGTGCCGAAGCGCTTGGAGACGTGCTCCACGCGAAGGACGTCGGCAGGGCCGTCGGCAGAGCCGGTGGTGTCGGCGTTCTGAGAGGTCACGTCGTCTTACCCGCCCTTCTGAGCCGGCTCAGGTACACGTTGGCGATCATCGCCAGGAGGATCGCGCCTCCGAGGATCAGGAAGTACGGGTTGGCGGAGATGCCGATCAGGTTGAAGCCGTTCTGGAGCTCGGCCAGCACCAGCGCGCCCAGGGCACCGCCGATGATCGTGCCCGAGCCGCCGGCGAGGGCCGTGCCGCCGATGACCGCCGCCGAGACCGCGGTGAACATCAGGCCGGTGCCGCCGCCGAGGTTGGGGTCGATCGTGTGAATCCGGAAGGCTTCCAATATCCCGGCAAAAGCTCCCAAAGTGCCCGCAATCATGAAATTTCCGATCTTGATGCGTCCTGTCCGGACGCCTGCCTCCTGCGCACCCAGGAGGTTCCCGCCCACGGAGATCGTGTGCAGCCCCCACCGCGTACGCACGAACAGCACGTGGAAGAACGCCACGATCACCAGAGCCCACACGAGATGGGCCCAGCTGGCCGCCCCCAGCCACTGCCCGATCTCGTTGTCCACCGACGCGGGAATCTCGGCCGGATAGGCGCCCGATGTGGTCAGCACGATCCCGGTCACCAGGTAGAAGGTGCCCAGGGTGGTGATGAACGAGGGCACCTTCAGCACGACCGTGACCAGCCCGTTCCCCAGCCCGATGACCGTGCCGGTCAGCAGGGCGAGCAGAATCGCCGGGACGCCTGGAAGCCCCCAGTAGTCGATCGCGTAGTGCATCATGAACGGCGCCAGCGCCGCCACCACCCCTACCGACAGATCGATCTCGCCGCTGACCAGCAGCAGCACGATGCCGCAGGCGACGATGGCGCCGGGCGCGGCCGCCTGCGTGATGTTGACCATGTTGTCGCCGGTCAGGAACGCCTCGGAGGCCGAGGCGAAGTAGGCCCCCATCGCCAGCGCCACGACCAGCACGCTCGCCTCGCGCCGCCGCAGGAACCCGTCCCGGATCCGCGGCAGGATCCCGTTCGCGCCACGCCGGGCCCCGTTCGGCACGGGCCGTCCGGCTGCATCCGCGGGCGCCGGCGACTCGCGGATGCCATCGCCCATGTCGGGCACCTCGCCCTCCTCCACTTGTCTGACGTGCGCCCCAGCTGCGTCGCACATCCCGGTCAACGCCTCTAGGAGGCGTGACCGATGGCCCCGGACCGTTCGACCAGCTTCTGGGCGGTGTCCGAGCCCTCGAAGCGGGTTTTGGTGGTCTGGTACGGCCCCACGGTGTCCTTGGTCACGAAGAGCAGACCGGTGTTGGTCTCCGACGGGAACAGCAGCCCGCCGGAGAGCTTGTACAGGTAGAGGTAGAGCACCGGCAGGAATCCCTGCAGGTACGGCTGCTGGTCGATGGTGTAGTCGAGATCGCCGTTCTTGATGGCCGACAGCGTCTCGGGCACCAGGTCGAAGCCGCCGGCCACCTTGAGCCCTTTCGATCGCATGTTGTACTTCTTGACGACCTGCCCGATCGACTGCGTCGATCCGGCGTCGACGGCGAGCATCCCGGCCAGGCTGGGGTGTCCCTGGGCGTACGCGTCGATGATCGACAGGCCCTTGGTGATGTCGGCGTTCGTGCCGACCGACTCGAACGTGATCGTCTTGCCCGAGTCCTTGATCGCCTGCGCGGCGCCGTCGATCCTGGGCTGGATGTTCAGGGCGCCCGGGGTGGCGATGAACCCCACCACGTCGCCGGAGTCCACCTGCTGAAGGGCCCGCTGGCCCAGGGCGTACCCGGAGTCGTAGAGGCCCTGTCCGATGTAGGCCAGCCGGCTGGTCCCCTTGTCCTCACGGGCGCCGTCGGCGTTGTAGGACACCATCGGGATGCCCGCGTCCAGAGCGCGGTTGACGGGCTCCTTGAAGGCCGCCTTGTCCACCACCGCCACCGCCAGCCCGTCGGCCTTGGCCGAGATGGCGGTGTTGGTCGCGTTGACCATCTCGGCCACGATCGAGTCCTTCGACCCGGTCCACTGGAAATCGGTGCCGAGCAGCGCGCACGCGTCTTGGGCGCCGTACTGGGTGGGGGTGAAGAACGGATTGGTGGTGACGTGGCAGACGAAGACGAACTTCCACTTTGGCGTGGACGGGAAGTCGCCGGCGCCGGCCGCCGCCGCGGTGCCGCCCGAGGCCGCGGGCCTGTTCCCGCCTGAGTCATCGGTGCACGCGCTGAGCAGCGCGGCGGCGGCGGCCGAGGCGCTGACGAGCCCCGCCCCGGTCAGGAGACGACGACGCGCGACCCGGTTCAGGTTGAGGGTGTCGAGGGCCTCCTCGACCTTCGGATGGATGTCTTTCATGATTTCGCCTCATGAGATCGGCGGGGGGATGGACGTGTTTCTTGCACGCGGTGGTCACACCGTGGAGAACGCGTAGATCGTCGTGGTCCGGTAGACGTCGCCCGGCCGCAGGACGGTCGAGGGGAAGTTCTCGTGGTTGGGCGAGTCCGGGAAGTGCTGCGACTCCAGGGCGAAGCCGGACCTCTTCGGGTAGAGGCGGCCGCTGGTGCCGCGCAGCGTGCCGTCCAGGAAGTTGCCCGAGTAGAACTGCAGGCCCGGCTGGTCGGTGATGACCTCGAGCACGCGCCCGCTTTCCGGCTCGACGACCCTGGCCGCCGGTGCAAGGCCCCGCCCGCGGCTGTCGAGGACGTAGTTGTGGTCGTACCCGCCGCCCCGCACGATCTGCTGGTTCTTGCTGTCGATGCGGTCGCCGATGGCGGTGGGCTCGCGGAAGTCCAGCGGCGTCCCGCCCAGCCGGGCGATCTTTCCGGTGGGGATGAGCGTCTTGTCGACCGGCGTGTAGCGGGAGGCGTTGATCTGCAGCTCATGGCCGAGGATCCTGCCGTTGCCCTCACCGCGCAGGTTGAAGTACGCGTGGTTGGTGAGGTTGACGATCGTGGGCCTGCTGGTGGTGGCGCTGTAGTCCATCCGGATCTGGTTGTCGTCGGTCAGCGTGTAGACGACCTTGGTGCGCAGCGTCCCGGGGTAGCCCTCCTCGCCGTTCGGGCTGGTGTGGGTCAGCGTGAGCCCCACGCTGCCCCGCCGCTTGAACGGGTCGGCCTTCCAGACCCGCTTGTCGAAGCCCTTGGTGCCGCCGTGCAGGTGGTTGGGGCCGTCGTTGGTGGCCAGCCGGTACGTCCTGCCGTCCAAGGTGAACCGGCCCTTGGCGACGCGGTTGGCGTACCGGCCGGTGATGCACCCGAAGTACGGACTCTTCTTGACGTAGTCGGACAGGTTGTCGAACCCGAGGGTCACGTTGGCGAACCTGTCCCTGATGTCCGGGACCTCGATCGACTGAAGGATGCCGCCGTAGGTGAGGATCTTCACCCGCATCCCGCCCGAGTTCCGCAGCGTGTAGATGTCGATCTTCTTGCCGTTGGGCAGGATCCCGAACCGCTTCTTGGTGACGCTCGGCCCGTTCTTGGTGATGCTCGGCCCCCCGCCGGCGGCCTGCGCCGGGGGCACGGCCACCAGGCTCAGCGCCAGGGCGACCACGGCCACGAGGACCACCCTCACGGCAGCGACGGATCTGTTTCGGATGCGGGCGCTACTGGGCATGGACGCTCTCCCTTCAGATGCGCTGATCCACGGTCGTCGGCGAGAAGCACGGACGGGCCCGTCCAGCGCCCGGGCCCCGCGCGCGAGCGGGGAGATGTCCATGTGCGTGGTGCCCAGATGCCTGAGGATGCTTCGGGCCATTTCCCACCTGGCGATGGGTTGCGGTTGCGTCGACAGTTCGCCATGCGAGCGGTTGAGAGCGACAACGCCGCTGCGACTGCCGGATTCACGCGAACGCGCGGAAATCACGTGGCGCGACAGCTGCGAAGCCGTCGCGAGGCGAAGGCGCAATATGACCACACCTGGCTCTCCCAGCGAGCCGGTGACTCCTGAATCACGAAATGAAAACGATTGAATGCAATCGTATTCATCATCGGTTACGTTCCCATCAGCAGGGGGTCGTGTCAACACCGGTCCACTCCACAGAGAGGAGCCTGGCGAATGAGGACTCATCCCAGGTGGCCCGCCCGGGTGGCCGCAACGGCGCTGCTGGTCGCAGCCGCCGCCTGCGGCCAGGAGGAGCCGCCCCCCACGGCCGGCCCAGCGCAGGCCGCGACGACGACATGCGCCGGCAAGGGCGCCCTGACGATGTGGGAGCGCTCAGGCGGCAACAAGCAGATGGTGGACATGCTGGTCGAGGCATGGAACACCAAGAACCCCGACTGCAAGATCAATTTAACCTACATCCCCCACACCGAGATGGTGGGGAAGATCGCCCAGGGTGTCGCCTCGGGCGACGTGCCCGACCTGATGGGCATGGATCTCATCTACGCCCCGCAGTTCGAAAGGGAACAGCAGCTGGTCGACATCACCGACCAGGCCAAGGATTGGCCGGAGCTGAAGACCGCCAGCAAAGGGCACATGACCGTGGCGACGTACCAGAATCGCCTCTTCGGCGTGCCCCTTTATGCGGACGTGTCCGCCCTCTTCTACAACAAAGATCTTTTCACCCGGGCCGGGCTCGACCCGAACAAGCCGCCCACGAGCCTCGCCGAGCTGCGTGGCTACGCCGACAAGATCACCGCGCTGGGCGGTGGCGTCAAGGGCTACTACCTGCCCGGCAACTGCGCCGGCTGCAACATCTTCACTGTCGGCCCGCTGATGTGGGCCTCCGGGGCCACCATCGAGGCGGCCGGCCCAGGAGACGAGCCGCTGGTCGGCGATGGCGTCAAGCAGGTGCTCCAGTTCACCCGCGACATGGTCAAGGCCGGCAACGTCCTCGAAGGAGGCCGCACGGAGAACGGCGAGACATTCCACCTCCAGTTCGGCTCCGGCAAGGTGGGCATGATGGGCACCGGCAACTTCAACATCACGCTGGCGCGCCAGCAGAATCCGGGGATGAAGTTCGGCATCGCCCTGTTGCCCGGAATGGCGCCGAATTCCTCGGCCTCTTTCATCGGCGGCGACCTGGTGGTGGTGCCGAAAGGGAGCAAGCGGGTCGCCGACGCGGTCAACGTGATGAAGTTCCTGCTCTCCGACGAGGTACAGGTCGAGGTCTATGCCAAGGCGCTCAACCTCACCACGCGAACCGACATGGTGGAGAACAAGTATTTCCAGGCCGAGCCGCTGGTTCGCGACGTGGCCAAAGCACTCACGGTGGGCCGTACGCCGTACACGGTCACGTTCTTCGAGCAGATCAACTCGCCGCAGGGGCCGTGGCTGAAGATGTTGCAGCGTGCCTATTACTCCAACGACGACCTCGACACCGTCATCGCCGATGCCAAGAAGGAGATGAAGGCCATCGCGGGCCGGTCGTAGACCCGGCCTTTGATGAGAGGAAATCCTCGCCGTTTCCACCGGGCGGCCCGTCGCCCGGTGGATGCCTTACTCGCCAAGAGGAGCTTTCATGCGCCACGGCTCACGGCGCCGTCTGGCCGGATTCGCCTATCTGGCACCGGCTTTGCTCTTCGTGCTCGCCTTCACCGCCTATCCCCTGGTGCAGATGGCGTGGATGTCGTTGCACAACTGGTCCCTGCTGTCCCCGCCGAGATTCGTCGGGGCGGCGAACTACGAGCGGGCTTTCGACGACACGCAGTTCTGGGTCTCCTTCCGTTTCACCCTGCTCTACACCGCGCTCATCACTCCGTTCCTCATCATCGGCGGATATCTGCTGGCGCTGCTCACCGCCAGAAACACCGCCCTGCGCCGGATCACTCGCACGGTGGTCTTCATCCCGGTCGTGATCGGTCTCGGGGTGTCGAGCCTGCTCTGGTACTGGCTTTTCAGCACCGATTTCGGGCTGGTGAACCGGGCCCTGCTCGATCTGGGGATCATCGACAAGCCCGTGCTGTGGCTGGGCGTGGACACCGGCGTCTCCAACTTCGCGATCAGCGCCTCCGTGGTCTGGAAGGTGATCGGCTTCGGGATGATCCTCTTCGTCGCCGCGATCCAGGCCGTGCCGGCGGACGTGGTCGAAGCCGCCCTCGTCGACGGGGCGAGCCACCGGCAGCGGGTCACCCGGGTGATCCTGCCGTTGACCCTGCGCACCGTCCTGCTGGTGACCCTGGTGAGTGTGATCGGCTCACTGCTGGCCTTCGACCAGTTCTACATCATGACCGCCGGGCAGCCGGGCAATGAGACGGCGACATCGGTCTTCTACATCTACCTGAATTCCTTCCCCTACCTGAAACTCGGGTACGGTGCCGCCCTGTCGATGATCCTGGCCTTCACGATCCTCGTCTTCACCGTGATCCAGCTGCTGCTGAGCCGCCGGAGCCATCAGTGAGGGGACGCGGAAGGTATCTGGTGGCGGCGTGCTGTATCGCCGTCTGCACCGTCATGCTGATGCCGCTGGCGATGTCGTTCCTCGCCTCGGTGAAGCCGACCGAAGAGGCGGCGGCCTCTCCCCCGACCTACATCCCGCACGGTCTCGGTTTCGACAGCTATATGCGGCTGTGGAGTTACCAGGCAGGCCTGCCGGTCTACCTCGCCAACAGTCTGGGCACGGCGTTGCTGACCATTGTGCTCACGCTGCTGCTGACCATTCCCGCGGCCTACGCGCTGGCGCGTTTTCCCATCCCGGGCAGAGAGGTGATCTTCGTGGTGTTGCTGCTCGCGCTGATCATCCCCTACCAGGCTCTGCTCACGCCGATGTTCCTCATGTTCGCGAAGATCGGCCTGACCAACTCGCTGCTCGGCCTCGCGATCCTGCACACCGCCATCCAATTGCCGTTCAGCCTGTACGTGCTGCGCAACAGCTTCAGCGCCGTACCCAGGGAGTTGGAGGAAGCGGCCATCATGGACGGTTCCTCGTCGTGGGAGGCGTTGCGCTGGGTCTTCATCCCCTCCGCTGTGCCCGCGATCGTCACCACCGCGCTTTTCGCCTTCATCACGTCGTGGAACGAATTCCTCGGCGCGCTGGTGATGATGAGCCGCAGCTCCAAGTTCACCCTGCCGCTGATCCTCGCCACGTCGAGGACGGAGACCAGCCTCGGCGGCACGGACTGGGGCATGCTGCAGGCCGGCGTCACCATCTCGATCATTCCGTGTGTCCTGTTCTATTTCCTGCTTCAGCGGTACTACGTGTCGGGTCTGATGAGCGGAGCCATCAAATGAACGCAGGCAGCGTGTGGCCGACCGCGGCGGCGAAACCGCGGCTGTACCCGATCGACGGCTCCAACGTGGAGATCCTCGGCGGTTTCTGGGCGCAGCGGCAGCGGCTCAACCGCGAGAAGACGATCCCGCACGGCTTCGGCCGGCTCCAGCAGTGCGGGGCGCTGGACAACCTCCGGCTGGCCGCCGGCAGGCAGGGGCGGTATCAGGCCGAGGCCGACAGCGGCGGCACGACCTTCCCGTTCCTCGACTCTGACGTCTACAAGTGGCTCGAAGCCGTCGGCTGGGAGCTGGCTCGTGGCGCGGATCCGGCTCTGACCGCCGCGGCGGAGGAGGCGATCGGGGTGGTGGCCGCGGCGCAGCGGCCCGACGGCTATCTCAACAGCTTCGTCCAGGTGGTCAAGGGTGGCGTCCCCTATGGTGATCTGGCCTATGGGCACGAGTTCTACTGCGTGGCGCACCTGATCCAGGCCGCGGTCGCCTGGCACCGAGGGCTCGGCGACGACCGGCTGCTCACCATCGCCACGCGCGCCGCCGCCCATATCGACGCCGAGTTCGGCGCGCAGGGCAGACCTGGCATCGACGGGCATCCGGGGATAGAGATGGCGCTCGTGGAGCTTGCCCGGGTCACGGGTGCGGAGCGCTACCTGGCGCTCGCCGAGCGGCTGCTCGGGCTGCGCGGGCACGGGCTGATCGGTCAGGGGCGCTTCGGGGCCCAGTACTGGCAGGACCACGAGCCCGTACGCGAGGCGGCGACCGTTGCCGGGCATGCCGTTCGCCAGCTCTATCTGGACTGCGGCGCGGTCGACGTCGCCGTAGAACTCGGCGACGAGGCCTTGCTCGCCGCCGTGCGACGCCGCTGGAGCGAGCTGACCCGCAGCCGGACCTACCTCACCGGCGGGACGGGTAGCCGCCATCGCGACGAGGCGTTCGGCGACCCCTACGAGCTGCCTCCCGACCGCGCCTACGCCGAGACCTGCGCGGCCATCGCGAGCGTGATGCTGGCCTGGCGCCTCCTGCTCGCCACCGGCGAACAGGAATACGCCGACGCGATCGAGCGGGCCATGTACAACGGCGTGCTTTCCGGGATCTCGCTCTCAGGCGAGGAGTTCTTCTACACCAATCCGCTGCAGCGGCGGACCCACCGCGCCGCGGAGCCGGCCGGACACAGCAAGCGCGCCTCCTGGTACGCGTGCGCCTGCTGCCCGCCCAATCTCATGCGCCTGTTCAGCTCCTGGCATCACTACCTGGCCACGAGTGACGAGGGCGGCATCCAGATCCACCAGTATGCGGACACCGACATGACGGTCGGAGACATCCGCCTCTCGATCCGGACCGAGTACCCGTGGCAGGGCCGCGTCACCGTCCACGTTCTCCAGACGCCGGACCGGCCGTGGACGCTGTCCTTGCGGATACCGGCATGGAGCCGCTCGGCCGGCGGCCCCGTGGTCCGGCATTCACGACGGTGGAACGCGGGCGACAGCGTCGTACTCGACCTCGAACCGGTGATCCGGGTCACCGTGCCCGACCGGCGCGCCGACGCGATCCGCGGTTGCGTCGCCGTCGAGCGCGGCCCCATGGTCTACTGCCTGGAAACCGTTGACGCTCCGGCCACGACGGAGCTGGAGGACCTGGCGTGGGACGGCGGCCGCCAACCCCAGGAGGTGCCGCGGCCCGACATCGAGCCTGCGATGATCGGCGTCGAGGTCCCGGTCATCGACCAGAACTCGGCGCCGCCTGGCGAGAGCCTCACCGCCGGCGCGATCCCCTACTTCGCGTGGGGGAACCGGCGGGTGGAGGCGATGCGGGTCTGGATCCCGGCGTGATCGTCTCACCTCAGAGCCGGAGGTGCGGTCGAGTCCCGCACGATCAAGGCCGGCGTGAAGATCTCGAGAGCCGGCGGGTGCCGGGCGTCGGCGGGCTCTCGAGCCAGCCTGATCGCCTGCGTGACCGCGTAGCCGACGATCTCCGATATCGGCATCCGCACAGTGGTCAGCGCCGGCACGGTGTGCGCCGCGATGACAATGTCGTCGAAGCCGACGACCGACAGGCGGTCCGGCACCGTCACACCCAGGCTGTGCGCGGCGTGCAGCACGCCCACGGCCACCACATCGGTCGAGGCGGCGATCGCCGTGGGCGGCTCGGGCAGGTCCATCAGGCGCCGCAGCGCGGCATCGCCACCGGCCAAGGTGCTCGGGCTGCGCTCGGCATAGCCCGGCGGCACGGCGCCGTACCGATCACGCATGAAATCGAGGTAGGCATCCTCCCTCGCCCGATATTCATTGGGAAGCTCTGCGTTGATGTAGGCGATCCTCCTGTGTCCCAGGGACACCAGATGGCTCAGACCTGCCCGGATGCCGGCCCGGTCGTCAGCGTCGACGGTCGGGAACTCGCGCGGGCTCGTCCCCGGCCAGAGAGCGACCACCGGCACGATCGAATGGCGCAGGTCGGCCAGGAACTGCGGATGTTGCTGCATGTCACCGAGCAGCACCACCGCATCGGTGTGCCGGGTCTCCAGCACGGTGGTCAGCGAGAGCGCCTCATCGCCCGCCCGGCCCGGCACGTGGCCCAGCACGACGTTGTAGCCGTGCGCCATCGACTCGACCACGAGCGCCTCGATCGCCCCGGCGAAGAAGAGATCGCTGAAGTCGCGCACCACTACGCCGATGAGGTTCGTCGACGCACCGCGCAGCCCGCGAGCCAGCGGGTTGGGCCGGTAGCCCAGCTCGCGGGCAGTCCGCAGCACCCTCTGGCGGGTCTCCGGCGCGATGGGCACGACGGTGGACGCGCCGCTGAGGACACGGGACACAGTGCTCTGCGAGACGGCCGCCGCAGCAGCGATGTCACGCATGGTGGGCACTGGCCGCCTGGCCGACCGGTCGTTAGTCATCCAGACGAGACTCTAGCATCAGGATGCAGGCATACGATTTCGCCCACGTAGAAGGCGGTCGTGGCTGTGGTCCGTATGGCGCGCCGGCGACGGGTCACATCGGACCGGGGCCCTGGTCACAGGCGGCGGGCCCGGCCGGGAGGGTCACTGGAGCTTGCGCGAGGTCCCCGTGACCTTGATGATGTCCCCCCGCTGCGTGAAGTTGTAGAACCAGCGGGCGTTGGCCATGCTGGCGTTCACGCACCCATGACTGACCTTGCGGTTGCCCTGCACGCCGGTCGACCAGGGGGCGGCGTGGAAGAACATGCCGACATCGCCCGCCGGGCGGAGGCGACTCTGTCGGCTGGGGGCGAGCTGTGCGGATCCTGGCAGGATTGCCAGACCGGCCGACCCCGTTCAGCAGGTGATCGTACGAAACGCCGTGACGCGCTGCGGCTGGACGCCACCGCCTTGGTCGCCGGCGGGTTGCTGCCCCGCGCTGAGGCTGCGGCGTGGGAGCTGACCCGCCGTAGCGAACAGACCGATCTCGGCAAGGCCAGTGTGGCGCAGGTGCGCCAGGCCATCAGCGGGTCCGGCGTCGGCGGCTGGCAGGGCGAGGCGCTCGGCGCCGTCCCGGCCACCCGCCTCCTCCCGCCGCGAATACGAAGACGCCGTCGTCACGGGCTATTTCGACGACTGGGACACCGTCAACTCCCTCTTCCATTTCGCCGAGGAACTGCTGCGGCCTACCCTGCACGTTTTCGAGGCCCGTCCTTGACGGAGTACACCGACCAGACGGTAGGCACAGTTCTCGATCTGTTGAAGATCAAGCCGATGGCGGCCCAGGGATCTGCGGAGCAGAAGCTCGGCCAGGCCTTCGACGGCATCATCGGCTACGCGCTTCAGGCTCGGCTGGCCGGAGAGGCGGTCTCCAGCGGGTCGCGAAGGTTTGGAGATGTCACTGGCGGGGGCGCTGCCTCGTCTACGTACAGGCAAGCCTCGATCAAGGAGTGGACGATGAACCTCGCACTGTGGATCGCTGCCGGACTGCTGGCCGTGGTGGCCTTGAGCGGCGGCGCCACCAAGGTGTTCACGCCGACGGCGAAACTGGCCGCGGCGCCCGGCGGGGGATGGACCGCAGACGTCGGCGCGGGCTTCGTCAAGGCCCGTGGCGGCCTGGAGTTCCTGGCGGCGCTGGGCTTGACCCTGCCTGCCGTGCTCGGGATCGCGCCGGTTCTGGTGCCGGTGACCGCGGTCCCGAGCCGCTGCTCGCCGACCCCTACCAGGACCCGGAGCGGTCGGCGGAGCTGGCCGACTCGTTGTCGATGGCGGCATTGGTGCTGCTGGAGCGGCTGTCGCCGCTCGAACGGGCGGTCTTCGTGCTGCGGGAGGTGTTCGACTTCGGCTTTCCCGAGGTCGCGTCGGCCGTGGGGCGGTCGGAAGCGGCGTGCCGCCAGCTGATGGTGCGGGCGCGGCGCCATGTGGCCGCAGGACGGCCCCGCTTCCAGGCGGATCGCAAGGAGCGGGAAGAACTGGCGTCGCGGTTCTTCGATGCCCTCCGTGAAGGCGACGTCGTCGGCCTGCAGAATCTGCTGGCTGCCGATGTGTCGATGGTCGGCGACGGCGGTGGCAAGGCCCCGCAGCTGGCTAAGGCCATCATGGGGGCCCAGAACGTGGCCCGGCTGCTCGCCTCGGTCTTCCCCCGGATGGCCTTGATCGGCGTGACGGGCGAGCCGCACGAGGTCAACGGCCAGCCGGGCGCGATCTTCCGCGACCAGGACGGCAAGGTACTCCACACCCTGACGCTCGACATCCTCGACGGGCAGATCCAGACGATCCACGCAGTGATCAACCCCGACAAGCTCGGGCACGTCGGCCCAGTGGCGGACGTCTGGGCAATCGACCGCATAGTAAGGCAGACACGCCAACCCACCGAATAGCCGCAACACCCGGCTGCACCTCGAACCCCGCTTTCAAGGGCCGTACTCGAGTGGGTCTGAGCTGGGGTGGCCGCCGGGTGGTGACTCGGGAACTCGCGCAGCACCCCGAAAGTGATGCGACAGGTTGGCATCCATGCCGATCACCACTGACATCCAGATCCACGCCGTGAACGTCCTGGTCATCGGCTCCGGCGCGACCTGCGCGACCTCATGTGGGAGCGCTGTGGCGTGATCCGCGACGAGGACGGTCTCAAACAGGCGCTCACCGGCATCGAGACGCTGACCGAACAGACACAGCAGGTGGATGTGTCCCCACCGCCGAAGGCCACGAGGACCTCGCCCACCTGCTCGACCTGCAGGCATCGCTGCTCGTGGCCAAGGCGACCGTTCTGGTGGCCATCGCTCGCGGAGAGACCAGGGGCTGCCACAACCGCAGCGACTACCCGGAGCTGGACGAAACGCTGACCCAGACCCTCGAAGTCTCGATGGACGAGCGCGAACTCCTGGTCGGCAGCCGCGCCCTGCTCGAACCCGCCCCGAGCTCGCCCGCCTGGCCGCGCTCACCCCCGACCTCGACCCGACGGGTCGACTCACCGAATAGAGGAGATCTCCACCATGATCCTGGTAACCGGCGCCACCGGAAACGTCGGATCCCACGTCGTCACCCAGGTGCTCGACGCCGGCGAGAAGATCCGCGTCATCACCCGCAACCCCGGCGGCCGTTCCTTCCCCGAGCAGGTCGAGGTCGTGCCCGGCGACCTCACCCAGCCGGACACCCTGTCGGAGGCGCTGGACGGCGTGGAGCGGGCATTCCTGTTCCCCGTCTTCACCGGGCTCGACGCCTTCCTCGACGCGGCCCGCCTGTCCGACCTGCAGCACGTCGTCCTGCTGTCGTCTGCGGCGATCACGTACACCACGCCTTCGTGGATCGGTGAACAGCACCTGAGCCTGGAGCAGGCCGTCGCCGCCTCCGGGCTGGCGTGGACATTCGTCCGCCCCGGCTTCTTCACGACCAATGACCTGGCCTGGGCGCCGCAGATCAAGGCCGGCGACGTCGTCCGCGGCATATACGGCAACGCCGCTGTGGCCCCGGTCGACCCGCGCGACATCGCCGCCGTGTCCGTCCGGGCCCTCCTCGATGAGCGCGTGGGCGAGTCCTTCCTGCTGACCGGGCCGCAGTCGCTGACCGGGATCGACCGTGTACGGATCATCGCCGAGACGATCGGGCGGCCGCTGCGCATCGAGGAACTGCCTCACGAACTGTTCCGGGAGCAGATGCTCCACCACGGTATGCCCGCCCCCGCGGTCGACGACATGATCAACGGACTCGCCGAATGGGACGGCAAGACCGCACCGGTCCTGCCGACGATCGAGGAGGTCACCGGGCGGGCGGCCTTCACCTACGGCCAGTGGGCGGCCTCCCGCGCGGAGGACTTCGGCTCCACGCCGGCCTGACGCTGTTCACCCGATCTGCTGTGCCCATAGATCGCCCAGAAAGAGACAATCGCCATGATTCTGATCACCGGAGCCAACGGCGTCGTGGGACGCCAGGTGATGGACCAGCTGCTCCAGGGCGGCAGCGCCGTCACCGCGGTCACCCGCGGTCCCGGCGAGGCCCAGCTCCCTGGCGGCGTGAGAGCCGTCAGCGGAGACCTGTTCCATCCCCAGTGGTTCGAGGCGGCGTTGGAAGGGGTGGAAGCCATCCAGATCAGCCCGCGCGCCACCGGCCCCGGCCTCGGCGACCTGCTGAAGCTGGCCGCCAAGCAAGGCGTACGGCGTGCGGTGCTGCTGTCGGCCACCACCGTGGAGTACCCAGCCGGGGAAGCCCGCTTCGCCGCCCAGTTCAAGCTCGCCGAGGACCTCATCATGAGTTCCGGCCTGGACTGGACGGTGCTGCGCCTGGCCGACTTCGCCGCCAACGCCCTGGCCTGGGTGCCCCAGATCAAGGCCGGCGACGTGGTGCGCGGCGCGTACGGCCAGGCCGCCACCTCCCCGATCCACGAAACCGACATCGCGGCCGTCGCCGTACAAGCCCTCCGCACCAGCGCCCACGCGGGAAAGGTCTACACACTGACCGGGCCGCAGTCACTCGACCAGTTCGAGAAGGTGCGCCTCATCGGCGCCGCCATCGGCCGGTCGCTGTCGTTCCAGGAGCTCCCGCCCGATCAGGTACGGCAGGGCCTGCTCGCCCAAGGGCTGCCCGAAGAGGTCCCGGCCCGCCTGCTCGGCTCCCTGGCCGACTACGCCAACCAGCCGGGCCCCACCACCGCCACCGTCGAAGAGCTGCTGGGCCGGCCCGCACTCACCTTCGCCGACTGGGCACACGACAACGCCCGCACGTTCGGCGGCTGATCACCACCCGGTAAAGCGGGCCACCCCCGTACCGGGTGGAAGCTCACTCGGGCTACCACCGAATACGGGACAGAGCCCAGACCGGCACCAGCCGCCCGCCGTGTCCTCACCACATCGAGACCCCGGGGGCCGGCCTCCCGGACCATGATCATGATCTGCCCCACCCCTCTGTGCGATGGAACGGGGTCCGGCGTTAACCACGTCCGGAGGACCGCAAGGGCAGGAGGTCGCTGACCTGGGAGAACCCCGTTAACGCCGGATCCCGTTCCAAATCTCTCTGACCCCCGTCACCTGGGAGGCTCTGGCACCCGTGCTGCGGGTGGGCGATCGCCGCGCCGCCCAGCGCCGCCACGCCCGCCTCCTGCAGGCCGCCCGCGACCATGAGGCCGGCATCCAGGATGGCGAGGACGTCCCCGCGGACGTCCAGAACGTCCCGGACGGCGCGGCCGCCCCCTGGCCCGGGGGCGGGACTGGACGACAGCGACCTGTGCCTGTGGCGGGAGGACGGCGAGTGGAGCCTGCAGGGCCCGGACGGCGTGATCGAGGTGGACGGGTTCGGCTTCCTCGGCACGATCGCCGCGCGCAACGTGCGCGGCGCCCAGGCGGCCGCCGTCGAGGACCTGACCGGCCGCACGGTGACCGGGTGGGAACCGGACGTCTCCAGCCGCTCTGTGCTTTCTCGTTTGATCTGTCGTGTGATGTCATCGTTGACCTGCGGTTCGCCAGTTGTATCTGGGGTGGTCACTGGTCTTGCTCTCTCATTTCAAGTGGCGGATTTCGTGGAACGGGACGACAGCGTAGATAGCGCGCAGGCTGTCGGCCGCGCGCGTCCCACGGTGACGGGAGTCCATGAAAGACATCCCATTAGTTGTCAAGCAGCAAGCGATTCGGCGTGATGCGACCAGGCGGTTGCCTCGTCGTAGAGGGCGCCGGTCTTGAGGCAGCCGTGCAGGATGCCGACGAGCCGGTTGGCGACCTGGCGCAGGGCGGC
>NZ_JBQQCB010000101.1:0-40419 GCF_052246675.1 Nonomuraea sp. KM90 | reverse complement strand
CCCACGTGTCGCGCTTATTAGCCGAACCGGGAGCCACCCACCAATGATCGAGCCGATTGTTGAACCCCAGCCCGAAGAACGTCAGCTCACCGTTGTACACCACCGCGCTCGAGGACTCCCTCACCGCTGGCGGGGCGTCGTCGCGGATGTTGTTGTAACGGATCGGTGTGTAGCCGCTGGCGTACGCTGCCGACCAGACTCGTTCAGCGGTCGGGGAGCCGTCGGGCCCGGCCTGTTCGCGGACGACGGGCCTGGTACGGGCGGCGTCATCCCATCTGACGAAGAGCGCCATGTGGGAGTCGGCGTCGTTCAGCGCGTCTCCGGGTTGGAGGTCCGCCCTGGCGATCGTGTGCGAGACGAGGTGGATGTCGAAGGTCGTGTACGAGCGGCTCAGACCCCAAGCCATGGAGACGAAGCCGGAGCAGTCGGTCCGGTAGCTGCCGTACTGGTTGCTGTGGCAGGCTGCCTGGCTGTACGGCACACGAGCGTCGATCCAGCTCTTGGCGCGTACCAGCGCCTGGCTCCGGGTCATCGGCTGATTGGTGTATACGCCGCAGTTGTAAAGAACGCCTACGTCGCCTTTGTCCTGGCCTGAACCCGACGGAGTCGGAGTGGGCGATGTGATCGCGTCTTCGGGCGGTGCACCGATCGTGTGGATCGAGCCACGGGCAGCGTTTGTGGGCGCGGCAATCGCCATCGATGGAAGGGCCACGAGCGCGGCGAAGGCGGTCGAGAGCAGGACGGCGATGGCTAAGGCCGGCCTGCGTCGCTTGATGGGTGATGGCTTGGCGTGCGTGAGCAGCGCCTGTGATTCGGTCATGCCAATAAGGCTCAACGGGTGCGCTTCAACATCACTTCAGCCCGGCTTCAACCTCCGGGACCTGCGATGGGTCCATAGCACGCCGCCACCGCGCCAGACGCGAACGCCCAGTAGCGATCACCGTAGGACCAGTGCCACCATTCCGTGGGGTAATTGACGAGGTTCACCGCGGTGAGCGCTTCGCTCAGGATGCGCCTGTTCCGCGCGGCCTCGGGCAAGAGGGAAGGGGCGGCGGTGTAGCATGCGCCATTGCTGTCTTCGGGGCTGGCGTTGACCTCGCTCCCCATCGGCAGTTCGATGCCGGTGTCAGTGACGAGGGTCAGATCAACTGCCGCGCCGGCTACGTGTGGAGCGGCCTCGGGCGGGGCGATGTATCGGCTCGCCTGCCGCCAGAGATGGTCCTGCGTCCAGTCGGGGTGAATGGCAGCCAATTCTGCCCGGTATTCGTCGAAGTAGCGGTGCTGCAGGGTCTTGGGACGGTGTCCCTCCACGATAAGCAGCCGCAGTCCTCTGGGTAGCAGGCTCTGCGCCGTCACCACCCGATCAGCGACGCTGCGCCGCAGGTGAGCGTAGGCGCCCTGAGTGTCCGCGAGCCGCTCGTCCAGGCGCAGAACGTTCAGCAGACGCAGGTCGACCAACGGCTCCCCGCACTCCACCACTGGCACATCGACGACCTGGGGATCCGACATCAAAACAATCTCCGACATGCTGCCAGCCCTCACACATCCCATCACGATGGGATCCCCGCCGAGAGGTCACTACCTGTGCCATCCGTGAGTGCTGTACGGATCGGCGATGCCTGCTCGGCCAGCGTCCCTGGCCGGGAATTATTCGAGTAATAGCTTCAGGATGGCTTCAATCTGACTGTAGCGGCGTTCTCGACAGTTCTTGGTATTCGCGGCAGCCGTACGTGCGGAATGACTCGACCGCCTCCGCCAGCATGGCCTGCGCGCGGATCATGTCGCCCAATGCCCTGTGCACGGACGCCATGTCCCTCATTACCCGTGCCCTCCACAGGGGGAGGTTCAGTGCCTCGCACTGGCGCAGGGAGTCTTCGAGCCAGTTCCGCGCGTCATGAAGCCGCCCCTCCGCGAGGTCGAGTTCGCCGATCGTCCGCAGGGTGAGGGCGGTGCCGAACCGGTCGTCCAAGGTCCGGCATGTGGTCAGTGCCTCTTCCAACGCCCGCCGTGCCTCGGCGTGGCGGCTCATGCGGATCCAGGTCTTGGCGCAGGCCCGCAGAGCGTACGCCACCATCAGCCGATCGCCGAGCTTGCGGAAGATCGCCAAAGCCTGGCCACCCGCGTCGTCGGCGTCATCGAGCTCGCCCTGGGCACGGTGGTAGAGGGCCATCGTCCTCAAGGTCATCCCTTCGCCCCTGCGGCTGGCGACCTTCCGATACAGCCACAGGGCTTCTCCCAGTTCCCGCCAGGCGGCGCGGTAGTCGCCCTGCTCCAGATGAACTGAACCGGCCGCTCGCTTGACGTGCCCCAGCGCCTCATCATCGGCCAGGTCTCGCCACACTTCCTCGGCCGAGCCCAGGAAGTGCAACGCCTCGGGCATGTAGCCCTGCTCGCGGCAGGCCATACCCAGCCCGGCGAGGGCAGCGGCCTCCCCATGGCGATGCCCCGCGATCCGGAAAATCGACAATGCCTGGCTGAAGTACTCCTTCGCCTCGGCGAACCTGTCCTGCTCATAGCGGAGTTGCCCTAGTTCAGTAAGAAGCGCGGCCTCGCCTTGAGCATTGCCCAGTCGCCGGGCAGCGGCCAGCGCGGCGTTGTGGGTACGGCTCCACGCATCGAAGAGGTTGTTGGAGACGAAGATCGAATCGTACAACGCCAAAGCGAGTTGGACCGCCATCTCGTCCAAGCCCATGACCGAGGCCAGCTCCACGCCCTGCACAAGCGCGTTCTGGTCGATCTCGAACCACGCAGGTGGGTCGGCCAGCATGGGCCTTGCCACGAACGGATCCATGGCGCAGGCCAGCGAGTAGTCGATGCGCAAGGGGACGGCCCCAGACGGGGCGCCCGAAGTGATCTCCCGCAAGAGCCACAGCCACCTGCTGAGTACCCTGATGACCGCCGCCTGCCGGATCGGCGCGGCCTCCTCCGACTCGGCCTGCTCCCGGGCAAAGAGGCGGACCAGGTCATGTAGGCGATAGCGAACGTGGCCGACCCCGTCGATCCCTTCCGCTTCCGCCAAGTGGGCGTCCACAAGACGTTCAAGCACCTGTTCGCCCGCTTCGGGAGTCATTTCGAGCAGCACCGCAGCCACCCATGCTGGGAAATTCGGCAATCCCAGCACACCGAGCAGGCGCAGCGCCCTCTTGTCCTGATCGTCCAGCAGCCGATAGCCGAGCCAGATGCTCGCCCGCACCTCCTGGTCGCCAATCGCCAATTCGTCGAGCCTGCGGCGCTCATCGCCAAGTCGGTCGGCCAGCAACGTCACCGACCACGCTTGCCTCGTCGCAAGCCGGGCTCCGGCAATGCGGATCGCGAGCGGCAAATGGCCGCACTGGTGCACGATGCTCGCCGCCGCGGCCGGCTCGGCCTTGATCCGCTCTGGCCCCGCGACCCGTCCCAGCAGTTCCAGGGACTCGACGGGCGTGAGAACATTGAGCTCGATCAGCGCCATTCCGGCCAAGCCGGCGAGCCGGTTACGTGAGGTGATGAGCACCCCGCATCCGGAGCTGCCCGGCAGCATGGGACGGACCTGGTGTTCGGCTCGCGCGTCATCCAGCACGATGAGCATCCGTTGCCCGGCGAGTATGCTGCGGTAGTCGGCGACCCGCCCTTCGAGCGTGTCCGGGGGTGCGGCTCCCAGCTGGCGCAAGATTCGCCCGAGCACCTCCATGGGGGAGACCGGCGTTTCGGAGGTCCCGCGCAGCTCAACGTAGAGCTGCCCGTCAGGGTAGTGGCTCGTGATCTGTTGGGCGACATGTGCGGCCAGCGCCGACTTCCCGCTCCCTCCCGGACCTGAGATGACGCAGATAGGCAAAGGCGAGCCGGACAACAGGGCTCCGGTTACCGAGGCGATCTCATCGACCCGGCCGGTGAAGTCAGGCACCCCCGCAGGTATCTGCGCGGGAACGATGTGGTGACCGGCTGGCGCTGCCAGCCCGGCGGGCGCTGTGTCCGCGGTCCAGCCGAGAGCCCCCTTATCCCCTCGAAGGATCATTTCGTGGACAGTCTGTAGCTCCGTGCCGGGTTCGATGCCGAGTTCGGTCACCAGCACCTCTCGGGCCTCACGGTAGACGGCTAGCGCATCCGCCTGGCGGCCGAGCCGATAGAGGGCGACCATGAGGTCGCGCCGGAGCCGTTCACGAGTGGGATGGCGGACTACGAGAGCGGTGAGTTCGCCGACGAGCTGCTCGTGCCAGCCCAGCGCAAGCTCCGCGGTAATCCGTTGTTCCGTGACCGTCACCCGAAGCCCATCCAGCCGAGCTGCCTCCGATCGCAGGTAAGAGTCTTGGACACCGCTGAGTGCGGGACCGCGCCATAGTGCCAGGGCCGCGCGAAACGCCTCCGCCGCTGCCTCATGCAGTTCTGAGGCGGCGGCCAGACGCCCTTTCGCGGCCAACTGCTCGAACTCGATACGGTCCAGCGCGCCAGCCGGAGCACGAATCAGATAGCCGGCCGGATGGGAGACAATGAGATCTTCACCGCCCACCTCATGGAGTGCGCGGCGCAGTCCCGAGATGTAGGTGTGGATGATGGACCTGGCTGTTTCCGGCGGATTCTCTCCCCACACGGCGTCAACCAGTTGCTCGGTCGTCACAGCGTGGTTGGCGTCGGTGAGCAATGCGGCGAGAAGCGTGAGGGGTTTTCCCGTGGCGAGTGGCACGCGCTTACCGTGTGCCCAAACCTCGACTGGGCCCAGGACCCGAAATTCCATAAGCATCCCCGCCACGCAGAGTCGCTTGATGATATGAACCGTTATGACTTCGATCAAGAACGACGGTCTTCAAGGGAGCTGTGCTCTGCGGCGGTCCGGCTGAATGAGCACACTCGTATGGTTCAGCACCATCGAGGGTTCACATAGGCCGAAAGGAGCCAATCTCCGATTGATCGCTGCCAAATCTCGGGACAGGGTCACGGGCTTGCCGAGGATCGTGCTTGCAGTCCAAGATCATTGCCAGACTGACGTCACGCTCAGTAGCGTATTGGCTGACATTCGCCGCTCTCGGGCTTCCGGCCGCTGAGAGTAGCTTGATCATATACTAGACTGCTGCTTCTGCCTGCACGGAAGCGCTGTATTACCGTATAGCTGGTGTCACGCGCCTGAAATTCGCGGCAATATTCAGCGAGGAATCCGAGGCCTCTTCGATGGGCGTCCCCTCGTAGCCACCGATGGCCCTTCCTTCCGCGACGCCCGTGGCGGGCGTGGGATGACGATCAAGGCCGCGCCTTCATCGTGGACCTCTACGTTCCCGGGTTCAACCCTTGGCTGACCCGAAAATTCGACATTCACGTGGGCAGGCGGCAGCGAACCTCGAGCGGTGATAGGTGAGAGCGGCTGGCGGTGGGTTGTGGTCAAGCTGTCTCGGATTCGATGAGGACGGCCTTGCCGTTGCGGATGACGATCTTCTGGCCGGTCAGGGCCTGGAGCTGGCTGGCTAGGCTGCGGGCGCGGCGGTCTTTGTTGATGCGGGTGTCGTAGTAGTCGGCGCCCAGGTCGCAGAAGTGGGCCTGGGGGTCGGACAGCAGCTGGTAGACGATGGTGAGCACGGAGTTCCCGGCGGCGACCAGGGCCTTGGATTTGCCGCGGCGGCGGGCGATGCGGCGGTAGCGCTCGCCGAGGAAGGTGTCGGTCTTGCTGACGGAGAAGACGATGCGGCCGAGTGTGCCGGCTAACCAGCGGTTGCCCTTGCCGCGGCCCTTGCCCTTCTTGCGGCCTGCCGACTCGTGCGTCTGGGGGCAGAACTTGGCCCAGGACACCAGGTGCGCGGCGGTGGGGAAGCGGCTCATCTCGACACCGATCTCGGCGATCAGTTCCTGGGCGGCCACCGGGCCCACTCCAGTGATCTCATCGAGTTGGGCCGCCTGATCTGAGAAGGGGCTTATGACCTGCTCGATCTCGGCATCCAGCAGGCTGGCCTGTTCGGTCAGCCGATCGATGTTGGCCAGCATGATGCGCAGCAGCACCGCGTGGTGATCGGTGAAGAACCCGCGCAGCGCCTCCTCCAGCAGGTGGATCTTGCCGGGCATGCTGCCCCGCGCCATGCCGGCCAGCACTTTGGGATCACGCTGCCCGTCGATCAACGCCTGCAGCATCTGCCGGCCGGACACCCCGAAGATGTCGCTGATCACCGATGACAGCTTGACCTGGGCGTCCTCCAGCAGCTTCTCGGCCCGCTGCATCTCCCGGGTGCGGTCTTCGATCAGCGAGCGCCGGTAGCGGGTCAGATCCCGCAGCTTGCGGATCGGCGCGGGCTGCACCAGCGAGGGCCGGCACATGCCCCGCTCGGCCACCTTGGCCAGCCATACCGCATCGGCCCGGTCGGTCTTGGCCCGGCCCGGTACGTTTTTCACCTGGCGGGCGTTGACCAGCCAGCAGTCGAATCCCTCGGCCTCCAGCAGCCAGAACACCCCCTTCCAGTAATCAGAGAGTACTTTCCATCACCACCCGGGACACGCTCTGACAGCGCAGCCAGTCGGCCAGCTCGAGCAACGCCGCCGTGGTGGTGGCGTACGCGCGGACTTCCTGCAACCGCCGGCCGGGCCGGTCCTCGTGCGGCACCCGCACGCACGCCTCCAGCCCTGCCTTGCCCAGGTCCAGGGCCGCGACCCGCTCCACGTACAGGTCCTGCTCATCGACCTCTTGCACGATGTTGCCTCCCCTCCCATCGATGGGTATGGTGCCTGCGGGTCACCCGCAGGAGCCAGCGGGGACGAAAAGAGGCGGACCCTCGTGCTCATGGCGACACTGCGCGGCCCCTGAAGCGGCTCCCAGCGATCAAACTAATTAACGGCCTCACCCGCGCCATAGACGAACCGACGTCGGCGGGCAACCCGCACCCATTTTCCTGCCTGAGCGGCGTCCCGAGCAGGGACGAGGGAACTAATTAGCGGCCTCTGGCGGCCATCTTCGCACCTGAGGACAGGGGACCTCCGGATCCGGCTTGCCTGCTCCCACGAAGGGCCCGCGCCCGCAATAACCCGACCAGCAAATATGGCCCGAACGCTGGGCAACACCCCACGACCGCGAAACGGCGTTCCGGTGGGCACGCCGTCGCACGTCCCAAACCCGGTTGATTTCACCTCGGGCCGTTGGGACGAAGCGGTGTTCAAGGGCGGACGATCTGGGCCATACGGGCAACCGCCTCTTCGATCACGGCGGGCGAGCAGGCGTAGTTGAGGCGTGCGTGCCCCTGGCCGGGCCCGCCGAAGTTCGGGCCGGAGCTGAGCGCGACCCTGGCCCGGTCGAGGAAGGTCGCGGCGGGGTCGGGGCCGAAGCCCAGAGGCGAGCAGTCGAGCCATGCCAGGTATGTGGCCTGCGGTTCGGGAAACGTGACCGATGACAGCTGCTTGGCGAGAAGGTCCCTGAGCAGCGCGGCATTGGTCGCCAGTTGGTCAGTGAGGCGATCCAGCCAGTCGTCGCCGTCGGTGAAGGCGGCGATGGAGGCGATGACGCCCAGGTGGCCGACTCCCCAGGGGAGTTCGTGCGGAAGCTGGTCGTACATTGCCTGGTGGCGTTCGGTGACGATTAGCGCGGACTTGAGGCCGGCCAGGTTGAACGCCTTGGAGGCGCTGGTGAGCGTGATGCCGGTCTCGGTGGCTGCCTCGCTGACGGTGAGGTAGGGGTGGAACGTGTGTCCGGGGTGGGTCAGCGGGCCGTGGACCTCATCGGAGATGACGGTGGCGCCGTGCCGCTGGGCGATCTCGGCAAGCGCGCGAAGTTCGTCCGGGTCGTGAACTCGTCCGAGGGGATTGTGCGGGTGACACAAGAGCACGACACCCACTCCACCTTCGAGCGCGCGGTCGATCCCGTCCAAATCGAGCCGGCCGCCGCGCTGTCGTTCGAGAAGCGGGACAGGCACCGGTTCGGCGCCTGCCTCTCGTATCCAGGCGTAGAACGGCGGATAGACCGGCGGCATGACCACGACGCCGTCACCAGGGCGTACCAGACGTCGCAGCACTTCGGTCGTGCCCACCGCGAGATCCGCGCAAGTGCGGACGCTGCGCGCCTCGACGCGCCAGCGCCAGCGACGCCACGCGAAGTCACGAAAGGCGTCGACCAATTCGGTGCTGTCGCCGACGTACCCGGTGTCCGACCGTTCCACGGCCGCGTGCAACGCCGCCGCCACACTGGGCGCCAGGCGGACATCCATTTCGGCGACCGGCAGTGGCAGGACGTCGGGCGCGTGGAGCGTCCACTTTGCGCTCCGGCGGCGCCGAAGCTCCTCAAGCGGGATATCGAAGATCGAGTCCATTTGGCAGATTATGACATATATGCCCTTACTCGGTAAACATCGGACATACCCTGTAGGGGTCTTGTCGGGCGATGGCACCGGAAGCGCCGCCTCGACTACGCCAATGACCGCTCCCTCCGCGCCTACCCCACTCGCCCGGCGACATCGCCGTAAGTGCATCGAGGACGACCCAAAGATCATCCCGATTTGGTCCTCATAACGGCGTTCATACCGTGACCCCTAAACGCAACGGCGTTTAGGGGTCACGAGCCTGTGTCCGAACCTCTGATCTTGGATATGTCCGGATCGATCCCCAAGGGACCATGGGGAAGATCGCGCTCGGAGCGTCGGGGGTGACAGCTGTCAACGGCCAAGTGCGTGTCGCCGCTGGTGGCCAGGTTGAGGTCTCCATCCCGGTGAAGTTGACTACTTCTTGGTGAGGCGTCTGCCTGTCCGGTTTCGTGCCTGTTTCATGCGGAAGGACTCGCCTTCGGTGACCACGACGACGCTGTGGTGCAGGAGGCGATCGAGCAGGCTGACGGCGGTGGTGTGTTCGGGTAGGAAGCGGCCCCATTGGTCGAAGGGCCAGTGGGATCCGATGCCGAGGGCGCGGCGTTCGTAGGCGGCTGCCACGAACCGGAACAGCAGCTGGGCGCCGGTGTCGTCGAGCGGGGCGAACCCTACTTCGTCGATGATGACGAGGTCAGCGCGCAGCAGGTTCTCGATGACGCGGCCGACGGAGTTGTCGGCCATGCCCCGGTAGAGCGTCTCGACCAGCTCTGCCGCGGTGAAGTAGCGCACCTTGTGCCCGGCTTGGACGGCGGCGACGCCGAAGGCGATCAGGCTGTGGCTCTTGCCTGTGCCGGCCGGGCCGACGGCGCAGTAGTTCTCGCTCGCGCGGATCCACTCCAGCGAGGCGAGGTAATCGAAGGTCGCGCGGGGGATGGAGGAGGCACCGACGTCGAACTCCTCGATGGTCTTGATCACTGGGAAGGCGGCGGCCTTCATCCGGGTGCGGACGTTGGACTCATCCCGCGCGGCCAGTTCGGCGTCGATGAGGGTGCGCAGGAACTCCTCGGGGTTCCAGCGCTGGGTGCGGGCGGTGAGCAGCAGTTCGGGCGCCAGACGGCGCATGGTGGCCAGCTTCAGGCGGCGCAGGCCGCTATCGAGGTCGGCGGGCAGTGCGGGGGCGGTGGGCGCGGTCACGACACCTCTCCGATCTTGTCGAGGGTGTAGGCGTCCAGTGGTCGGACCGGCACGTGGGGCAGGTTGAGCACCAGCGCGTCTCCGGCGGGCGTGGGCTGCGGGGTTCCGGCGCCGGCGGCCAGGATCGAGCGCACGTCCTCGGCTCGCCAGCGGCGGAAGCGCCCTGCTCGCTCCAGCGCCGCCACCAGGGCGGCATCGCCGTGCGCCGCTTGCAGCGCGGCCAGCTCGACCAGGTCGGCGGCCAGGCGGGTGTTGCCCGAGGCGGCCGAGCCGGTCAGCCAGACCTCGGCGACCGGGCCGAGCGCCAGGAAGGCCTTCTCGGCCTCGGTGCGCGGTCGGGCGGCCCGCCGCGGCGCGGGCCTCGGGCCGCCGTAGTGCTCATCGCAGATCGAGGCTTCGCCGGGCGCGACCGGCGCGTGGTCGGCGACGATCTCGCCTGTGGCCAGGTCGGTCACCAGCAGCCGCCCCTCGGCCTCGATCACGGCGACGCGGGCGCCGATCAGCCGGGTGGGCACCGAGTAGCGAGCCGAACCGAACCGCACGCACGACAGCTTGTCCACCTTGCGGGTGATAGGCGGCTTGCCGATCGCGGGCCGCAGCGACGGCAGCGCGTTCATCACCTCCCGCTCGGCGGCCAGCCGTTCGGCCGGGACGGCGCAGATCTCCGAGTGCACGACCGTGTTGACCTCGGCGCACCAGGCCCGGGCGGCCACGTTGGCCACCCCGAGGTCGTCGAACGGCGCCTGCGGGACGACCAGATCCCGCTTGGCGTAGCCGACCAGGTTCTCCACGATCCCCTTCGATTCGGGGTCGCCCGCCTCGCACCAGTCGGGCCGGAAGCCGAGTGCGTCGCGAAGCGCACGTAGTCCGCGGTCGGGATGACCTTGTTGGCCACCACGCCGCCCTTCAGGCAGCCCATCCGGTCGGCCAGCACCACCTTAGGCACCCCGCCGAGCTCTTCGAAGCACTCGGCCAGGAAGACCAGGGTGGTCTCGGCGCGCTCGTTGTCGGCGAAGCGGACGAACCGGAAACGCGACCAGGCCAGCACCGCGCAGAACACGTGCAGCCCGTCACCGGCATCACCCCAGTCGATGACCAGCATCTCGCCCGGCGTCCAGATGGCCGGGCGCCGCCCACGCGGGTTCTGCCGCCGCCAGGCCTGCTTCGCCTGCGCGACCAGCCGCCGGAAGTTCCGCGCCGACCCGCCGTACCCGGCAGCCTGCGCCAAGGGCAGCAGCCGCTTGGCCGAGATCTTCCCGTGCGTCGCGCGGATCTTGTCCCGGACCAACTCGGCGACCACGTCGTAATTGTGTTCGCGCTGCTTACGGGGCGGCGCCTTGTCCCCGGCCAGCGCCTTCTCGATGATGCGTTTGACGGTCTTGTGCGTGGTGCCGCACATCTCCGCGGCCCCGCGATAGGTGCCTACCTCCCGGTAGGCGGCGATGATGTCCATGACTTCCCCCGAAGATTTCATGGCCCGGCAGACTCCCTGAGCGGTGATCATGTGACTGGCTGACACCGTCACGATCACCGCTCAGGGGCATGCCCCTCCCCACGACACACCGGCAAGCACACGCGGAAGTGGGGACTTAAAACTGGCCACCAGCGGTGACCTCAACCCGGCCACCTGCGGCTACTTTTGCACGGCCACGGACAACAGCGCAGCTGCTGTGTTCCGCCGCTCGCGACTGGGGCTGAGCCACGCGGGCTCTTCGAACTTGACCGGGGTTTGAGGTCCCGTCGGGCCCTGGGGTCTTGAGAGCGCTCGTGGCTCACGATGATCCTTCTTGTTGCGACGCAAGAAGATCACCACAGAGAAGACTCGAGCAGGGTCAACGATACGGCGCTGCTGCTCGGCCTGGATGGGGTGGCCGTGACGAAGGTCGTCGCCGCAGATGACGGGCCGGTGGTGCACCCGGGCACCGCGGATGAGCGGGTCAGGGTCTGCCCGCAGTGCGGGGTCGCCGCGGTCCGGATGAAGGAATGGGTGACCACCCGGCCGCGGGACCTGCCGGTGGCGGGTCGGCGGTGTGCGCTGCGCTGGCGTAAGCGCCGCTGGTGCTGTGACCAGGAGTCCTGTCCGCGTCAGACGTTCACCGAGCAGGTGCCGCAGATCGTCCGGCGGGCCAGCCCGAAGGCGCAGGGGAAAACACCGCCGGAGAGCCCTGGAGCGCCCGGCCTGTCACGACTCCGGGGTACGAGCCCAGCGGGGGCTCACCGCGGCCACCACCGAGCCGGCCAGCAGTAGCGCGAGACCGGTGACGAGGAGACGACGATGGCCGAACTGGTCACTGAGTCGCCCCGTCACCGGCGTCGCCACCGCGCAGGCGAGCATGAAGGCGGTCAAGAACCAGGTGGCACCCATTGCGGACACGTCGAGTTCACGGGCGAACACCGTCAGCGCGGCGAGCACGATCGTCGGCGCGATCGCCACGCCGCAGGCCGCGAGCAGCAACACCGGCGGTCCGACGCGCGCCGCCCTGCCGAAGCTTGCGTACGACGAACATGACCGCAGCGGTCAGGCCGACCACCACCCACATCAGCTCTCCTCCTCGGCATCCGACGCCAGCACGGCCAACTGCTGACGGGCCCACGCGAGCGCGGCGGCCGGGTCGTGTGTGGCGGTTGTCGGGCAACCCCACAGCTTCGCGCCGGCCCTGATCGCCTTGGCGTTGGCCTGCTGCGCCTCGACCGAGACGACGAAGGCGAGACCGGCACACCGGTCGCGCAGGCCCGGGCGCAGGGTCTTGATCAGCCGCACCCGCTCGCCAACGCCGGCCAGCTTGCGCGGCCTGCCCTCGGGCATCATGAGCACAGCCGCGAAGGGTTCGCGACGCTCCAGGGCGGCTGTCAGGACGTCGCCCACCCGGCGGGTGCCGCCTGCGGGGGCGACGGCTGATACGTCAAGGATGACCAACGGCCATTGTGTGAGCGCGGTGTCGGTGATTTGACTCACTTCTGCCCTCCTCGAAGAGTAAGTAAGGCAAGCCTAACTTATTTATGACCATTGGTCACTAAGTAGGGACGGGCGGATCATAGACTGGGGTCGTGGAGGCGAAGACACCCAAGCTCGGCCGCCCCTCGCGACTCAGCCGTGAGCAGATCGTGGATGCGGCGCTCGGCTGCGACCTGCGAACTGTGACCATGCGCGACATCGCAGAGCGACTCGGTGTCTCCCACTCGGCCCTCTACCGCTGGGTGGGCAATCGCGACGAGCTCCTCGACCTCGTCAGCGAGGTCGTCATCGAGTGCATCCTCCCGACGGCCGACCCCACCGCCGACACCTGGCGGGAGTGGCTGTCGGACCTCGCTTGGAGGATGCACGATCAGTTTCTTGCCGCACCCGGCTACGCAGCCCACGTGGCGATGCCACATCGCCACAACCGGCACGCCTTCGGTCAACTGCGCGACCGCGTCGTCTCGACGTTCAAGCTCGCTGGCGTCTCCGACGACATGGCCAAGCAGAGTTGGCACATCTTCGGGTTGGGTATCGTGCAGTGGCTCGGGGCCCAGCAAATGGGGCACGACATCGGCCCGGACGCACCCCGCTTCGACCTCTTCCTTGACGTACTGCTACGCGGGCTGCCGGCACAGGAGCCCAGTCCGTAGTCGTCCGACCAAGACCACGTGGAAGTCCTACCCGACAGCCAATCCCTTGGAAGTCATCTAGTCGAATTGGGGTCACTTGACGATCAAGGTCGCACCAGTGCGGGTCGTCGTAGTGGAAACCCATTCGAGCAACGGTTACGTGGCTGGCGGGCTGATCTGGCCGGGCAAGGTGTCCGTCCCACCGTCAATGGCGTGCCTGGGAGAGGGCACCACAGGGGGCGTCGTCGTGCCCCTGTAGGTGGTCGACAGATAGCCCAAGCGATTCAGCAAGCACGCAGCCAACCCTTGCTGGGACCCCGGAGCCGCAGCCTGACCGGCGTCCTGCCATGGCAAAAAGCTTTACGGGAGCCTTTGCCCCATGGCGGACGGGAGGTCTTTCGACGCCGGTCCAACGGTCCGACCGCAGGGCGCCCTGTGGTCGGGGGCCCACACCTCGTCCGACAACCCCCGTCGTTGCTGACCGTCAGGCGCAAGCCGTGGCGCCCTGCCGTGAGGGCGAGGAGACCGTACGGCCCGCATCTCCCTCCCCGCCTGATCGAGCACGTCGCGGATCACGCCCTGGACGATCCCTCCCGACACCGCCGGAGATCTCCTTATCCGGCAGCGCCCGTACCGCCTGGGCGGACACGGTTCGTATGGCCTGCCGAAGTTCCTCCCCCGACATGTTTTCTTCCTTACTTTCAGGTGGCTTCCTTGCCACCGTGGGCGGTGTCGGGTCACCGTGGACCATTGAAATTCAACAAAAATATTACGTATGCGATAAACAGCACCACAGCGACCCATAACGCGCTGAGGGTAATTAGCAGGATTCGACGCAAAGGATATCCAGGGCGTAGGAAGTTGGTCGACTGGTTCTCGTTCTCGGCCCAGGTTGACAGGCTCAACGTCCGCCGCCTTCAGAGCAACGAACCGGAGAAGCTCCACGTGGCGACTCTCTGGACGGCTGAGTTACCGCGGCCATGGGTAGCCTTATTCAGTGCAGGCGGCCACACGGTCAGGGAATTTCGAACCACCAGCGCCCGCTGTCGTCCACGTAGCATGGACCCGTGCCTCGTGCCACCGCAGCTACCGCCTCCCTCCAGTAATTGCAGGTGGCCCGGTCGGGGTAGGGGCCATATCGTGCCTCCGCGGTGCTTGCGGCAGCCATGGTTCTTGTAGTGCCGGCGGCGCTAGCGGGCGCCACAGGACGTAGCTCCGCGGAAGCGGCGACCCCACCAATAGTGGGCGTCTCGGAAGTGCGACGTAGCATGTGATTCGATTCTCTTACTCGTGCGATGCCGGGACTCGGCCGACACATCCGCAGGATCTTTAAGATCAGTGATCGGTCTCAGATTGCCACTATCCAAAATTTCGAGAGTGACGTTTAGCAGGAATGGCAGGGAAGTGGGGATCTTTGGCGCTTAAGCAGTCGTTTCTAGCAAATGAGGGTTGCAGTGACGACCTGCGGAGCCATCCTCTACTGATCGCCCCGTCGCCGTCGTCTCGCCCGTTAGTCAGGGGCGGACCAGAAGAGGGCAGGGGTGAAGGTGGAGGTCCCCCACCGGAAAGAACGACCTACACACCCTTGCCCTCTGGCCGCCAGCGGCACCGGTGAGCCTGATCGTCCCGTCACCGTCGCCCAGGACAAGCCCGAACAGACCATTGTTGTTGGCGATCATCTGGTAAAGCCGAGGCCTTCGCCGGAGGCTTGCTTGGAGGACACTCCGTGGGTCCGGAACCGAGTGGCCTGGCGGAATGCCGTAGGCACGGGGGGCGAACGTGAGCGAGCTCGGTCGGCCACGGTGCGGCTGATTCTGTGCGGCAGTGCGGGCATCGGGACGGCGCTGATAGCTCACCGTCGCCAGTGAGTCGGTCGCCTACTCGGTGCGCTTGGGCTCGGCCATCGCCCAGCCGACGGTCCGCCGGGAGGACACATCCAGCAGCACGGTCTGGTAGACAAAGCCCGGCCACGTCGGCACGTACGTGATGGGGCGACCTAGATGCGGTTCGGCTCATCGGCGGTGGACTGGCGTTTGACCAGGTCGGACGCGGAGACGGCAGGTTGGTGGCTGATGGTGGTGCGGCAGCCCATAGGCCTGCTCACCCCAGGCCAGCCCGGCCGCACGGATCAGCCGGGTCACCCACTTGCGGCTTACCCGCTCCCCGGAGAACTCGCGCAGATCGGCGTGGATGCGCTGCGCCCCGTAGATCTCATCGGAGCCCGACGATGCCGGCGAATCTTCTGGGTCGGCTCGGCGTCGCGCCGGACCCGCGTCGACCAGCCCTGTCGCTACCGGGCGTCCCAGGTTTGGTAGTCCTGGCGGGGGGTCGGTGTCGGGCCGGGATCGGTGCCGGGCCGGGACTCGGCGGCGTCGACCATCACGGTGCGCAAGGGTTGATAGAGCGTGAGCACCGACCACATCTGCTGCTCCAGACCGGCAGGGTCGCCTGAGCGCAGGATGCGTCCTTGCATGGTGGGGCGGAGCGCGTAGGTGCCGGTGAAGGTGGTGCCATCAGTGCAGGTCACCGTCACGCGGGCCTCGATGATGCGGATCCGCAGGGTGCCGCTCACCGACAGATAGGAGCCGTCGGTGAGCGTGGCCAGGACGGGGGTGCGCCGATTGCTGCGCAGCCGGCCGAGTACCTGGGCGCCGGTGGCGCTGACCTGGGTGAGGAAGGCGTTGCTGTCGAAGCCCTTGTCCCATAACACGAGCATGTCGGGAGTCAGCAGGTGCAGCAGGCGCCGGGCATAGCCGCTCCCGCCTTCGCCGGTGGGGGCGAAGACCGTGCCGATCAGGGCCCGGGTTCCGGTCTTCCACCAGCGTCATCAGCTCCCCCAAATGCCCGGGAGCGAACAGTCGCCCGGCTGCCCAGCGGGGCGAAGAGCCCGTCTCGACAGCGCGGGAAACAGCAGAGCTGGCATACTCGGCAAGCAGCGGAGATCCAGTTCCTCGACGGCTGGCGGTGGAAGATCATCGTTCTACTGGATCTCCGGCCTCATGTCCTGAGAACTCGCATGCTTGACAGCACCACGACGACCTTAACTACCTGGCCTGGGGCAACCCGGCAAGCCGGTGTCAATGGGCCGTTGAAGCATGCTTGACCGACGCGGGCAATGTCCCCCCGCAAGCCCTTGCCGGCCCATCGGGGCATTCGCTGGCGCGTCTAATTTGTTCGTCAGCATCGACGGTGCTGAAGTGCGGGTCAGACCAGGGTGCTCCAGTATTGCCAGAACCTTGCGCCGATCATCGTCGCGACGACGACGTACCAGATCGTCAAGGCTACCGTGTGAAATCCGGTGAGCGCCTGGCCCGCGCGGTGAACGGGTGCTGGCATGGGCAGATTGTGCATGGTTATGTTGTGCAGGGTGACGTACCAGAAGATCGGGATCGTGACCATCCAGACGACCATGCAGTACGGGCACAGAGCACCGATGGTGTAAAGGCTCTGAAAGATCAGCCAATGCACGAAGACGACACCGCCGGTGGCACCTGCCTGCAGACCGAGCCAAAGCCACTTGCCGAATCGAGCCCCGCCCAGCAGAGCAGCGCCCGTAGTGGCGACTATGGCGAACCCGGCGATGCCCAGAAGTGGATTCGGGAAACCGAAGACTTCCGCCTGCGGGGTTCGCATGATGGATCCGCAGGCAAGGATCGGGTCGATGCTGCAACTGGGCTCGTAGGCCGGGTCCTTAAGTAGCGCGATCTTCTCGATGGCCAGCACGAAGGCGGCGATGAAGCCAACGCCGCCTCCCACCAACAGGAGCCACGGTAGCAAACGGGGGAATGGCAGGGCGGGGCCGAGGGCTTCTGTGGTCAGGGCCGGATTCGCGAGCTCATTCGGCGAGTGCCGCATCGATAGCCACCTTGAACTCCTCAAGAGACTGAGGCTGGATTTTCTTGCCGTTGAGGAAGAACGTTGGGGTTCCCTGCACACCAACCGCTTCGCCGTCGGCGGCGTCCTTTTCGACTCGGCTGAGCGTGTCGGGATCGTCGTAGGCCGTGGCCCAACGGTTCATGTCCAGGCCGAGACTCGCGGCGTATCTGCGGAAGATGTCGTCGGCCGGTCCTTGCTTTCGCGCCCACTCGTCCTGCCGCTGGTACATCAGCTGATACATCGCCTCAAACCTGTCCTGCCGGGCGGCAGCCTCCACGGCGCGGGCAGCGCGGGCGGCGTTGTAGTGGCTGGCGAGAGGGAAGTAGCGCACCACGAAGGTGATCTTCCCTGCGTAGAGCGTGCGCAGTTCTTCCATTATGGGGACATACGACTTACAGGCTCCGCACTCGAAATCCAGGAACTCCACCAACGTGACCTTGCCGTCCCGGGCGGTCTGCAATCGGTGACTGTCGGCTCGGACGAACCTTGACTCTCCGGGTGTGAGGGCGGGTGTCACGGTGTTGGGGCGTACCGCGTTGACGGTGAACAGGACGGTCAGTACCACGAGAAAGACGCCAAGCGCGGCAAGAGAGATCGTGATGTTCTTCTTACGGGTGGCTTGCCTGCGGTCATCGGCCCTCATGGCTTCGATGCGCGCGCGCCGGGATGTGGTCCGGGGTGGCTGTGGTGACATGTGCTCCTGTTCTCATCTGTCCTTGGCGCGTGGACCGCGCTGTCTGGACCTTGGGGAGGGCCGCCGTAGCAACGACGTTGGCGGGCCCTCGAAGCGTGCGGTGCCTTAACGGCGGGGGCCAGCCAGGGTTTACGCCACCCGCGGATGGCGTAGCCGTCCATGGGGGGCTGTCTAGCCGAGCGCTGATCCTGAACCCGGGCACGGCTTGCGCACGGACGATGTGGCAAGGTAGGCCGACGGGGAGCACTTGCCGAGTACCGGCGATCGCTTTTCGTGACCTTTAAGACACCGAATGTCGAACGTCCTATCGCTGGCCACCGGGGGTCTACCGCTGGTTACCAAATGACACTGACAGTTTGGTTGATCAAACTGGGCGAAGGCGCATGCCCGGCTGAGGCCTTTCTACTCGTTTAGCTTTGCCACCGCCCCGACGATGTCAGAGTTGTCGGACTGAAGATGGCCTGCCCACCCTGCGTTCTCAAGCGGATAGTGGTTCATGAGGATCAGCGTCTCGTCGGTGTTGGCCAGGCCGCGGTATGCCTCAGCAATCGCATGGTGGATCTTGTCGGCCATCTCCCTCTTCGTATCGAGGCTGGACAACTCGGGTGCCTCGAGGAAGCACACCGGGCGGATCGGCTCTGCATTCAGGCGGCCGTCCTGAGCGACCTGGTCCGGCGAGTATTCGCGGAGCCAGATCCGGATGTCGGGAATGTGGTAGGCCGCATCGATGGCCTCGGTGATCTCCTTCATCATTTTCAGCTTGGACACATACCGGATGCCGGTGGGAGCCTCGATGAAAAATTGGGGCATGAGTATCCCCTACTTTCGCCAAATTGTCATATATACCGACCATCGGATCGTGTCAACACCACATCTAGAAGAACAAGTAGGAATTCTGCCAATTCTCACCGGGTTTCCGCGACCACCCGGAAGGGCGGTCGCCACCCGTACGTCACCCGCCCCCGTACATCACGTCCACGTCCCAGCGGGCGAAGCCCAGGGACTCGTACAGACCGATCGCCGCCGTGTTGGCCTCGTCCACGTACAGCATCGCCTGGGCGAGGCCGCGCGAGCGCAGATGGTGCAGGCCGGCCAGGGTGAGCGCCTTGCCCAGGCCGGTGCCCTGCTGCGAGGGGTCGATGCCGACGACGTAGACCTCGCCGAGCGGTTCGTGCCCGTGGTCGGAGGAGCCGTGGATCTTCGTCCAGTGGAAGCCGACGAGCCGGTCGTCGCGGAAGGCCAGGAAGAAGCCCTCGGGGTCGAACCAGGGCTCCTGCTCGCGCCGGAGCAGGTCGTCCACCGTCCAGGCGCCCTGCTCGGGGTGGTGGGCGAAGGCGGCGGCGTTGACCTTGAGCCAGCCCTCCTCGTCCCGCCCGGGCACGAACGTACGCAGGCTCACGCCCTCCGGCAACGTGTAGGGCGCCAGGGGCGCGAACAGGGAGCGGCGCATCTGCCAGAGGGAGCGCACCCGCTCGAAGCCGAAGGACGCGGCCAGGGCCCCGGCGCCCGCGTGGTCGCCGTGCGCCCACAGCCGGGGCCTACCGGCCGTCTGGTCCATGACCGCGCGCAGCAGGCTCGCGCCGTGGCCGCGGCGGCGGTGGGCCGGATGGATGACCAGTTCGACGCTCGGGCCCTCGACCTCGTCCGTCGGATCGACGTGCGCGTAGCCCGCCAGGGTCGTTCCCGCGTACCGCAACAAAGAGCGGACTTGCGGGTCCCCGCCGTACCGCAGGTGCAGCATCACGTGCTCGTTGAGCGGACGGACGCCGTCGGCCTCCGTCGCCGCCGCCACCAGGCCGAGCACCTCGTCGACCGCTCGGTCGTCCAGCCGTTCCCTGATCTCCACGCGCGAGTTCACCGGACCTCCTCGGTCGGCCCCGTGCACGAAATCCCGCGTCTGCTCACTCATACTCCTGCCTCGCACCGGCACTCACTACCGAGCACTCATGAAATACGGTCCCCGCCGTACCGCTGCACCCCACCGCACGTGCCCTGCTTCACAAACCCCGTTTCGTCCACGACCAGCACGTCATCGGGATCGAGCCGGTCGGCGGCGAAGAGAGGGACGTCATCCCCGCACCGCATCAGCGCCCCGCCGGGCCGAGCACAGCAACCGCTGCAGAGCCTGCGGGCCAGCGGCGTGCTCGGCCGGATTGCGGCAGCCTTTGCGTCGATATCGGCCAGCGCGCGGACAGAGGCGGCAGCGGGGACAATGGGGCGAATCGGGTGGCGATCATGCCGTCATCTCGTTGAACATGGCCACCAAGCCATCAGGGGCCACGCCGGGGCTCACGAGCCATCACACGACCTATGGTTGTCCTCAGAACCCCGAATGATCACGCGGCCGTCGTCGCCATGTGGACCGACCCCTCAAATTGTGAAGTGACGCTGAAGTACCAGCCGCCGTTTTGGACAGCCGATGTCTCCCTCAACTTCACGGAGTCGTCCCTGCCCCTGCGTGGGGGAGACTGCGGCCTCAACTTCGATCGGCACGTCAGCTTGATCCATAGCCATAGTGATCGAGTCGCACAGCTCGCCCTTCCACCGCCCCTACAGCGGGCCAGCGAGGGCCTATCACCCGACCGGGGACTTGGCCCGCCCCCGCCTCGGCCAGGTTCCTGATCGCGTTCGCCGCCGGGGGGGTCGGCGCCTGCCGTCGCATGACTGCTCGATCTTCAGCGGAAGGGCAGCGGGGGGACCCGTTTCCTGCACCAGCGGCTTGTCGGTCCCCACGACTGTGGTCCCCGAGCTTTGCCCGGATCCCACTGTTTCCTACACATGACGAATACCACTATTGGATCCTGTCAACACTCGATCCAAGGGATCAAGCGGGCATCCTGCCAATTGTCGCCGGATTAGGGACATGACGGGGCTTGATGGCACGCTACGGCGTCAGGATTGGTATGGCCGATCTGATGTCTACTCGGTCAGAGGTGAGACGTTACGTGTGAAGACGATTGCAGGCTGGGTCTCCAGACCGACATCGACTGAAGCAGCTCGGCCACTACAGAGATTGAAATGTCAGGGTTCATAGCGGTGGGTGGAGGCGCTGGCGCGCCTAGTCTGGACGGGGCAGGGCTTCTCATGGGGACGGGGCCGCTCTGGGGGGCAGCGACTCAAGCGACTGAAACTGGGCGTTTGTGCCGGGCTGGGGCCCGCATCTTCGCTTGGGTCGCTGTTGCTGAAGCTTCAGCGGGCGCCGGCACGGCGACTGAAGCGACTCAAGCGACTGGCACTGTTGGTTGCCTGTCCGGAGGGGGCCCGGCCGCAGGAGTCGGGGGCGCCCGGGACCATGAACGCGCGCGCCCGGCTGACCTGGCCTTTTACGCACACGGATCCCAGGAGTGCCGACCGGCAGACTGGCTACATGGGGCGGGCCGTCCCCCCGGCCGCATTGGCGGTTTTTCGCGCGCGCATAGCGGCGCGTCGGTCGCTTTAGTCGCTGCGGTTCTGGTGCTGAACGGGGCCGGGCTGGTGCGTAGGCCCGCTGTCCGACAGCGGTGCGCGCGGCGCCTGTACGGAATCAGCACGAGCTGGGCGTTGACGGCATGGTCAGTCGCTGATGGCGTGCACTGGCCGAACACGCTGGTCAGCCGCATGAAACGTCCCGGAGAAGCGACCGAAGCGACCCGAGGGGGAACATATGGCTCTTCATAAGAAGACGTTGACTCTGGTCGCCATAAGCACGAGCGACAGTCGCTTCAGTCGCTGTGAGGTCTCCAGTCAGATCCAGCAGTGCTTGACCAGTCCTCGGCAGAGGTCCTCAGAACACGTGGTTCACTCCACGCCACGCGGCCACGATGGTCTGTGTCCGCCTTTTAGTCCGCTAATCTGTGGTGCCATGCTCGAGGCTCGGTCGCTTCAGTCGCTCGGTTTTCGTGCGGCCATTCGACTATTGAGCCAGTCGTCCTCTCAGCTACTGGCAGGCCCCCTGTACCCGCGACGAGAAGGGGCGCAGTGACTTTCCCCATCCCTCTCGCCGAGGCGGGCCCTTCCCAGGGGCACCCGCCTCGGTCGCTCGCCATCGCACGCTGGTGCGCGGGCAATGCCTGGCCCGTTCACCCGTTGGCCCCCGGACGCAAAACGCCTGCCCGTAACTGTGCGGCCTGCCAGAAACCGGCCCATCAGGCCAACGGCTGTCCCTGTCTCACTCAGGGACGTTGGTGCCATGGTTTTCACGCGGCCACTCTCGACGATGAGCTCATCACCCGCTGGTGGAAGGCTCACCCCGCTTTGGGTGTCGGGGTCGCCTGCGGCGCGGGACGTCTAGTAGTGATCGACATTGACGCCCACCCAGTGCCGTTGCCGCCTCGCAACCGCCTGCTGCCGGGCATCCCCATCCATGATCAAGTCGATTTGACTGGCCTTGCCACCGGCTTTGACTCCCTAGCGTTGCTCGCCGCACTACGGGGCGCCGACAGCCCGGCCGAGGACGTCGCTACTCTGCGCGTGCATACCCCCTCCGGCGGCCTGCACGTGTGGTACCAAGCCGATCCGGCCCACACCTTCCTGTGCTCGACCGGCTCAAGCGCCGGCCGAGCACTGGCGTGGCAGGTCGACATACGCGCCCACGGTGGCTACATCATCGCCCCAGGCACCCGGACCCAGGACGGCGTCTACAGGGTCGTCGGCGACTGCCGCGTGCCTGCACCGTTGCCGTCGTGGCTGGCCCAGGAGTTGGCCCGCACCGGGCACACGCCGAGCCCCCACTCGATCCCTGCCCCCGGCGCGCGTCCCCTGGTGCCGCCACGAGGCCACCAGGCCGTCGTGCAGGCAGGCGGCGATCCCCCGGCGATGCGCATCCTGAGGCCTCTTCTTGCCAACGTGGAAGCGTGCGCCGCTACGCCTGAGGGCGCGGCGTTCAGCGCTAAGCTCAACCGCGCCGCCTATACCGCAGGAGGTCTGGTGGCTGGTGGATACCTCGCTCGCGGCGAAGCCGAGCAACACCTCACCAGCGCGGCCGACTACGCCCGCCCCGGCCAAGAAGTCCGTTCCGCTCGGACCATCGCCAGCGGTCTGGCTCGAGGCGCCACCCGGCCTCTCCACCCACAAGGATGCTCATGACCCCCTCTTCGCGTCCTGGGGGCTTCGATGCGAAGGCCGCTGCCCAGCAGATGCTGGACCTGGCCGAGATTCCCGTCCCTGAGCCCGCTCGGGTTCCGGTGCGGGGACCGGAACCCGTTCCCGACTACGTCAGCAGCGACGGCCTGCTACCCGAGTCGCTGACCGACCGCGGGAATGCCAAATTGTTCGTGCATTTGTACGGCCGCGACTTCAAACACATTCCCGGACTCGGCTGGTACCGCTGGGCAGAGTACCGCTGGGTGCTTGACGAGAGCGACGCCGTGCTGTGGGCCGCCGGGGAAATGGCCGAACGGCTCGCCCACTTCGACCCCCGCAACCGCCATGCGGCTGCTGATCTGCGCCGGCACAAAAAGCGTGCCCTGTCCACCGCAGGGATGCATGCCATGCTGCTGCAGGCCAAGGCAGCGCCGGGGATGGCGCTCAGCGCCACCGTGCTTGACGCCGACCCCTACGTACTCTGCACGCCTGCGGGCGTTGTGGACCTGCGCACCGGACTGCTCTCACCGCCTAACCCGGAAAAGCACCTCAACTCACGATCCGCCACGCTCGCCCCCGTAGCGAGTCCAATCCCCCGGTGGGAACGATTCCTCGCAGACACCTTCGGACAGGACGCCGAGGGAAGGCAGACCGTGGACTTCCTGCACCTGCTGCTGGGATATTCCATCTCCGGCGACGTCGGTGCCCAGGTGCTGCCTTTCCTGTTCGGAGCCGGAAAGAACGGTAAGTCCGTTCTGCTCGAGGTGATGCTGCAACTGCTCGGCGACTACGCCGACGCGGCCCCGCCAGGCTTCCTCATGGCCAAGTCGTTCGATGGTCACCCCACTGACCTTGCTGAACTGCACGGCCGGCGCATCATCGTATGTTCGGAGCTCAAGCCCGGCGACAGATTCGACGAGGCGCGCGTCAAGCTTCTAACGGGTGGTGACAAGATCAAGGCCCGGAGGATGAGACAGGACTTCTTCAGCTTCGATCCCACCCACCACCTGTGGTTGCTCGGCAACCACAGGCCTGAGGTCAGCACGGGCGGCTTCGCCTTTTGGCGACGGCTTCGCCTGATCCCGTTCGAGCGTGTCGTCGCCGAAGAGCATAAGATTGACAATCTGGCGCGCATTCTCGTGGACGAGGAGGGACCGGGGATTCTTGCATGGCTGGTTGACGGCGCTCGCCGTTATCTGTCGGGCGAAAAGGACTTGTCAGGCCCGAATCGGGTACGTCTAGCAACCGACGCCTACGAAGCAACGGAGGATGTGGTGGGGCGATTCATCGCTGACGCGTGCGTACTCGACCCCAGTAGGCGCGCGGAGCAGACCAGCTTGTACAACGCGTACACTCGCTGGTGCGGAGCTGAAGGTGCCACGCCGGTCTCGGCGCGCAGCTTCGCTGCCCGCATCCGAGACACCCTCAAGATGGCCTCACCCAGGGATATGGTTCTGTCCAACTCGCGCAAGTTTTATCCAGGGATCGGCTTGAGCTCCGATTTTGACGGTGAGGATCCGCAACGATGACGCTGATCAAGGAGGCCGCGCTCATTCACGAGGTCGACCTTGTCTGGCTGGAAGACATTGACGGCCTCGACTACGTACGCCAGAGTCTGGATCGGCTGCCGAACCGTCGCGGCAGGCCCGCCTATCATCGTGACGGCCGTATGGTGGGCTATGCGATCCTCGGCCGTACTGCGAAAGCCGCTGCGGCCTCGGGCACGTTTCACCGTCGCGTCTTCTGGCTAGCCCCCCACGATCGCGACACGCTGCCCGACGGCGAGTACAGCACGGGCGCGCCCCTCGAGTCGGTTGACCCTCGAACGCTCGGTCCGGGAAGGCCCGGACACAAGACTGAGCGCTCCGAAGGCGGTCCCCCCTCCCCTGCCATGCTGGCCCTCGGCATCACGTTGCCTAAGGCCTGAACTGCTTGTTTCTGCGACGATCGTTGAAGTCGCAAGGGCTACAGAGTGCGGCCTTGCCCCCGTGGGGTCCTGCTCATGTTGTTTCGTCGAGACATGACATCTCGTTGAATGCCCCAGGCCGTGTAGACCTCGATCAGGGTGAGGGGCGTAGAAATGGCCGGCCGAGGGTGGCCGTCCAGATCGTCCACCTTCCCCACCCTGGCTCCTGGAGCGAGCCGCATTACAAGCACTGAACCCAGGCGACGACAGTGGAGTAGCCGCCGGATTCGGTGCGAACCCGGACGGTGGCCAACTCAACGTGCTGCCCCTGAGTGCCAGGCTTGATGCAAGGCGGGGTGCCGCCACTGTGCCGCTGTCCTTCACGGTCAATCCACTCCACGTCGCTGACCACGTACCCGTGGCCCTCGTCTCGGGGGAGTCCAGTAGCTCCATCAGGATGAAAGGCGATCTGCGACGCGTCGGCGGTTACACCTACGACTGTGCCGCGTTCGAGCGTGGGCGTCTTGCTGCCATAAGGAAGGAAGTAGACGAGCACGGCGCCGATGAAACCGGCGAGAACGATCATGCCGGCCAGAAGCGGAATTCGAAGACATACCTGTCTGGACAGCAGCGAAACGGCGGACCGAGCGGTGGACATCCTTGGACATTAGCGAAGGCGCTACGCAAGCCCAAGTGAGCCAGCTCATGCCGACTCCTAGGCGCAGGTGTCCACTGAACCCGAGACCGGTCACCGCCGTCTCCTTAACCCTGGGGAGCGGCGCCGACCAGCACGAGGCCGTCATCGCCGAGGACCTGCTGGCCGACGGACCCGGCCCGCCACCATCTCAGCGCCGCCGGGCACAGGCTGATCATCATGCCCGCGACCCTGTGCCGGGCCATCGCCGGCGGCTTCAGCACCGATGGGGCTGCTGGCACCGTCACCTGCCCCGCCGGGCACACCGTCACTCTTGGCTAGGAATGTCCTGAAGATCTTGGTGGGTGGGTCGGCATGAGCTGGCTCACCCTCTTGTTTATAGGGCGATTGGACGAGTGTCCAGATGCCGTTGGTGTGGGTGAGACCGAGGTTGACCAGGCGGCGGAGGTTGAGGGCGGCGGCGCGGTAGTGTAGCCAGCGGTCGTTGGCGGCGGTGCCGCGGTAGCGCAGGCGGCGGTTGCCGCGGGCGACCCGCCAGGCCACGGCGCGCTCCACCATGGGCCGCCAGCGCCGGTAGTCATCCTGCCAGTCGGGGTCGGTGGCGGCTTGGTGGCGGGCGGCGGCCTGTAGATCGTGGTGCGGGCGGATGGTCACCACGCGGCCGGTCTTGGCGGTGGTGCACCGATCATGCAGCGGGCAAGCGACGCACAGCCCGGTAAAGGTGGCGCGGCGCTGCTGGTAGCGGCCCCCGGTGTCGGCGTACGGGCTCATGTGCAGAGTCAGGTACAGGTAAACGGGTTCTGTCGCTGATCTTGTGACGGGGCTCGCTATGCCCAGTGCAGGATGCGCTGGCGGAGAAGATCGAAGTTCGCTCGTCCGTAGCCCTGGCGCTTGATCAGCTTGACTCGGCAGTTGTGTCCTTCGGCCTGGCCGGAGCTCCAGTGCACGGACAGGCCGGCCGTCACGGCGTCTTGGTCGTAGCGGAGCCCGTCGGCGAACTGCCGGAGCGCGGGCAGGTCGTCTTGCTGGACATCGTGTATCCATGCGGGCAGCCGGTCGCCGCGCAGGTGGCGGTTCATGGTGGCGAAGGCTCGGACGTGGCTGACGGCGGCGTCGAGTTCGGGGCCGGCTGCGCGGATCTGCTTGAGGTCGAGCAGGTCGTCGGGATGTAGGTTGTCGGGGTTGGTCATGATCCATTTGGTGGCCTTGCGGGGCCGGGGAACAGCCCGGGCCGCAGGCGCGGGCACCGCCCCTTGTTTGAGCAGGCGAACGTAAAGGCCGACGGTGCTGGAGCTGCCGCGATAGCCCTGGGCATGGATCTCCCGGAATAGTTGCAGGGCGTTGCCGCAGCCGTCGGTGACCCGCTGGAACAGGTAGGGCTTGTAGTCATCGAGCAGCGACACCCGGTGGACGGCCTTGGCCAGGAGTTCGTCCAGGCTGGAGGCTCGGGCGTAGCGGCGGACCGAGTAGTAGTCCAGGTTCAGGTCGCGGCTGATCCGCTTCAGCGAGCGGCCCTGGGCCACCAGGTCCTGGACCGCGCGATACCGTTCGGTGGTGCGGGCCACCAGCTTGCGGTCACGGCCGCGAACATCGAGGTGCTGGTCCGGCATCGTTGCTGCCGGGGTCTGGGGTTCTTGCTCGTCGCGGGGAAGGTCGGCGTATGCGGACTTGATGCAGCCGTAGTGGGTGCTGACGGTCTTCTCCACCGCTTCGGCGAGGTTGTGGAGCAGATGCCAGCGATCTGCGACTTGCCGAGCTTGCGGTGCTCCGATGCTGGCGGCCTCGGCGTAGGCACGAGCCCGGTCCCGGCACAGAAACTCGATTTCCGGGTGCCGAGACAACCATTCGGCCAGAGGGCCCGCTTCCCGGCCACGCAGCACGTCGATCGGTCGCCTGGTCTCCAAATCCACGATGATCGTCCCGTAGTGATCGCGTTTGCGGAGGGCGAAGTCGTCGACCGCGACCACCCGGACCAAGCCGACCGGTAGTTCGGGCAGTGCACGGACCATCCTCAGCAGTGTGTCCTTGGCCACGGGAAGACCGAGCTTGCCTGCCAGCCGGGCCCCAGGCCGAGCGGCCAGTGACACCGAGATCGACGCGAGCATCCCTCGCAACAGCGGCGTGTACCGGGCGTGCGGGCTGGTCAGCCCGGCGACCTGCTCGGCGAACGTCACCGTGCCGCACTCGGCATTCACACATTTGAACCGGCGCACCACCAGCGCGAGCACCGCTCGCACCCCGCCGACCGAGGCATCGGCGAGACGCCTCACGTACCGACCATGCACCCTGCCGGACACCGCGCCGCAGCGCGGACATGCCCCCTCGGAGACGCGGACCCGGGCATGGAAGGTAACCAGGCCTACCGCCCGATCCACGAGCTCGACCACAACGCCTGCCAGGTGGGGCAGAAGACCTTCAACACATCCTTGGGAACACTCCGAACATGATCAACTACCGGACCGTTCCACGTCTCCGATGTCACAAGATCAGCGACAGAACCCAAATACTCGTACGCACCTCTGCACACTGATGAGTACGCCGACACCCGGTCGCGGCGAGCGGGACAGTATGCTCGGCCGGACAGGTGACCGTGCCTGTGCCGGTGTCGATGGCGAAGTCATCCAGGGTGAACCCGCCGATCATGGCGGGCTGGAGCGCGGGCGGCTTGACGAGCAGCCGGTGCCCGGCATCGGTGAGGGCGGCCGCAGCTCGGCGGCGGCGTAGGCGGCATCGGCCAGGATCTGCAGCCGGAGTTCCGCAGTTCCTGGTGGTGCTGGTGACACGGTTATGGGTAACAGGCCAGGTAAGCGGCGTTCGCGGTGGTGGCACAAGGAAGTCCGATCCGTGTCACTAGGAACACCGCTCGACACCTTGATCCTTAACGTCGTCCGAGGCCAGGGTGGTGCGTGTCACCAGTGGCGACACGAACTGCGGAACCCGGGTGCAGCGGTCCGCGTTCGGCGGTGAGCAGGCCGGGCGCGACGGTGGTCTCGTGGTGGGCGGCTCCGGCCCCCGGGGCGCAGGGCGACGGCGGTGAACAGACCGGTCTCCGGCTCGACGGCCAGGTGGGCCTTGTAGCCGTCGTCACGCTGTTGCCGGCTTTTGTGGATGTGGCGGGCCTCGGGATCGACGGTGGAGATGATCCGATCGGGGGCGGTGCGGCGGGGGATCCGCCACCGCCCGTCAGTTCTCACTCAGGGACGTTGGCGGGCTCGATGTCCTGGCCGGCGATGAGAGCCAGCAGGCCGATCGCGTGCTCGGCCTGCTCGTACGGCTCCTGGCCGCTCAGCTGGCCGAGCAGGGTGAGCACGTCGATGACCAGGCCGCTGACCAGCGCGGCCTTGGCCTCTTCGTCATCCCAGGCGATCTTCGGTTTGCCCGGGTCGGTGTAGTCATGAGCGTGACAGTGCGCCGCTACCGGCGCGCTCGCGCCGGGCACTTGACGGGCCACCCGGCGGATCGCGGCGATCAGCTGAGTGATGGTGTCCTGGGTGGCCACCGCATCCAGCAGCACCGCCGAATCCAGCGCCCGCCGCGTCCGGCCGACCAGCACCCCGGTCTGCTCCACCACAGTGCGCACGGTCTCAAAGATCCGGTCCGGATCCGGCGAACGGGCCAGCCGACGCCGGAAATACGTCAACAGCGACGGATCGAACCCCTGGTCATACAGGCCGCCAACGGGGAGATTCGGGACGAGGCTGCGGGCGTGCTGAGTCTGCGCCCCCCAGGTCGAGGCCACGACCGATTCGGTGTTCAAGATCGGCTCTATCACCAAGATCTGGACAGCCACGCTGATCCAGCACCTGGTCGACGATGGTGTGCTGGATCTCGACCGTCCTGTCCGCGACTACCTGCCCGGCTTTCGGCTGCGCGATCCAGCCGCCACCGACTTCCTGACCGCCCGCCGCCTGCTCACCCACACCGGCGCATCTTACCGAAGTACGCATTGGCGTTGGCTGGTTCCATGTCCCACAACGGCCGCCCGAACCAGGCTCGCGCCTGCTCCGGGTGCATCACATCCGAGCTGATCGTCCCGTCTGACAATCCCGCCGCGGCGCGAGCGAGCACGAATCCGGCCAGGGCGTCAGTCTCCAGCGCATCCAGATCGTCCGGGGTCGCCGGGGCCCGCGCCACACGAAGATCCCGCGCCGCTGCCAGAGCCAACTCCGGCCCCCTCATCTTCGCTATCCCCGCAAGACGAACAATGAGGACGATAGACCTTCAGAATCTCTGAAGTCTCATCAATGCCGGAAGAACCAGGAATCCCAGAAAGCAAGCCCAGCTCCTGCGGCTATGGACCGGCTCCACCGGTAAGGAACTCTGGGGTTGTTTGTCACACCGTGGGACGGCTCAGCGGGCGGTGGGTGACGGTCGCCATCGTGTCCGTGCCGGGTGGCGAGCTTTGAGAGTACGGCGCGCGGGAGCATGTCGCGCGCACCTCCACCCACCGCTATGAACCCTGACTACCAGCCGACACCGTCCAGGTGCTGCACCCGAGCGTCCATGGAGAACTCGGAAACGCCACCGTCATAGAAATCAATGGGCAGCGCGGGAAGGTCGAGCCCGTCCCACCGGGCGATGAACGCGATCATGCGCTCGAGCAGGGGTTCCGGCGCCTCCGCGCAGTGCTCGCGGAGGTATTCGGCGGACGTGGACGGGCCGCTTGCCGTGCAGTGCTGCCGGAGAAACTGCTGCGCCTCGGGGGGATAAACCGCTCGAATCATCAAGAATCATCCCGCCATTATGGCTCTCCACTCGGTCGTCCTTCCGCTCCCGAAGGTGTCTCCCGCTGTGACCTGCATCGCACCTTGGCCGGGAATCTGCAACATTATTTGGCCGGATGTCACTCGTAGTGACGGGCCCCTGAGCCAGATCACGTTAGGTGGAACCTGACTGCAGTTGTGCCGTTCCGGCGGCTGGCGTACGTATGGCGCCGCACCTTCTGCTGCGGCGCCATACTCACTCATGCGGGGTATTTCTCGGTCAGCCTTTCGGGCATCCGGCCATCTTCTTCTTCATGTGCGCGGTCAGCTCGGGAGTGAACTTCACCCGGTCCGGCTGCGCCCAGACGAGCACCTGCCCCGGAGCTGTCGGCACCGCGTCACTGACGAACCAGTTGCCCGGCACCTGCTGGGCGCGGTCAGACCTCTTGCCGACCCTGAACTCCTCGATCGAGCCGTCCCGCTCGGCCAGCACGGCCCGTACCTCGTTCACGGTCATGCCGCGGAACGGTACGCAATGCAGCAGCTCACCAGTGGCGTCGGCGTCACCGGCCGATTCGTACCGCTCTCCGGGCCGGGCCGGGCGGGCGAACCATATATGCGCGCTGCCCTTGAAATCCCCGGGAATGCGGAACGAGACCGCGCATCGGCCGCCGGGGGACTCGCACTCCACCGACTCCTCCTCGATGTGGGCTCTCTCCGAGTTCTCCCCGCCCGTGACATGGCCGACCGTGCTCGGTGAGCCTGGGGCGATCGACAGGCGGATGTCGAGCCCGCGGGCCTTGAACTCGGATGCGAAGCGCTTTGGGTCGGCGTAGAGGTCCTTGACGGTGACGATCCAGTCGTCGCCCGAACGCTGGAACGCCAGCGCGGCGGCTGGTGCGATGCCGCTCGGTGCGTCGGTGGGGATGAACGCCACCCCCATCACGGCCGCGGCCGCCAGCATCGCGGCGACGGGGATCACCACCGGCCAGCGCACCCTGCGACGTGCCTTGACCGGCATCGCGACGATCTTGTGGAACAACTCCTGAGCGTCCTGCCCCTGTTTCGGCGCGTGGGGCGCGGGGTCGATGGCGGCCACGAGCCGGTCGATCTTGCTCACAGGCTTTCTCCTCTCAGGTCCGCGACCGCCTGGTCTTCTACGGTCAGCCCCAGCGCTTTGGCCAGCCGCCTGCGTGCGCGATGCAGCCTGATCCGGGCCGCCGTCGCCGTGCAGCCGAGCACTTTGCCGATCTCCGGACCGGTCAGGCCTTCCCAGCAGGCCAGCGCGAGCACCTCGCGGTCACGGGCGGGAAGATCGTCGAACGCCTCCCGCACATGGTCGAGCCCGTCCGGCCCTGACAGCCGCGCGGCGGACGACTCGTCCTTGAGCCGTTCTGCCAGCCCGGCCCTGCGGGACTGGCCGCGCCGCTGGTTGGCCAGGACGCGACGGGCGACGCCGTACAGCCACAGGCGGGCGGCCTCGCCCTCGGGCACGTCGTCAATGCGCCGCCACGCGGTGAGGAATGTCTCGGACATCACGTCCGCCGTGTCCTCGGGCGAGTCTGTACGGCGGGCGGCGTACTGGTGGATGGCCGGGTAGTGCGCGTTGTAGATCGCTTCTAAGCGGCCTCGCGCTCCCGGGGGATGGGTCACAGATGACTCTCCTCGTACCAAGGTGTCGGACATCTCGATACATGTCCGGCACCTTTTCCAAGTGTTTCACCCCGCCGTTCCGAGGGGCCCTTCCCCGTTCGGTTGCAAGTGGCGTGACCCATCGGTGCCAACAAACCTGATCGGGAGGATCCCCACAGACCAGTTCACGATGGCCCACTGGTGCCAACGCACGTGATCTGGCTTAGCCCCTGCTCGTCTCGAATCCATGCTTTCGAGACGAGGCCCCGACACCCGCAGCAGAGACATCCCCGCAGGTCGGCCAGTCTCATAAGCTGGTCCCGAAAGTGGTTCTCATAACCCTTGTTACGGCGTCAGCTTTCGATACCGTGAGGTTCGTGGACTACGGCTACGCCCGGGTCAGCACCACCGCTCAGGATCTCACCCGGCAGCTCGACACGCTCAAGGCCGCAGGCATTCCCGAGGAGCTCATCTGGTCTGATCGGCGTAGCGGGGCCACGATGGCTCGCGACGGCCTGGAGGACCTGCTGCGCCGCGTGCCGCCCCACGCTGGTCACCGGAGCACCGTTGTGACCTTGGATCGGTTGGGGCGCAACATGCGCGAGTGCCTCAATCTGGCCCACGAGCTGACCGAGCGCGGGATCGGCCTGCGCACACTCAAGGACCAGATCCCGGTGGACACCAGCGTGCCTGGTGCCAGCCTCCGACATGGCTATCGCTCTGCTGGCGATGTTCGCGCAGATGGAGCGGATCTACATGCTGGAGCGGGCGGCCAGCGCCCGGGCGGCCAAGGGAGCCCAGGAACACCGCTCGACACCTTGATCCTTAACGTCGTCCGAGGCCAGGGTGGTGCGTGTCACCAGTGGCGACACGAACTGCGGAACCCGGGCGTGAGGAGGCCCAGGCTGCGCTGCTCGCCGGCGATCTGCCCGAGGATGAGGAAGCACAACCAGAGGTCGGTTGACCACTCCCCGGCTGGCCCGGTCCCGGTTACCGTGAAGCCATGACCGGGCCCGGCGCGGGGGTGGATCCATCGCCGCCGCTGGCGCATTTGACGGTGACCGCGCGAGAGGAAGCCGTGCGGCGATTCGGGATCTTGCAGCCTCACCTGGAAGACGCCGCCGCTTTGTCCGAGGTCGCCCACACGGGCAAGATCTCGGTACGGACGGCCCGGCGGTGGGCGGCGCGCTACCGCCGGGGAGGCGTGGCCGCTCTGGCTCCCCGCCCCCGCGAGGACATCGGCCGCCGGCGCATGCCCGAGCAGCTGCAACGGGTGATTGAGGCCCTGGCCCTGCGCACGCCGCGGCTCAGCGCGGCCGCGGTGCACCGCCGGGTCCAGGAGCTGGCTCCCGGGCACGGCTGGCCGGTCCCCAGCTATCGCACGGTGGTCAACGTCATCGCGGCCCTCGATCCGGCGCTCAAGTGCCTGGCCCACGAGGGGCGCAAGCGCTACGCCGACGTCTTCGAGCTGATCGGCCGCCGAGAGGTGGACGCGCCGAACGCCAGCTGGCAGGCCGACCACACCGAGCTGGACTTCTACGTTCTGACCGAGGACGGCACCCCGGCCAGGCCCTGGCTGACGCTGCTCATCGACGAATACTCCCGGGCGATCGCCGCCCACCGGCTGTCCAACTTGCCCCTCGGTTCGAAAGGCTCTCGGCCTCGGCGTTCAAAGGCTCACCTGCCCACGTCAGCGCCCTTTCGGGCCCGGACGCTATGTCCGGCATCCGGCCGGTTCCCCGCAACTGGCCGCCTGAAGGAGCAGCCATGCCGTCGCAGGTCCCGTTGCCTTTCGGCCACCGACATCCGCTTCTTGGGCATCCTGTCCCGCCGAGGAGTTCCGCCCCTCTTGCGATCGGCCTACCAGACCACCACGGCGGCCTGGACCTCGACGGGGTTTCCACGTTGCGCGCACACGAGATACGACCGGGGAGGATGCCCTTCTAAACCCCGAGGCCAGCGGTGTTCACACGCCCAGATCAGTGGCACTGGACGCCGCTTGCCGCCTCTTCCAGCGGCCAGGCCCTGTCACCCTGGTCCTCATCCCGTCGCCCAGGGCTCTCTCTGACGAGGCCTCATCGAAGGGTTCACTCGCGTTCACCCGTCCGGTCTTCCCCTTGCCCGGTTGCTCCCCCAGACGGAACAGGGGCCCTTGGGCGTCTTCCCCGAGCTTCACACCCCGGTGAGCAAGACCCACCGACGCACGTCGGGGCGGGGACCAATCTCGAACACTGATCAGGAACTACGCATCCGGCATAACCGGTCTCCAATCTGCGAGTTCACTCGATATGCGCGACTTCGTGTCGCACCACTGAAAAAGAGCTACACCCGAAGGAATCTGTCGGTCAGCTCCACCCGGGAGGCGATCTTCAGTTTCGGCAGCAGCCGCGCCAGCACCTCGCGCCGGGTCTTGGCCGTCTCCGTCAGTTCGCCGAAGCCGTGGGAGTGCCAATAGCGTTCGTGGCCGATTAGCGCCTGGTCGTCGCGGGCGACTGAGGCCACGCCCACGGCGAGGTCGGCCTCGCGGAGGATCTCCGACAGCACCAGCGGCGGCAGATCGGCCATCGACGCCGGTTGCCCGTCGCGGTGGAAGGTGATGCTCTGGGTGGCGCACAGCATGGTGGTCTCGGTCCCGGGGGCGGAGACGATGTGCATGGCGCAGCGGGCCTGCCAGCCCGCCAGGTCGCGCACCACTTCGCCCTGGTCGCCGCCGTTCTCGTAGTCCCAGTTGCCGATGGACCGGCCGGTCCAGCCGCGCTGGCCCAGCAGGGTCCGGGCCTGGCCATAGCGCAGAAGGTGACCGGCGAAACGGTTGGAGAAGGTGCCGGTCCGCTCCTCGGCGGGGGTCAGCAGGTAGAGCTCGCGGAAGACCTGCTTGAACGGCTGGCGTACACCACTCTCGAGAAGATGGTCGCGCCACGCCGCCACCTCGTCGACGGTCGCGTGGATCGGGTGCCACAGGCCTGCCACGGCGTCGGGGGCGGGGCGGTGGCCGGCCAGTTCCCAGCCGTTGGCGGTCTTGACCGGCAGGGCCGCCGGCGATCTGCCAGACCAGGGTGCGGGCGTAGGGGCCGGTGACGGGATGGTCGAGGAAGTACTCGCTCACCTCGCGCCAGTGCCACGTCCGTTCCTGGACGATCGCCTGTTCCAAGCGGGACCGCTCGGCCGCCTGCGCCAGCTTGAGCTCCTTCAGGATGGCCCGCAGATCGGACAGCTCCGCGCGCAGATCCTTCGGCAGCGCCTTGACGGTCTTGCCGGCGGCGTTCACGTAGCGCAGGGCGGGCACGTCGGCGCACAACCTGACCCGGTAGTCGCCGATCTTCTCCTCGCGGACGCCGTCGGCGTCCAGGCCGAAGGTGGGGACCGTCCGGTCGAGCAGCTGCTCGCGGGTCAGCCCGTTCTCGACGGCCACCGCGTCGAGGGCGAGGCTCAGATTCCTCTGTACGGACCTCGCCGCGCACCTTGGCCTGGATTCTGGACAGCGGGACGATCACGTCGAGGCCACCCCTGCGGGCCAGGACGCCGACGGCGGCGTTGGTGACGGGCTCGCAGCGGCATGTGGAGCCCATCCCGTTGCTGCCGGTGCCGCAGGTCATCGCGACGTCGGTGACGAGTGAGGTCACCCAGCGCTCGTCGATGACCTGGCAGGTCCACAGGATGCCGCGCACCACGACGATGGTGTCAAGACCTTGTCCCGCCACTCCTCGTCGTCATAGCGGACGACCCAGTCTCCGCCCCGGTAGGCCACCAGCCGCGTGAGCAGCTCACGGACCAGGGTGACCGCGCCGGGGGCGAGCATCCGCGCGGCGTTCCTCAGCCACCGGGCGCTGGGCTTGGCCGAGCGGGCGGTGTTCCAGTGGCGGAACAGCGGCAGCACCTCGACCAGGCGCGAGCCGTACTCCTCGGCCAGCATGCGGGCGAAGTGGTCGGTGTCCCCCATCTCGGTCCGGACCACCCCGGCCGGGCCGTGCTCAGCGGGTTCGGTGAGCAGCTCGGTCACCTGCTCGGCCAGGAGCGCCCGCGCGTCCTTCAGCCACGGTCCTGACGTCAGCCAGCGCAGCAGGTCCCGGCTGGCCGTTCCAGATGAAGTTGGCAGATGGGGCAGGGTCTGACCTGCGGCACGACACCTCGATCCGGACGGTTTGGAGGGGAGCCGTTCAGGTTTTCCTGTCAGTCCGGAGAGGAGGCCTATGAGGGGGCAACCGTCCACAAACGATCTTTCGGCCATGAAGACCGAGTAGCGGTGCTCAGTCTCGGTGCCTGCCTACGCAGGTGTCTTGGGCAGCGCCACCAGCTATCGACCACGACTCGTGGCCGGCAGTGGTCCGGCGGAGTGGTCACTGATGACGCTGGTGATCGCCGTTCAGGGCGCGATGGCAGATCTCCATCAACTCCGGACGATTGCGAGCCAGCTCGCCCAGTGCGAACAGGATGACCGCCGCGAGAATGAGCACCACCGAAGTTCCGGAATAGACGGCGAAGGGCAGGCAACTACCCGTGAAGCCGAGTCTCTCGACGACCAGCGAGGAAGCATGGAACGGGAGGAGTGGCGCAGTGGCGGCGACGGTTAAGCAGAGCGCCGCAAGCCAGGTGAGTCGTGCCGGGTTGCGCCCGAGAGACGGCTGCCCTTGGAGGAACGATCGAAAAAGCCGATACAGCAGGACTCCAGCTGCAAACGCGCAGATACCCATCAGAAGGTCATCGCCGTGTGAGGCGACCTGCTCGGCGATGGTGGAGTTCGCTGCCAGCAGCGTGCCATCCCCTATTCTGTACAAGGCGCCTGCCACTGAGATGTCCGAGCCGCTCGACACCTCAAGAGGAAGCTTGTGGGGTATGTCCGCGCAATGCACGGCTACCACTCCGTGTGCCTGCCTACCGCCTGTGATCGCAGACGCCAGCCCCCAGATCGCCGCAACGATTCCCGCTAGCAGCGAGAGGCCGGCGAACCATCCCACAAGCGTGCGACTCACGCGATCTCCCCGCCCATCGCATCCATCCCGTTCGCCCGCGAACACGACCTCGTCAAGGTCGAGCCGCTTCGCGTGGTGGTGCACTGGCGGCCTCGCGTCGGCCGGCGACGTAGATGGTGATCACAAAGACGACCAGGGCTGCACATAGCATGCCGATTGCTTGCGTGACGCCGGTAAAGGATGACTCGCCCCACCACGACCACATCGCTATAGCGAGAACGAGCCTCAGCGCGACGGGGAGGAAGACGGAGGCGAGAAGCACGATGCTTCTGCGCCCCAGCGGGGATCGTGCGACCATTCCGCAAACGAGTGCTGTCAGGCCGAGCGGAACCAACTCCCACCACAGGACCGTCTTGGCCTCCAACAGCCGTATGACTGTGGTGGCCCCGAGAAAGACGGCGAACCAGATCAGGATTCTGCGTCGGCCGACCAGTTGTACTCCGCGTAGTGGATGGGCGGTTACCGTCAGCAGCACGGCCACGGCCACGTACGGGAGCAGGACGAGCCCGAGAGGGAGAAGGTCACTGAAACCCCAACCCCAGTCGTACGTCGGGATGATCATTTTCGTGCCGAGCCAGATGGTCCACGCCCAAGCCAGGCCGGCCGCGATCCGTCTGTGATCACGCCAGGCGAACACCGTGACCCCGACGTAGACCAGCAGCCCGAGTGTCTGCTCCACGACACTGCCCGTCGACAGCACCCCTGGCTCCGGCCCTCGCTGGATATACCTCCCAATGTCCCAGACAGCCGCGGGGAACTGCTGGATCAGCAGGACCAGCGGTCCGAGGACGGCAGCGACGCGGGCGGCATCGTGCCACCACATCAGAGATTGCGGACTGACGGGCCGGCGTAAGCGAATGGCGCCAGCTCCACCGATCAGGTCGGCCACGTCCTGCGGATGCGGACGGCGGCGGCCAGGCTCCGCCGCCGCCATGAGCACGCCGAGCATCTCCTCCTCGTGCCTGGCTCGATGATCGCGAGGGTAGAGGCGGAGAAGGCGGCGGTAGTGGCGCTCCAGGTCACTCACGCGGTCCCTCCGATGTGGTGGGTACGCAGCCGGCTGACCGCCGTTCGGGCGTTGCGCTGCAGTCGCGCCGCCTCCGCGGCCAGGCGCCGGCCGCCCTCCTCGGTGAGCCGGTAGTAGCGGCGAAGCCGCCCGTCGACGATCTCCTCCCGGTCTTCGGCGATCAACCCCTCGGCCTGCAGCCGGTCCAGGGCGGCGTACAGGGTGCCGGCCCTCAGCCGGATCTCACCGTGGGAGATGCGCTCGACGTCGGCGATGATGCCGTAGCCATGCTGGGGCTCGTGTGCCAGCGAGGTCAGGATGAGAAACGAAGGCTCCTGCAAGGCGCGTAACTTAGACACAGGATCTTTATATACCGATAGTCGGCATATTGGAAGTGTAGAAGGTGGCTCCAACGCCCTCGGCGAAGCCGCGTAGCAACACCTCCACGCCAGTGTCATCCTGAAGCAGTTCCACACCGCTGACCGTCTAGGGAACGGCTTTGCACCGGTCCGTGGTGCGTTGAGTTTGCCAGATCGCGCCGGCGAAGCGTTCCATCGGGGCGCTCCACTCCCTAATCACGACAGGGTGGACCGTGCGATGGTGCAGGATCACTTGACCGGGGCGCCGCTTGCGGGAGAACCACAAAACGGCCTTGTCGTGCCGCTCGCGGTTGGCCCGGGTGACAGTCGTGTTCAGGTGGCCGGGCCGGCGATGCCCCGGTGCGGCGGCGAATGTGGTCGGGGCGGGCTGGGCGGGCGCCAGCAGTCTGGCTCGATCCAGTGAGCGATCGGGTCGCGTTCGCCGCGCGGCTGGTAGAAGGGGTCGCAGAGCCGCCAGCCGATCTCTGTGGTGAAGCGGCTGAGCTGCTCATCGTCTCCGGCGGCCAGGCGGCGCCAGGCCGGCGAGCCGAGGAGGGCCGCGATGCTGATCGCCTCGGGATAGATGGCGGCGAACAGCCTGGACGCGCTGAAGGTCTCCTGCTCGGTGTTCTTCGGAATGAAGACGAACGCGCGGACGTTCCAGACAGCCTGGTTGAGAGCCATGCCGGGGTTGTCGTCGGGGTCCTGATCCCACAGATGGGCACAGACCATGAAGGCGGTCAGGACGGCGTCGTAGGCGGCAGCCCAGCCGTGGCGGCGGATCAGGCGAAGGTGCCGCCGTTGGGCGGCGACGATGTCCGGGAAGATCTCCAGTGTGGCCCGGGATGGTTGATGTCGGGCGGTCCGATCCAGTACTGATGCCGGATGCAGACGTAGCGGTGGTGCGGGAAGATCCGAAACGCCGGGCCGCCGGGGTGGCGGGCGTCGCAGCGGGGGCAGCCGATCTGCGGGATGTGACGGAACGCTTCCCAGATTGGGGGCGGATCGCGGAGCTCGAGCAACGCGCCGGCCAGATGGCCGGGCGGGCGGCGGGTGAGCGCGGACGGCTGGTGGATGTCGATGGTTCGCCGAGCCGGGCAGTCGGTCGGCGCTGCGAGCATGACGAAATGATCGCGACCCCTGGCGACTATGCCTGGTTCTCCTACGAGCGCTTCCCCGAGCTGGCGGAGGCCTACTGCTTCACCTACGTCCGCGGCCTGGTACCCGAACGCCTGGTGGTCCGGCTCGGTGGCCGACTTTCCGGGCCAGGCAACTTAAGCCACCCCATTGACCCGCTAACTGCCGGCCAGATTGCCCACCGAGTACGGAGTTCAAGGCTGCTGTGAAAACCGATGGCAGATGGTATCCACCTGCGTCAACAGATCTAGTCGCCGCTCCCTCCACCGGGTCCGCGCGGCGGCAGCCAGCGGCATCAACCAGGCCACCAACTCCGACTCCTCTTCCGCCGCGGTCACCTCCAGAACTATCGGGAGCAGTGCCGCAGCTACCAATGCCGTCCGCGGAGCCGTCCAGAAGCGGCCCACTGGGCCCGCCCGGTTCCACCGCTGCCTAGCCGCCTCTGCGGCCAGCGCGCCCTGACCATCCAGAGTCACATTCAAAAGGGGTAGAACCTCCGGCACCCTTCCAGCCGGATCAGGATCGCCGTTGCTTTCAAGGCCGCGAACCATTGACCGGCACTCACCACCTGGCCTGCGATCAGCGCAGGCCGGCGGCGCATCGCCACCTCGAGCACGAGTTGTTGCTGATCAGCGAGTTTGTTACTCACCGCGCTCGTGCTGATCTGCGGGATCGGCTGATCACATACGGCCCCGCTGAGGAGCGCGCCGCATCGCAACGGGGCCGGCATCCGTGAGCGAGACAGACGTGCAGGCTGGCCGGCCGGGCCCGTCGAACGGGAACGCGGCATCTCGGGCAGAGATCCACTAGCAGCGTCCTATGCATGGGACAAGCCGCGGCCCAGCTCAGCTTCCACCAGACCAGCCACGCTCCCTCCGACGCCGCCAGACACGTCGGACATGCCAGGCTGCCGAAGAACTGCGCCCACTCCCGGCTCTCTGCCCGGCGGACTGACTCCTTGTCACCCACGCGAACACCTGCCAGGTCCAGGACCGAGCCGTCGAACATCTCCAGGTGCATCCCACGCACTGTCTCGGAGCTCACGCCTGTCGCAGCCTCGATCGCTCTGTACGTCTTCGGTGTCGCAACGACGCCGTACGCCAGTGAACGGACGTCACTTGACGCGTGTACATCGAGCCCTAACGCCTCGGCCATCGTCCACGGTGGACGTCCGTTCCGCAGGGCCATCCGATCAACCCACGACGCGAACGACTCGCCGTACGCCGGTGCCACCACCAGCGCCAGCCGTCAGGGCCAGACCGTCATCATTTCTGTCCTGTCGCAATGGAGCTGGCGAGTCGCATGCTCCTGAGGAGCATGTTGTCATTTCGGGTGAGACCGCGGAGTGGCGCGGCTGAGTAACCTGCCGAGGCATCGTTGGGGGTTCGGTCTGGCGTC
>NZ_JBQQCB010000100.1:0-40496 GCF_052246675.1 Nonomuraea sp. KM90 | reverse complement strand
GCGGTGTGATCTGGGCCGGGAGCGGGACGACGTCGGCGGTGGCGGGGGGCGGTGTCTGGTTGAGCAGTGGTGCGGTGCCGGCGGGGAGGTTGCAGGACGGTTGGTTGATCCGGTGGCGGGTACGCGGTGTGACCACGAGCGGGGTGGCCGGACCGTGGTCGGCCTGGCAGTTCGGTCATGTCGACACCAGCAAGCCGACGGTGTCGTCGGTGAACTCCACCGGAGCCGAGGGGGAGTCGGTGTGGACGTATGTGAACACGATGCCGTCCTTCACCGGGTATGTGACGGATTCGGATGGCCGGGCTGTGGTGTTGGGTGTGGAGGTCGAGCACGATCCGGCGGCGGCGGGTCAGGGCAGCGGTGTGATCTGGGCCGGGAGCGGGACGACGTCGGCGGTGGCGGGGGGCGGTGTCTGGTTGAGCAGTGGTGCGGTGCCGGCGGGGAGGTTGCAGGACGGTTGGTTGATCCGGTGGCGGGTACGCGGCGTCACGACGGGCGGGGTGGCCGGGCCGTGGTCACAGTGGCAATCGGCGAAGGTGGACACGACCAAGCCCGCGATCTCGTCGTTGAACTCCACCGGAACCCTGAGCGAGGGGCTCTGGAGCTACTCCACCCTCACGCCGTCGTTCTCTGGTTATGTGACGGATCCGGATGGCCGGGCTGCGGTGTTGGGTGTGGAGGTCGAGCACGATCCGGCGGCGGCGGGTCAGGGCAGCGGTGTGATCTGGGCTGGGAGCGGGACGACGTCGGCGGTGGCGGCCGGGACTGGTGTCTGGTTGAGCAGTGGTGCGGTGCCGTCGGGGAGGTTGCAGGACGGTTGGTTGATCCGGTGGCGGGCGCGTGGCGTCGCCACGGGTGGGGTGGCCGGGCCGTGGTCACAGTGGCAGACCGGCAAGGTCGAGGTGAGCAAGCCGGCCGGAGGTGACCTCGGGGCCGTTCCGGCCACCCAGGGGACGAGCGCCTGGACGTTATCGTCGCTGACGCCCTACCTCTACATGAAGGTGACCGACTCGGGCGGAGCCGCGTCATACCTGGGGGCGGAAATCGAGCACGATCCGTCGGTGCCGGCGCAGGGCAGTGGGTCGATCTGGGCGGGTAAGGGCACCAAGTCGTACGCTTCGGGGTCCAATGCGTGGGTGCAGGTGCCGGAGGTCAAGTTGCAGGACGGCTGGCTGGTCCGCTGGCGGGTGCAGGGTGTCACCATCACGGGGATTAAGGGGCCGTGGTCGCAGTGGCTGTCGGCGAGGGTGGACCTGAAGAAGCCGTCGGTCGCGGGGCAGGGGCTGACGCCCGCCACTGAGGGGTCCGGCCTGTGGACCGCCTCCTCCGTGACGCCGTCGATCTTCGCGACGGTCACCGATCCGGAGAGCCGGGCGTCCTACCTGGGTGTGGAGGTGGAGCACGATCCGCTAGCGGCGGAGCAGGGCAGCGGACCGATCTACGCGGGACGGGGTACGGCGGCGGTCGCCTCGGGAGCGAAGGCGTGGGTGCAGGTGCCGGCGGCCAAGCTCAGCGACGGCTGGCTGGTGCGGTGGCGCGTCCGCGCTGAGACCACGACGGGGATCAAGGGGCCGTGGTCGGAGTGGCAGTCAGCCAAGGTGGACCTGAAGAAGCCGAGCGTGGACAGCCCGGGCATGGACCCGGCGATGCGGGGCACCGTCTCGTGGACGGCCGCCACGCTCACACCGAACCTGTACGCGACGGTCAATGATCCGGAGAACCGCCGCGTCCACCTCGGGATCGAGGTCGAGCATGACCTGTCGGCCACGACCCAGGGTGCCGGGCAGATCTTCGCGGGCACGGCGACAACCTCGTACGCGACCGGCACCAAGGCGTGGATGTCGATCCCGACCGGTAAGCTGAAGGACGGGTGGCTGATCCGCTGGCGCGTCCGCGCCGTGACCACCACCGGCGTCGCCGGTCCGTGGGCGGACTGGCAGTACGCCCAGGTGAGCGCGCTGCCGTTCGAGACGTTCTCGCCGGCGAACAACTCCCAGGTCGGCAGCCTGACCCCGATCCTAGCGGCGCACGCGCGGCCGCTGAACGAGGCGCCGGTCACGTACTGGTTCCAGGTGTGCGAGGGCACACAACCGAACTGGACCTGGTGCGAGAGCTCTCCCGGCTGGGAGAAGTCCGGGGCGTGGAAGGTGCCGGAGAATAAGCTCACGTGGGGGAAGACCTACTGGTGGATGGCCAAAGCGGTGGCGGGTGGCACCACGGTGACTTCCTCTTGGCGTACCTTCACGCCAACCCCCGAGCAGGGCACGATCAACGCGTCCCTGGGCGGGGCTGACGACGGGCACGCGTTCGACCACTTCTCCGGGAACTACACACGGGCCGAGACGGATTTGTCGGTCTCGGTGGTGGGCCCGCCACTGTCGGTGTCGCGTACGTACAACAGCCTTGACCCGCGTACGAGCGGCGCCTTCGGCGCGGGCTGGTCGACCCGCTGGGACATGCGGATCGACCCGGAGCTGCAGACATCGACCCTGCTGGTGACCTATCCGGCCGGCGTGCAGTTGCGGTTCGCGGCCAAGGGCGACGGCACGTACGCGTCGCCGTCGGGCATGTACGCGACTCTGGCGACGCTGCCGGAGGGCGGCTGGCGGCTGATGGACAAGTCGGCCACCTCCTACTGGTTCGACGTGACCGGCCGCCTTACCAAGGTGAGTGACCATCGCGACCGCGGCCAGGAGCTGAAGTACGGGGCGGATGGCAAGCTGGCCAAGGTGACCGCGACCGGCGGCAGGTCGCTCACGTTCGGCTGGACTGGCAAGCACGTGACCAGCGTGTCCACCGACCCAGTCGATGGGACGGCGCTCACCTGGACCTACACCTATGACGGCGACAAGCTGACCAAAGTGTGCGGCCCCACTCAGGCCTGCACCACCTATACCCACACCGACGCCTCCCGCTACCGGAGCATCGTGCTCGACGCGGGACCGGAGGGTTACTGGCGGCTGAACGAGACCACCACCGCCAAGGGCGCGAAGATCGCGAACTCGGCCGGGTGGAACGTCACCACCGAGGAGGCCACGCTCACCGGCGGCACCGCAGACGTGGTCGCTGGCGTCACCGGCGCTCTGGCCGGCTCGTCGGATACCGCGATGCGCTTCAAGGGCATGGCGACCTCCGGATACGTCTCGCTCCCGCCGGCCACCATCAGCGGCAACGGCGGCACCCTGGCGGTGGAGGCATGGTTCAGGACCACCGGCTCCGGCACGATCATCGGCTACCAGAACTCGGCGTCCGCGCCGTCAGCCTTCACCCCCGGAATCTACGTGGGCACCGACGGCAAGCTGCGCGGCCAGTTCTACACCGGCGCCGTGACGCCGATCACCTCCTCGGCCCCGGTGAACGACGGCAGCTGGCACCACGTGGTGCTGTCGGGTGCCGAGGACCGGCAGACCCTGTTCCTGGACGGCCAGGTGGTGGGCACGCTGACCGGAAAGATCACCCACGCCGGCCAGTGGGAGACTCGGATTGGCTCCGGCCACGGCTCTTCCGCCTGGCCCGCCACGACGGCCTCGGCGGCATCGTTCCCGTTCGCCGGCGACATTGACGAGGTGGCCGTCTATGGCAAGCCCCTGGGGGAGGCGCTCGTCAAGCTGCACTACGCGGCCAGGTCGCCGCAGCCGCAGCTCACCAAGGCCGTGGCGCCGTCGGGACGGGTCCAGGCGGACAACGTCTACGCCGCCGACGGCGGCCGGTTGACCCAGCACACCGACCGTCATGGCGGCGCGTGGAAGCTGTCGGACCCGGTGTACGTGCAAGAGACCACCGTGTACACCTCCGCCACAATTACTGTGACCGATCCGCACGGCGGCACCCTCACGTACGTGGACGACGTGACCCGGGGCAACCGGCAGGTCGCCGAGACTGACCAGCTCGGCAACACCACGAAGTACGGCTACGACGTGGGCGGATTCCAGGCCAAGATCGTCGATCCCAATGGCGGCGTGGTGGAGGCGGCGTTCAACGCCCGCGGCAACCTGATATCGAAGAAGACGTGCCGATCCGCGAACGCCTGCTCAACCGAGTACTACACCTACTACGTGAACGTCGACGACCCCTTCGACCCGCGCAACGACTTGAAGACGGCCTTCCGCGACGCGCGCTCGTCCTCGCCGCTGGACGAGATGTATCAGACATCCTGGACCTTCAACTCCTTCGGCGAGCAGATCGCGCAGACGACTCCGGCCACACCGGACTTCCCGCAGGGCCGTTCGACAGGAAAGACCTACACAGACGGGACCGAGTCCGCGGTGGGCGGTGGGCTGAGCCCGGCGGGTCTGGTCAAGTCGGTCAAGGACTACAAGGGCAACGAGACCACCTACGCCTACACCGCATCCGGCGACCTGGCCACCGAGACCACCCGCACCGGCCTGGTCAAGAAGTACGAGCACGACGCGCTCGGTCGGATCGTCAAGCAGACCGAGATCTCGCAGGCGTACCCGGGCGGAGCCACCACGACCACCGCCTACGACGCGTTCGGCAGAATCGTCTCCCGCACGGGTCACGGGGTGAAGAACGCGATCACCGGGGTGACGCACACCTCACGGTCGACAATTGTCTACGACGCCGACGGGCTGCCGCTGACCGAGACGCAGAGCGACCTGACCGGCGGGGACACTGCCCGTACCATCTCCCACACCTATGACACGTATGGCCGGACGGAGACCATCACCGGTCCGGAAGGCGGGACCCAACGCTTCGCCTACGACCACAGGGGGCAGAAGGTCAGCTTCACGGACGAGCGCGGCACGACCTACCACTACACTTACACGCCGCGCGGAGAGTGGGCCACGACCACACTGAAGGGCTGGACGGGAAGCCCGGTGGCGCTGCAACCGCCCGTAGACGTCGTGGTGACCTCCAACGCCTATGACCCGGCCGGGCGGCTCGCCTCCGAAACGGATGCGATGGGCCGCACCACCGCCTTCACCTACTACAACGACAACCTGCTCGCGGAGAAGATCGCCAAGGGCGTCAAGCTGAACGGTTCGGCGACCGCGCGCGACGTCGTGCTCGAGTCCAGGGTGTACGACGCGGCGGACCAGCTGATCCGCCAGACGGCTCACGGCGGGACGCTGCGTGCGGACGCGGCCTACGACGCCGCCGGCCGGCTCGTCTCGCAGACGCTGGACCCGGCCAAGCTCAACCGGGTCACCACACCCGCGTACGACGCCAACGGGAACATCACCAAGCTCACGCTGACAGCCGCGGGCACCCAGCGTGCCGAGGTCAGCGAGTACGCCTACAACGGGAGCGGCAAACTCGTCCGCCAGGTTGTCCGCAACGACGGGCAGGACCTCGTCACCACGTTCACCGTGGACGACCGCGACCTGGTCACCGCGATGACCGATCCGCGTGGCAACGTTTCCGGGGCCGACCCGGCCGCCTTTACCACAGACATCACCTATGACGTGTCCGGCCAGCCCGTCCAGGTGCAGCTGCCGCCGGTCAAGGTGGAGCACGTCGGTGCCGCGCCAGCCACTTCGCGGCCGACGACCAAGGTGGGTTACAACACGTACGGCGACAAGACGCATCAGGTCGATGCCGAGGGCCGAGCCGTGACCTCCGCTTTTGACCGGGCCGGGCGGGTCGTCGAGCAGACCTTCCCCGCCTACAACCCGCCCGGCGGCCAGCCGATCATCCCCAAGGTGAGCGCCGGTTACGACGCCGCCGGTCAGCTGATAACCTCCACCGACCGGCGGGGGCAGACCAGCACGGCGGTGTATGACGCGCTCGGCCGCAAGGTCAAGGTCACTGCGCCCAAGGGCGGGGTCTGGGCCTACGGCTACGACCTGCTGGGCGAGGCCTTATGGACGGTCGATGCCGGCGGGGCCCGTTCGGAGTCCACGTACGACGACCTGGGGCGTCAGATCACACTGACCACGATCGAGCGCAAGCCGTCCCGGGCTGCCTACGTCACCAGGATGGAGTACGACGACGCCGGACGGGTGACCAAGACCACCCGTCCGACCGGGGACATCAGCACACGTGTCTATGACGCCGTCGGCGCGCTCACCGAGCAGGCCGATGCCCTCGGCAATACCACGACCTTCGGCTACGACCTGGCCGGGCGCCTCATCGAGACGACCAACCCGCTGGGCGATTCCAGTACGGCGAGCTACGATCTGGCAGGACGGAAGGTACAGATCCAGGAGTTGGATGCCGGTGGAGCGGTGCTGCGCAGCCAGAAGGCCGGTTACGACGTGGCGAGCAACCCGATCAGTCGTACGTCGGCAGAGGGACGCATCACCACGCAGGTGTTCGATGCCGCCAACCGGCTGACCGAACTGCGCGAGCCGGTGTCTGCCACCGAGACCATCACTAGCAGCTTCGGCTACGATGCCACAGGTTCCCGCACCCGCTCGACCGACGGGCGTGGCAACTCCACCTTCACCACCTACAACACGCTCGGCCTGGCGGAATCGGTGATCGAGCCGAGCACGGCCGCACATCCGAATCCGGCCGACCGCACCTGGACCAACATCTACGACGCGGGCGGCAACCCGGTCACCAGCCTCATCCCGGGCGGAGTCCGCGTGGACCGCGTCTTCGATGAGCTCAGCCGGCTCACCACGCAGACCGGGACCGGCGGCGAAGCAGCGACCGAGGACAAGACATTCGGCTACGACCAGGTCGGCAGGCTGATCGCGGCGAACGACCTGACCTTCACCCTCAACGACCGCGGCCTGCTGCTGAGAACCACAGGAGCGGGCGGCGACCTCAACGCCTACGCCTACGACGCCAACAACCGGCCGACCCAGCGCGTCGACATCACCGGCGTCTCCAGTTTCACCTGGGATGACGCCGACCGTCTGACCCAGGCGGTCGACCCGGTCAGCGCCACCACCATCGAGTACGGCTACGACAAGGCATCCCGCCTGACCTCGATGGCTTATGGCGCGTCCGGGGCCCGTCGCTCCTACACCTATGACCCGCTAAACCGCCTGACCAAGGACCAGCTCACCACGTCAGCGGGCGGCGCCATCGCCTCCATCGAGTACGGCTACGACCTCGACAACAACCTGACGACCAAGACCACCGCTGGAACGGCCGGAGCCGGCACCAACACCTACACCTACGACTGGTCCAACCGGCTCACCTCCTGGACCGCCCCGGATGGCAAGAAGACCGACTACGGATGGGATGCCGCGGGCAACCGCGTGAAGGCAGGCGACGCCACCTTCACCTACGACGAACGCAACCGCCTGACGTCAGGAGACGGCCACACGTACACCTACACCGCCCGCGGCACCCTGGCCGAGGACTCCGGCGGCATCGTCCGCCTCACTAAGTCCGACGCCTTCGACCGTCTGGTGCAGGACGACGGCGTGCACTACGACTACGACGGCCTGGACCGGGTGGAATCCCGCTCCCAGGGCCAGCAGATCACCCGCCACATCTACGACGGTCTAAGCAACAACCTCGTGTGCGTCACCGACGGTAGTGGCGTCAAGCAGGCGTCCTTCGGCCGCGACGCGCTGGGCCGCACCTTGGGTATCAGCGACGGTGCAGGCGCCCAGCTCGGCTTCTCCGACCTGCGCGGAGACCTGATCGGCGCATTCACGGCCGACGGAATAGGACTGGTGGATTCGGTGGCCTACGACCCCTTCGGCGAGGTGATCATGCGCACCGGGGCCCAGCACACGCTCGGCTACCAAGGCGCCTACACCGATCCCGACTCGGGCAAGGTGAACATGGCCGCCCGCTGGTACCAGCCCACCACGGGGAGTTTCGTCACCCGCGACACGCTCACGCAGAACCCCGATCCCAGCGTGCAGCTCAACCGCTACGCCTACGCCAACGCTAACCCGCTCACCAACGTCGACCCCGACGGTCACGCTTCACTGAGCGCCAGGCTCATGAGCAAACTCAAGAACATGGTCCTGAACCGGCTAGCGGGCTTTGCCACAGTCGGGGGGGCCGGGATGTCCTTGGCCGATGACGAGAAGAAATGCCCCAGGGGGCGAAAGTCGGACGGCAGCTCGCTCTGCAACGATGCGCGCGGGGCCTACAACAAGTGCGTTGACGGAAAGAAAGGCAGCAAGGCGGTCTGCGAAGGAATGAAAAGTGACTACGTCGAATGCCGCCAGGAGAGCCGGGGTGAAGCTTCCAAGACAAACGACAAAATATGCTCGAGATATTCGAATGAATATCTCACGTGCCGCAAGGGGACCGAAACCTATGGCCGGCAGAGCCATGAGGCCTGCGGCGGCGCTGGCCGTGAGGTCCGGCGCTGCATGTACGGCAACGAGAACGGTTCGCGACCGGGATACGGTCAAGGGCTGGGCGGTTGCGAAAACGTGCGCTACGACTACTACGACTGTCGCCTGGACAAGAAGAGGGGCGACGATGCCGGATGCAGTGCCGTTTCCGAGCTCTACTACCGCTGTAAGAGGCACATGAGCGTGGCCTGCGCCGATCTGCAGGACAAGTTCCTCTCGTGCTACAAGCGTGGCAGAGGGGGGACAGTGAATGAGTGCGCCTTCGGCGTCAACATGCTGATGCACTGCCGGGACAGCCAGGCCCAGAAGGTCTTCATGAAATCGAACACCTGCTCCGACGCCTGGAGTGCCTTCATGAAGGAATGCGAGCCCCTGACAGATGCCTCCGGAAACCGCTGCACCAAGGGTGAGACGTGGCAGGATGTGTCGTACACGCTCTGCGAAGGGGATAAGAAGAGTAGTACGTGCGTGACGTACATCAGTCCTCAGGATAGGAAATCACTCGACAGCGGCGGCAGTCTGGCCTTGGTCCTGATAACCGCGAGCCTAGACATATGTGCGGCAACTCTAGGTCTGGCTCAGCCGCTGATCGCAGGGAGCTGCGGAGTGGCGAAGGCCGTTATCGACATCATCAACGGCGTTCTCGAAGAGATAGCGAAGAGCGAGTTCGACGCCGCTCTCGCAGGAAGTAAGGAGCACGGCGAGGAAGGGGGTATCGCATCGATCACCCGGATAAGCTATTGCAAGGGATATAAGTATACTCCGACCTGCAAGCCGGAGAACGCGCATGTGACCAACCAGAAATACGCGCCGTTGTAAGCCGCGGAGTCAGGTGGAGGGAAAGTGACGTGAAGATGCGTTCGGAGCCCGGCGAGCCTCGGAGACATGGCCATGTGACAGCCCTGGCGATCGTGCTCGTCGTGCTTCTGGTCATCACGTTCGCGGCCGGGGGATATGGGTTGAAGCGCGGACACGACCAGGCGTCAGCTCACGAACGCGTCGCCCTGGCACGCCGGCTCGCGCTCTCCGCCGCGGAACTGCGCGACGACGACCTCGTCAGAGCGCGCAATCTCGGGCTCGCGGCAGTCAAGATTCACCCGGATGAACAAACTCGAGCGGGGCTGACGGACACACTCCTCTCGTGGCGCCGCAAAGACCTCTACTCGCTCGACCCCCGCGGCGCTGGGAGCGTGGCGCTCAGCGGCGACGGGAAGGCGGCCCTCATAGGCGACGCGGGTGGCGTGGGCCTATGGAGTCTCAAGACCTGGCTCGATCCAGAAGTCCCGTTGAGCGAGAAGGCGGATCCGGTGCATCTGGCGAAGCGTCCGCATGGCGATGTGGTGGCCTTGGCGCTGTCCTTCGATGGGCGCACTGCGCTGACCGCTGACGGCGACGGCACCACGGACGTGTGGGACCTGACCGACCCGGTACGTCCGGGCCGCCTCGCCACCATGCCGGGCGGGGCGAAGAACGACGACGAGGTCGAGGCTCTGGCCTTGACCCGTGACGGCCGCCTTGCGGTGGCCGGCGACTTCGGCGGCAACCTGATCGTGTGGGACCTGTCCGACCGATCCCGTCCAGTGCGTCTGTCATCGATCAAGGCCCACGAATCCAGCGTGCGCGATGTGAGGCTGAGCGCGGACGGGCGGACCGTTGTCACCGGCGGCGATGATCACGACGTGGATCAGAAGGTGACGATCTGGGACTTGGCCGTTCCCACACGTCCGGTCAGGCTGAGTGATCTGGACCTTCCCGGTCGCGCCGCGGAGTCGACGGCGATGAGTGCGGACGGCCGTACCATCGTCGTCGCGAACCCGGATCGTGCCGACGTCTGGAAGGTGGACGACCGGGCGCATCCCGTCCACACCGCCATGCTGAGCCTGCCGCCCATAGACATTCACGACGTGGCTCTGACGCCGAACGGGAAAACGGCCTTGCTGGCCGGAGCGAGCGGCACCGGATTTCTCTGGGATCTTTCCGATCCAAGCCGCCCTGCCCGTCTGGCCGCTTTGAAGGGTTACACGCAGGAGGTCAGTTCCGTGGCGCTCAGCGCCGACGGCCGAGTCGCCTTGATGACCAGTCCTGACAGAGGGGTCTCTCTCTGGGACCTCAGCGACCTGGCCGCGATCGTCTCCGTCCCGGAGGAGTTCCTGTGCTCCACGTTCGACTGGAAGATCAGCAAGGCGGACTGGGACCGCTACTCAGGGGGAGCCGAGTGGCCTGACCCGGATGCGGACCCGGACAGTCTCAGCCTCTGCTCCATTCCCTGAGCCGGCCGTAGACCCTCACATCAAAGGCGTCAGGTCGGTCTCCGGGACCCAGACCCGCGCGTCGGACGGCGGTGGGAGCGCAGGGGCCGGCAGGTGTCTCAGCAGCGTGCGCAGGAGGGGTCGCGGGTTGCGCCGGTGCCAGACCACCGACCAGGGCAGCAGCGGTGTCGGGTCGGCGATCGGGATGCGGCGCAGGCCGCTGCCCACCGGGTCGATGCTCATCTCGCCCAGCCCCACCGCCGACTTCTCCCTCAGGAACTGCTCCACGAGATGGTCCAGGCCGATGGCCGGGGCGTTGAAGCGCAACGGCATGCCGAACCGGGCGGCCAGCCGTTCGAGGTAGCCGCGCCACTCCGCCGCGCCCGCCGGGTCGGGCATCGCGATGCCCGCCTCGCGCAGGTCGGCGGGCCGCAGCACGCTGCGGTCCGCCAGGGGGTGGTCCTCGGGGACGAAGGCGTGGATCGGCTCCAGGTGGACGAGCCGGTACGCCAGCTCGGCGGGCCAGGGCGCCGGCGTGTCGTGGACCCGGCCGAACGCCGCGTCGATCTCCTGGCGGCGCAGGGTCGGCAACGCCGGTGACAGTCCTTGCCGCATGCTGAGCTCGACGCGTACCCGGGGATCGAGCTCGCTCACCCGGCGGACGATCCGCAGCGGCGTGAACCGCTCGTCGTACACGTCCACCCGCAGCGGCTCGTCCACCGCGCGGACCGTACGGATCGCCCGGTCGAACGCCGACACCGCCTCCACGGCGTGCGGCAGCAACCGCCGCCCCGCCTCGGTCAGCTCCACGGCGCGCGTGGTCCGCTCGAACAGCGGCACCGCGAGCGCCTGCTCCAGCCGGCGGATCCGCTTCGACAACGCCTGCTGGCTGATGAACAGCCGCTGGCCGCCCCGCCCGAAGTGCAGCTCCTCCGCTGTGACGACGAACGCGCGCAGGCCCTCGATGTCTGCCTCCACGTCGCGAGCCTGGAATCAAAACCGCTGGTTGTCAATCCGGCCGGGATGGCTGTTGGACGTCACCGGCCTTCCGCGTGTTGGCTGGCACCTGCCGGAGGGGGTAATGACATGGAGATCGTGGAAATCCGTCCTGAGCTGCATCTGCTGCTGCTCGAGTTCGGCCAGGCGTACCTGTGGAACGACGCGGGCGCGCTCACGCTCGTCGACACCGGGATCGCCACGTCAGGCGGTGAGATCGCGACCGCGATCGAGGAGCTGGGCTTTCGTACGGGCGACGTCGAGCGCGTCGTGCTCACCCACTTCCACGAGGACCACTGCGGCGGCGCGGCCGAGATCAGCGGCTGGGGGGACGTCAGCGTGCTGGCCCACCGGCTGGAGGCGCCGGTCATCCGCGGCGAACGGCCCGCCCCGCCGCCGCTCTTCACGGACGAGGAGCGGGCCCTGCACCGCAGCCTCGGCGCCCACCTGCTGCCGCCCGCGCCCGCCTGCCGGGTGGATCGCGAGCTGGAGGACGGTGACCTGATCGACTTCGGCGGCGGCGCCCGGGTGATCCACACCCCCGGCCACACCGACGGCAGCATCGCCGTCCACCTGCCGCGCGCGGGCGTGCTCTTCACCGGGGACACCGTCGCGCACGTCGGCGGCCGGGTCATGCCCGGCGTGTTCAACCTCGACCGGGCCGGGATGCTGCGCTCCTTCCGCCGGCTCGCGGAGATCGACGTGCCGCTGGCCTGCGTCGGCCACGGCGAACCCATCCCCGACGCCCACGCCGCGCTCACCAAGGCCCTCATGGAGGATTGAGAACAAGCCGGACCCGGTCTCTCAGCCCGGCCGAGCCGGCCGCGCATGGGGCGGGTCAGGGTGGGTACTGGCCGCCCACCGCGTCGAAAGGTGAGTGACACATGGGCTTGGGGATCGCGCTGAAGCGCCGGTTCGGGCGGCGGGGGCGGCGGTTGCGGGCGACGGCCAGGCGGCGGTTCGGCTGGCGGGCGCTGCGGCCGGGGCAGCAGGAGGCGATGGAGCACCTGCTCGCCGGGCGTGACGTGCTGCTCGTCATGCCCACGGGCGCCGGGAAATCGGCCGTCTACCAGGTGCCCGCCCAGCTCCTCGACGGCCCGGCGATCGTCGTCTCTCCGCTCATCGCGCTCCAGCGCGACCAGGTGACCGGCCTGCTCAAGGCCGATGCCGGCGGCGCCGTGGCGGTGAACTCGACCACCTCCGTCGAGGCCGGGCTGGAGCTGGTCACGGCCGGGGAGGCGGGGTTCGTGTTCCTGTCGCCGGAGCAGCTCGCCAAGACCGAGGTCGTCGAACGGCTCGCGCGGGCCCGGCCCTCGCTCATCGCGATCGACGAGGCGCACTGCGTCTCGTCCTGGGGCCACGACTTCCGCCCCGACTACCGGCGGCTCGGCAAGGTCATCGAACGGCTCGGGCACCCGCCGGTCGTGGCCCTGACGGCGACCGCGGCGCCGAACGTGCGCGAGGACATCGTCGCCTCGCTCGGCCTCGCCGACCCGGTGGAGATCGTCAGGGGGTTCGACCGGCCGAACATCACGCTGGAGGTGCGACGCTTCGTCCGCGAGGAGGACAAGAGGCGGGCGCTGATCTCGTACGCCGCCGGGCGGCCGGGCCTCGGCCTGGTGTACGTCGCCACCCGCAAGGAGACCGAGGAGTACGCCGCCGCGCTCGCCGGTCTGGGCCGCCGGGCCGAGCCCTACCACGGCGGGATGCGAACCTCCGAGCGCACCCGCGTACAGGAGCTGTTCACCGCGGGCGACGTGGACACCGTGGTGGCGACGTCGGCGTTCGGGATGGGCATCGACTCGCCCGACGTACGGTACGTGCTGCACGCCGAGCCGCCCGAGTCCCCCGACGCCTATTACCAGGAGATCGGCAGGGCGGGCCGGGACGGCGCGCCCGCCTCGGCGGTGCTGTTCTACCGGCAGGAGGACCTGGGCCTGCGCCGGTTCTTCGCCGGCGGCCGGGCCGACCGCGAGGCGCTGCTGCGGGTGGCCACGCTGGTCCGCGAGCACGCCGGTACGGTGCCCGCCCGCGAGCTGGCCGCGCTGCTGGGGGTGACCACGTCCCACCTCACCAGGCTCGTCAACCTGCTCGAACAGGCGGGCGCGCTCACCGCGACCGGCGCCGGCGACCTGCGCTACACCGCACGCGGGCTCACCCCGGAACACGCCGCCGAGCGGGCCGCCGCGCTGGACGAGACGCGGCACCGCGTGGACGAGTCCCGGATCGAGATGATGCGCGGCTACGCCGAGACCCGGGGCTGCCGCCGCCGGTTCCTGCTCGAGTACTTCGGCGAGCCGTACGCGGGCAGGTGCGGCTCGTGCGACACCTGCCACGGCGGCGCCGCCCCCGAGCCCGACGCCGAGCCCGACGCCGAGCCCGACGCCGGGACGGGGCCGTTCGCCGTGCAGGCGAAGGTGACGCACAAGACGTGGGGGCCGGGCACGGTCATGAGGCGCGAACCCGACCGGATCACCGTGCTGTTCGACACGGTCGGTTACAGGACGCTGTCGCTGGCCGCCGTGAAGGACGTCCTGCGCCCCGAGCGCATCTGAACGAAACGAAACGGGTTCGGTCGTGGCGGGGAGGCTCCCCCTCCGGGTCTCCCCGCCACGACCGCGGCTCAGCCGGAGGTACGGCAGGCCGCGCCCTTGCAGGAGTTCAGCTCCGCCATGCGCTTGTCCAGCCGGGCCACCAGGGCGGCGTGCCGCTGCCGCCCGGCCTTCGTGGCCAGCAGGTTGTCGAGCTGGTAGGGGTCGCTGGCGAGGTCGTAGAGCTCGTACTCCCGCTTGCCGGCGGAACGTTCCAGGTCGTACCAGCGGGTGTAGACGTGGCGCTTGGTGCGCAGGGAGGTCCACGACGGCAGGTCGACGAGGTAGATCTCCTTGTTGTCGCCTTCGGTGTACTCCTGGAAGATGCCCTCCCGGTCGGTCACGCCCGAGCCGGCGTACTGCCCCAGGAAGTCCTTGCGCCACCCGCTCGGCGTACGGCCGCCCAGCAGCGGCACCAGCGAGGCGCCGTCCACGTCCGCCGGAACGGGCACGCCGGCCAGGTCGAGTATGGTCGGCCCGTAGTCGATCGACGTGACCATCGCGGAGGTCCGGCCGCGCTTGACGCCGGGACCCGAGACGACCAGCGGCACCCGCGTGGACTCCTCGTACGGCGCCATCTTCTGGACCAGCCGGTGCGCCCCCAGGTTGTAGCCGTTGTCGCTGGCGAAGATCAGGTAGGTGTTGTCGTACTCGCCGGTCTCCTTCAGCGTCTCGACGATGCCGGCGATCATGTCGTCCATCGCGAGCAGGGTGCCCATGCGCTTGCGGTATTCGCGGTCGTTCGTCGCGGCGACCAGCTTCGAACGCGGCTTCCTGGTCTGCCGCAGCCAGGTGGGTTTGTCGCTGACGTCCTTCTCCTGGAAGTTGGGCAGGTGCGGGGTGCGGCCGAAGCGCTTGCCGGCGTACCGGGGCGGGGCCGGCATGGGCAGGTGGGGGGCGGTGGAGGCGGCGTACCAGAAGAAGGGCTTGCCGGTGGCCGAGGACTCCTTGATGAACTCGGCGGACTTCCGGGCGATGACGTCCACCTGGTAGTCGGACTGCTTGTCGCCGTACTTCACCATCGTGCCGTTCTCGTTGAGCGTGTAGTTGTAGCCGGTGTACAGCGACTGGCTGACGCCGCCGTTCCAGTCGTCCCAGCCCGGCGGGATGTGCCCGGGCTTCTCCTCCAGGCCGTTGAGGTATTTGCCGGCCATGCCGGTGCGGTAGCCGGCGTCGTGCAGGTGCTTGACGAACGTCCTGCTCTCGTTGCCGGCGGCCTCGAACGCCGCGTAGCCGCCCCATTCGCCGTAGTTGGTGAGGACGTGGTTGTTGTGGCCGTACTTGCCGGTCAGGATCGCGGCCCGGGCGGCGCAGCAGATCGGCGTCGTCGCGAAGGAGTTCGTGAACGTCAGGCCCGTCCGCTGTAACAGCGCCCTCGTCTTCGGCATGGCCTCCCAGTAGGGGGTGGTGCGTTCGTCGAGGTCGTCGGCCAGGACCATGACGATATTGGGCCGGTCGTCCGTCGCGACCTGCCTGTTTGTCGCGGTTCGCGGTGCCGCCGCCGCGGCCTGCGGGCCTGTCACGGTCAGCACCGTGGCCAGCGTGGTCAGTACGAGCGTCCCGCCGGCCAGCGAGATGTTCCTGCGCAAAAGTGTCACGGCTGACACTTTAACAGGGAATGTGTCAGTCATGACACTTTTCTTGGCGTGCCGGGTCGATCAGCGCCCGGACGTGGAACAATGCGGGACATGGTCACTGCCGGGCGGCGCGAGCAGCACAAGGAGGCGACGCGGCGGGCCTTGCAGGAGGCCGCCACGCGCATGTTCGAGGAGCGCGGATTCGCCGAGACCACGGTGCGTGACATCGCCGAGGCCGTCGGCGTGACCGAGCGGACCTTCTTCCGCTACTTCCCGTCCAAGGAGGACCTCGTCCTGGGGGAGGTCCTCGACTTGTTCCCGGAGTTCGCGCGGCTGGTGCGGGCCAGGCCGGTGGACGAGAGGCCGTACGTGGCGGTGCGCAACGCCCTGCTCGACCTGGCCGGCACCCGTACGACGGGGCTGGCCCTGCTGTTCAGCGGCCTGCCGGGCCGCAAGCTCTCCCACCCGACCAGGGCCGCGCATCCGGTGCTGCTGGAGCTGGAGGACGGCCTGGCAGAGGCCCTCCGCGACCGCCTGGCCGCCGTGGACGGCGTCAGCGGCGAGGGCAGCGAGGGGGGCGAGGGCGGCGAGGGCGGTCTGATCGGCGACCTGGATGACGAGCGGGTGCGGACGCTGCGTGCCTCGGTGCTGGCCCGCGCCAGCGTGGCCGCACTGCGCGCCACCGTCCTGGCCTTTCATGAGCTCCCCGAGGAGGAGCGCCGGCTTGAGACGGCCCGGCACCTGGCCGACCAGGCGTTCGCCATCCTGCGCGACGACCCCCGCTGACCCCCGCGCGGTTGCACGGCGCTCGGAAGTCGGTGCTCGGACGGGCGCCCGCGCGCTGATGGGAGGCGGTGGTGGACCCCGGCATGGGTTATCATCCATGCGCGTCCCTCGCGCACCGCGAAGCCTCATTCCGTTGTGGAAAAGCGCGCGGCGGGCCCGGTGTGCGCGGTTGTGTGTGAGTTGGTTTCTTGAGTGGTGATTGGGCGGCGTGGTCGTGGTTTCTGCGGGAAAAATCATCAGGTTTGACGACGTCCGGGGTTATGGGTTCATCGCGCCGGTGGGCGGCGGGGAGGACGTCTTCTTCCATGCGAACGACTTCGGGGAGAATCGCCACCTGCTGCAGGTCGGCCTGACGGTCAGGTACGAGGCGATAGCGGGCGACCGCGGGCCGAAGGTCCTGTCGGTACGCATCGTCGACCCGGCGGACAGCGGCATCGGCCCGGCCCCGGACTGGGAGCGGCGGGCGGTGTCCGCGGCGGACGACGACGGGATGTGCGACGTCCTCGCGTCCCGCGAGTTCCTGACCGACGTGACCGAGATGCTGCTGCGGCACGTGCCGTCGCTGACCGGCACCCAGATCATCGAAGTGCGGAAGCAGTTCGTCGACTACGGCCGGGCCCACGGATGGGTGGAGAACTGACCTGACGCCTCGCCCGGAGCCTGTGTCTCCGGGCGAACCGGTCGGTTCCACCCAGTCGATTCCGCCCACCCCGCGCTTCAGGCCCAGCCGGTGCACGACCGGCTCCATCGGCGCGGCGGCGGCGGTGCCCGCCCTTCTCCTCACCCCACCGGATGACCGCCCCGGAGGCGGCCCGAGAGCACCACGTACAGGACCGCATTGCCGATTTCCGGCGCGGATGATTCTCCGGCCGCGCGCCGGTGTTCAGCTGCTGCCGCTTCATTGATCGTCGAGAAAGAGCTCTTCGATCTTCAGGTTGAACACCTTGGCGAGGCGGAAGGCGACCGGAAGGCTCGGATCGAACTTCCCTGTTTCGATGGCGTTGATCGTCTGCCTTGACACGCTGACACGCTGAGCCAGGTCCGCCTGCGTCCAGGCGCGTTCGGCCCGAAGCTCCGTGATGCGGTTCTTCATCGGTATCTGATCTTGCCGACGGCGATGGCGAGCAGGTAGACGACTCCCAGGGACACGGGGAAGGCCGCGATGTTGACGTCGTAGGCGACGAGGTCGGCGGCGTCCGCGACGATGTAGGCGAATCCGCCGACCCATCCCGCTCCGAGGGTGATCCCCAGCGCATCCTGCACGATCTTCCGCTGCAACTCATCTTGTTCTCGAAGAAAGCGCGTGAAGGCGACGATCCATCCGATGCCGACGGCCAGAGTGGCGGCGACTGCGGCCCAGCTCGCCACCGGTTGCTGCGAGCCCCACGCCCGTTCGGGGCCGAACTTGGCTAAGGCAACGCTCGCCACCCAGGCGAGTGTCCAGAGCGCCAGTCGAACGGTTGTCCTGATCGATTCCCGATAGTCCCCGGTCGCGTTGTGTGCTTGCACGCGTTGCCTCCCTGCGATGCGAAGTCAAGTACACTTGACACGGTAGGAGCTGCCTGCCGCAGTGTCAAGCTCACTTGACACCGGCCGAGCCGACCCCGGTCCGGGCGGCTGGTGGTCAGGCGCCGCCGGGTCCTGAGCCCCGGCCACGGCGAGACAGGGTGAGCCGTCGCCGCAGCGGATCGATCTCGACGACGATCACGGTGACCGCGTCGCCGACCTGAACCTCGTCGCCTGATGCCTCGACGCTCGGGGCGGGGAGTTCGCTGAGGGGGATCAGGCCTTCGATGCCGTCTGCCACGCGGACAAAGACGCCGAAGGGCACCACCTTGCTGACCGAGCCGTGCAGGACATCCCCCACGTGAACGCTGCGCGCGAACTGCTCGAAGTGCTTGAACGGGTCGGGCTGGGTGGCCCGCAACGATAGGCGGGCTTCGCCGTTGCATGTGTCGAAGACGAGGAACTCGCAGGTGATGCGCTCGCCCACGGAGACGACCTCAGACGGGTCCTCGAAGCGGCGCCAGGACAGCTCGGGCATGCTGATGAAGCCAACGCCGGGAAAGACGGGATGATCGGGTCCGTCATCCAGATCGACGAAGACGCCGAAGCGTTCGACAGCCGCAACGGTGCCCGACAGCCGCTGCCCCGGACGCAGTGCCGTCAGATATGCCCATAGCTGTGGGTTCTCGGTCGCGGACCGCGAGAGCCGTACCTGTCGCTTACGGAGGTCAACGGCGATCACCTCGGCGGAGACCCGGCCGCCGACCTCGACGATTCCAGCGGCGAATCGCCCGGAGAACCGCCAGGAAAGATCGAGCGGGCCGATGACGCCGACTGGATCGCCGGCGAAAGCGTCGAGAACCACGGTCGTTTCCGATTGCGCGACCGCTGCAACGGTCCCCGTGAGGACGTCACCGACCTTCACCGACCTCAGGAACGCGGTGAGAAGCGATTCGTCCTCCACCGTTCCCATGGCTGCAAGGCTCTCAGAGATGCGCGGTCGTGTCAGCGGTGGCGTCAGGACGGTGACGGCCCGGTATCAGGGCGGTCGGCGATGGTGGACGACATGAAGGGGTTCAGCCACCACTGTAGGCAAGGAGATTCATGATGGGATCGGGCAACAGCGGCTTCTCCGTGGCAGGGCTGCGCAGGTTGCGTGAGGTGCTGGCGCGGTATGTCGAGTCCGGGAAGGTTCCCGGGCTGGTCGCCCTGGTCAACCGGGGCGGCGAGACGCATGTCGAGGCGCTCGGCACGATGCGGCACGACGGTGGCGCGCCGATGCGCCGGGACACGATCTTCCGGATGGCGTCCACGTCAAAGCCGGTCTCGATGGCGGCGGCGATGGTGTTGCTGGACGAGTGCCGGCTGCGGCTCGATGACGTGGTGGAGCCGTGGCTGCCGGAGCTGGCCGACCGCCGGGTGCTGACGCGGATCGACGGCCCGCTGGACGACACCGTGCCGGCGCGGCGGCCGATCACCGTACGGGACGTGCTGACCTCCACCTTCGGGCTCGGCATGGACATGACGGCGCTGGGCACCCCGATCATGGGCGCGATCTTCGAGCGGGGGCTGACGCCCAATCTGCCGGTGCCGATGCCCGGGCCGGACGAGTGGATGCGCCGCCTGGGCGAGCTGCCGCTGATGTACCAGCCCGGCGAGCGCTGGCAGTACCAGATCAGCAACGACCTGGTAGGCGTGCTGGTGGCCCGGGTCACCGGCCAGTCGTTCGAGGAGTTCCTGCGGGAGCGCATCTTCGATCCGCTGGGCATGAAGGACACCGGCTTCCACGTGCCCGCCGACCAGATCGACCGGCTGCCGCCCCTCTACGCCCCCGACCCGCAGACCGGGGAGTTCCTCGTCTGGGACGAGGCCGAAGGCGGACGCCACAGCAGGCCGCCGGCGTTCCAGGGCGGAGGCGGCGGGCTCAACTCCACCGCCGACGACTACCACGCCTACTTCCGGATGCTGCTCAACGGCGGCACGCACCAGGGGCGGCGGATCCTGTCCCGCCCGGCCGTCGAGCTGATGACCACCAACCGCCTCACCCCCGAGCAGAACGCCGCCCGCAACGCCCTGGCCACCGACAACGTCCACGTGTCGTTCGGCCAGGGACAGCACGGCGGCTGGGGCATGGGCATGGCGGTACGCACCTACCGCGGCGACTACGCCCCCGTCGGCCAGTTCGGCTGGGACGGCGGCAGCGGCACCTCGACCTACGCCGACCCCGCCAACCAGCTCACCGGCATCCTGCTCACCCAGGTCGGACTGTCGGTCCCGGACCCGGCGCGGCTGATCCACGACTTCTGGACCACGCTCTACCAGGCCATCGACGACTGACACCGAGCCCACGCCTCAGTAATCGGGACAGGACCGCATCCCACCGGCCGCCCCGTTCCATCGAATCGCCGCAACCCTTGAAGGAGCAACCGCCATGTCCCTCACCCTGAGCAACCAGGACAGGATCACCCTGCGCACCGCCGCGTACGGCGCCGTCTCGCTGATGTCCGCCGCTGACGCCGCCGGCCGGCCGCACCGGGCCGCCACCCACGGCTCCATCGCCCTGGCCTCCGCCACCGGCCTGGTCGGGCACGTGCTCGCCGAGTGGCCCAAGGGTGTGAACCTGCGTGGCAAGTCCGTGGCCGAACTCGCCGACCTGGTGCTGCCGGCCCTGACGGCAGCCATGAGCCTGCTGAAGAGGCAGGCTCCGGCGGAGGCCGACAACTTCCGCCGCACCGTCCTCGTCGCCGTCGAAGCCGCCGCCCGGACCCACCAGGGCCAGCCCAGCCCGACCCTGGCCGACATGGCCCGCAAGATCACCGAAGCTCTCGACGCCGCTTGACGGGATGCCGGCCCGCACGGGCCACGGCGTGCACGGGGTCCTGTGACACGGCGGCGGGCCGGGGACGTCCCGCTGAGGCCGGGTGAGTCCGTACCGGTTCGAGCCGCCGTCCCGGGTCTCGGGCGACCCGCGGCGGTGACCGACTGGCCCAGGGCGCTTCATGTTTGACCTGGTCGCCGGGCGGGCCGATAGTGGAGTGACGCGAAGGGGAGTACTCGCCGTTCGACATCCCGGCCGTCATCACGGTCTCCACGCCTGGGGGAGACCCGGCGGGATGGCCCTTCCGGCTCCGGCGCGGCCGGGGCTGAAGGGTGCGGGAAGACCTTCGTCCTCATGGCCGCATGCCCGGGCGAGGCCGAGGGGGTCCTCATGCCGAACATCGTGCTTCCCGAGATCCTGCTGGGTGTCCTGCTGATCTACTCCGCGCTCGTCAGCGCCGCCGTGCTGTGGGTCGGGCCGCCACGCCCCCGCGCCGCCGGCGGCCGCCGCCGCGACCACTTCCGCCACGTGCCCGTCGAAGACCGCCCCGACTGGCCGGGAACGCATCGCTGATCTCGCGCCCGCGGCGGGCCGTCCCACCACGTCCGGGTCGTGCACCGCGACCCCGGCCGGGTCGTCGACAAAGTGCTCAATTGATGAGCACTTTGGCAGGGAGGATGGTGGTCATGACGATCCTCATCGACGACGCCGCCGCCTGGCGCGGCTGGCTGGCCGACCACCACGACAGCGCGACCGAGGCCTGGCTCGTGATCGCCAAGAAGGGCACCACCGAGCCGACCAGCCTCACGTACGCGCAGGCCCTGGAGGAGGCGCTGTGCTTCGGCTGGATCGACGGCCTGGCCCGTTCCCGCGACGGGGCGACGTACCTGCAGCGGTTCAGCCCGCGCCGGTCGCGCAGCCCGTGGTCGCGGCCGAATGTCGCCCGCGTCGAGCGCCTGCGGCGGGAGGGCCGGATGCGGCCGGCCGGCCTGGCGGCGGTCGAGCGCGCGCAGGCCGACGGCCGCTGGCCCGCGGCCGATCCCGCCTGATCCGCAGCCGGTCGGGGTGAGGCCGTGCTGCGCCGGGGCTTCCGGGCCCCGCGCACGATCCCGGCGGGGTGGGGCAGGGGTGCGCGACGTCCCCCCGCGCCCCACCCGCCATCGGTCTACGCGAACTGGCCGGGCTGGTAGGCGCCGGCCGGCTGCTGGGTGATGACGTTCAGGCGGTTGACCATGTTCATCAGGGCGATGAGGGCCACCAGGGCGCCCAACTGGTCCTCGTCGTAGTGCTTGACGGCGTTCGCCCAGATCTCGTCGCTGACCCCGCCGGCGGCGTCGGCGACGCGGGTGCCCTGCTCGGCCAGCTCCAGGGCGGCCCGCTCGGCCTCGGTGAAGACCGTCGCCTCCCGCCAGGCCGCGACCAGGTTGAGGCGCACCGAGCTCTCTCCCGCGTGCGCGGCTTCCTTGGTGTGCATGTCGATGCAGACGGCGCAGCCGTTGATCTGGCTGACGCGGAGCGACACCAGCTCCTGGGTCGCGGCGGGAAGGGGCGAATCCTTCATGACCTTGCCCATGGCCATGAAGTGCTTCACGAGCTTCCCCGTGAACGGGTTGGCGATGTAGTTGAAACGGGCTTCCATGCTGATCTCTCCTTGCCGTGTCGGCTGTTACCTTGACCGACGAGATGGCTCGGGAGATGTGATGGCCTGCCGGATGTGACCTCCGTCTCCCCGGGACGGCCGGCCCGCCCTCAGCGATCCGCGGGAGGGAGACGGCGCAGCAGGTACGTGTCCATGATCCAGCCCTTGCGGGCGCGGGCCTCGGCGCGCACCTCGCGGATCCGGTCGCCCACCTCGGCCACCGGCCCGGACACCAGGATCTCGTCGGGCGTCCCCAGGTACGCGCCCCAGAAGATGTGGAAGTCGTCGAGACCGGCGAAGGAGCAGTGGGCGTCCAGCATGACGACCACGTCGTCGGCGGGCGCGCCCCGCTCGGCCAGGCGGCGGCCGGTGGTGAGGTGGACGGGCCGCCCGACCTGGGTGAGCGTGGTGCGGTGGCGGGCGGTGAGCGCGGCCACGCTGCTGATGCCGGGGATGACCTCGTGCTCGAAGGCGACGTTCCCGCGCTGGAGGATCTGCTCCACGATGGCCAGCGTGCTGTCGTACACGCCCGGATCGCCCCACACCAGGAACGCGCCCGTCTCGTCCTCGCCCAGCTCGTCGCGGATGAGCGCCTCGCACGCCAGCGCGCGGCGCGCCCGCCAGTCGTCGACGGCGGCGGCGTACGCGGGCGCGGTGCGGTCGCGCTCCGGGTCGCGGGCCTCCACGATCCGGTACGGCCCGCGGCCGTGCTCGGCGATCAGGTCCAGCCGGAGCTGCACGAGCTCGTGCTTGACCTCGCCCTTGTCGACGATGAGGAACACGTCCGTGGCGGCGATCGCCTTGACTGCCTGCAGGGTGAGATGGTCGGGGTCTCCGGCGCCGATCCCGATGACGAGTAGCCGCTTCACCCGCAAGAGTCTGCCAGAGCGCCGCGTATACGATATGCCTCGCCATTCACCCGAGGAGGCCTGAGCAGGCCAGAGGAGCATCGTGGACCTGGTCGAGCTGGGCGACGCGTTCGCCGCCTTCTGGCAGGAGCGGCACCTGTGCACGCTCTCCACCGCCCGCGCGGGCGGCCCGCCGCACGTGGTGCCGGTGGGCGCGACGCTGGACCTGGCCGCCGGCATCGCCCGGGTGATCACCTCGGGGTCGTCGTACAAGGCCAGGCTCATCGGCGCCGGCGGCGCCGCGGTCGCGCTCTGCCAGGTGGACGGCCGCCGCTGGTCGACGCTGGAGGGCCGGGCCGTGCTGCGGACCGAGCCGGAGCAGGTGGCCGACGCCGAGCGCCGCTACGCCGCCCGCTACAAGCCGCCCAGGGTCAACCCCGCGCGGGTGGTCGTGGAGATTCACGTGACCCGCGTGCTGGGCAACGTGTGATCACGGTCGTCGGCATCGGTGCTGACGGCTGGGACGGGCTGCCCGCCGGATCGAGGCACGCGGTGGAGGCGGCCGAGGTGCTCATGGGCGGCGCCAGGCAGCTCGACCTCGTACCCGTGACGGCCGCCGAGCGCGTGGCCTGGCCGTCGCCGCTGCTGCCCGGGCTGCCCGCGCTCATGGACACGTACGCCGGCCGCGAGGTCTGCGTGCTGGCCAGCGGCGACCCGATGTTCTACGGCATCGGCTCGACCCTGGTACGCCTGCTGGGCGCGCCCCGGATCCGGGTGCTGCCGCACGTGTCCTCGCTGTCGCTGGCCTGCGCGCGGCTCGGCTGGCCGGTCGAGCAGGTGGACGTGGTCAGCCTGGTGGGCCGCCCGCCCGCGGCCCTGACCGCCGCCCTCCAGCCCGGCCGCCGCGTCGTCGTGCTCGGCGCGGGCCCCGCCTCCCCGTCCGTGGTCGCCGCGCTGCTGGCCGGGCACGGCTACGGTCCGAGCGCCATGACGGTGCTGTCCGACCTGGGCGCCCCGTCGGAGTCCGAGCTGCGCGGCACCGCCGACTGCTGGACGGACGCCGGCGTGTCCCCGCTGCACCTCATCGCCGTCGAATGCGCGCTCGCGCCCGGCGCCGAGCCGCTGGCCAGGGTGCCCGGGCTGCCCGACACGGCGTTCGAGCACGACGGGCAGCTCACCAAGCGGGAGGTCCGCGCGGTCAGCCTGTCGCGCCTGGCCCCGCTGCCCGGCGAGCTGCTGTGGGACGTGGGGGCGGGAGCGGGCAGCATCGCGATCGAGTGGCTGCGCACCCACCCGTCGTGCGCGGCGGTGGCGATCGAGAGCCGGTCCGACCGCGCCGCCGCCATCGGGCGCAACGCCGACCGGCTCGGCGTGCCGTCGCTGCGCGTCGTGACGGGCCGGGCCCCGGAGGCGCTGGACGGGCTGCCCGCGCCGGACGCGGTGTTCGTCGGCGGCGGCGCGACCGCGCCCGGCCTGCTGGACCGCTGCTGGGCCGCCCTGCGCCCCGGCGGCAGGCTGGTGGCGAACGCCGTCACCCTGGAGTCGGAGGCCGTCGTCGGGCAGTGGTACGCCCGGCTCGGCGGCGATCTGGTGCGCCTGGCCGTGCAGCGGGCCTCGCCGGTGGGCGGGTTCACCGGATGGCGGGCGGCGATGCCGGTGACAGTGTGGTCGGTGACCAGGAGGGACGTATCGTGACCGTGTACTTCGTCGGGGCGGGCCCCGGCGCTCCCGACCTGATCACGTTGCGGGGGCTGCGGCGGCTGGAGTCGTCGCCGGTGTGCCTGTACGCGGGGTCGCTGGTGCCCCGTGAGCTGCTCGACGCCTGCCCGGCCGGGGCCCGGCTGGTGGACACGGCCGACCTGACGCTCGACGAGATCGTGGCCGAGCTGGTCGCCGCGCACCGCGAGGGCCTCGACGTGACGCGGCTGCACTCCGGCGACCCGTCCGTCTTCAGCGCCGTGGCCGAGCAGATGCGCCGGCTGGACACGCTCGGCGTGCCGTACGAGGTGGTGCCCGGGGTGCCGGCGTTCGCGGCGGCCGCGGCCGCGCTCGGCCGGGAGCTGACCGTGCCCGGCGTCGGCCAGACGGTCATCCTGACGCGTACCTCCGCCCGCGCCACGCCGATGCCCGAGGGCGAGGACCTCACCACGCTCGGCGCGAGCCGGGCCACGATGGTGCTGCACCTGGCGGTCCAGCGGATCGACGCGGTGGTGGCGGAGCTGCTGCCCTCGTACGGCACGGACTGCCCGGTGGCGGTGGTGGCGCGGGCGAGCCGGGCCGACGAGGTGATCCTGCGCGGGACGCTGGCCGACATCGCCGCGCGGGTCCACGAGGCCGGGATCCGGCGGACGGCCGTGATCGTCGTCGGGCGGGTGCTGTCGGCGTCGCAGTTCCCCGACAGCCACCTCTACAGCGTGACCAGGGAGCGGGCGGCCAGGGAGCGGGCGTGCGGCGGATCCTGATCCTGGGCGGCACCGCCGAGGCGCGGGCGCTGGCGGCCGAGCTCGCCCCCGACCCCCGGCTGCGGGTCGTGTCCTCGCTGGCCGGGCGGGTGAGCAGGCCGCGGTTGCCGGTGGGCGAGGTGCGGGAAGGCGGCTTCGGCGGGCCGGACGGGCTGGCCGCCTGGCTGGTACGGGAACGGGTCGACCGGCTGGTGGACGCCACGCACCCGTTCGCGGAGCGGATGACCGCCTCGGCGGTCGCGGCCTGCGCGGCGACCGGGGTGCCGCTGCTGGTGCTGCGCCGCCCGGGCTGGCGCGAAGGGCCGGGCGACGCCTGGCAGCGCACCGGCTCCCTGCAGGCGGCCGCCGCGCTGCTGGCCGGCGGCCGGTGGCCGGCGGCGCGGCGGGCGGAGCGCGCGGGCCCGCCGGACGCCGCGCGCGGGTGCCGGGTGTTCCTCACGACCGGACGCCGGAGCCTGCCGCTGTTCACCGGGGTGCCCGGCGCGTGGCTGCTGGCCAGGTCGGTGGACCCGCCCGAGCCGCCCGTGCTGCCGAACGTGCACGTCCTGCTCGACCGCGGCCCCTACACCGTCGCAGGCGAGCTGGCCCTCATCCGGGAGCACCGCCTGGACGTGCTGGTCACCAAGGACAGCGGCGGCCCGATGACCACGGCCAAGCTCGTCGCGGCCCGTGAGGCCGGACTGCCGGTGATCATGGTGGACCGGCCGCCGCTGCCCGCCGGCGCCCGGCTGGTGGACACGGTGGCGGCGGCGGTGTCCTGGGTTCAGGGATAGCGGCGAGGCGTGTAGACGGCCCCGCTGCCGGTGACGCGGGTCGTGGAGGAGCCGACGATCAGCAGGCAGCGCATGTCGACCGCGGCCGGGTCCAGGTCGCCGAGGGTGGTGACGGTGACGCTCTCCTGCGGGCCGCCGACGTCGCGTCCGATGACCACGGGGGTGTCCGGGGCGCGGTGTTCGAGGAGCAGGTCACGGGCGGCGGCGACCTGCCACGTACGGCTGCGCGAAGCCGGGTTGTAGATCGCCAGCACCAGGTCGGCCCGGGCGGCGGCGGCCAGCCGATCGGCCACCACCTCCCACGGCTTGAGCAGGTCGGACAGCGACAGCACGCAGTAGTCGTGGCCGAGCGGCGCGCCCACCCGGCTCGCCACCGCCTGCGCTGCCGTCAGCCCGGGCACGACCCGGACCGGCACCTCGGGGAAACCGCCGGCCGCCTCCAGCACGGCGCTGGCCATGGCGAACACGCCCGGGTCGCCCGACGACACGACCGCCACGCGGGCGCCGTCGCGGGCCAGCTCCAGGGCATGCCGGGCGCGCTCGGCCTCGACCCGGTTGTCGGTGCGGTGCCGGCGCTGGCGCGGGTTCGGTGGCACGCGGTCCACGTACGGGCCGTAGCCGACGATGTCCGTGGCCGCCGCCAGAGCCTCCTGAGCCTCCGGCGTGAGCCACGGCCGCCCCGCCGGGCCCAGGCCGACCACGGCCACCTCGCCCGGCCCCGCTGCCGACGGCGGCTCGGGGACGAAGGTCCGCTCGGCCGGGCTGGCGAGCAGGGCCAGCGAGAAGTACGGGACCCCGTCCGGGTCGACGTCCTTGAGCGGCGCCACCCGCTCGGCGCCCATCGTGGCGCGCTCCACGTACCAGGCGTCGTCGAGCCGCCCGGCCTCGGCCAGCGCGTCGCGGACCTTCTCGAACGTCCGGCCCAGCTTGAGCACGGCGGCGGAGTCGGTGCCGCGCAGCCGCTCGGCCAGCACGTCGGCGGGCAGTGTGCCGGGCAGCACGGTGAGCACCTCGTCCCGCTCCACCAGCGGCCGCCCGAGCACGGCGGACGCGGCGCTGACCGAGGTGACGCCGGGCACCACCTCGGTCGGGTAACGGTGGGCGAGCCGCTTGTGCATGTGCATGTAGGAGCCGTAGAACAGCGGATCCCCTTCGGCCAGCACGACCACCGTCCGGCCCGCGTCCAGGTGGGCGGCCAGCCGCTCGGCGCAGTCGGCGTAGAAGTCGTCGAGCGCGCCCTGGTAGCCGCCCGGGTGGTCGGTGGTCTCCGTGGTCAGCGGGTACAGCAGGAGCTCCTCGACCTGCCCCTCCCGCATGTACGGCAGCGCGATCGAGCGGGCGATGCTGCGGCCGTGCCGGGCGGCGTGGTACGCGATCACGTCGGCCTCGCCGATGAGCCGGGCCGTCCTGACCGTGACCAGTTCGGGGTCACCGGGCCCGAGGCCGACTCCGTACAGGCGTCCCGTCATCACATTCACTCCGTCTCGCCGGCGATGGCGTTGACCGCCGCCGCAGTCATCGCACTGCCGCCGCGACGGCCGTGCACCACCAGGTACTCCAGGTCGCTGTCCGCCAGCGCGCGCTTGGACTCGGCCGCGCCGATGAAGCCGACGGGGATGCCGAGCACCGCCGCCGGTCGGCCCGCGCCCTCGGCGACCAGCTCCAGCAGCCGGAACAGGGCGGTCGGCGCGTTGCCGATCGCCACCACCGCGCCGTCCAGCCGGTCGCGCCACAACTCCAGGGCGGCGGCGCTGCGGGTGGTGCCCAGCCTTCCGGCCAGCTCCGGGACCCGGGGATCGCCCAGCGTGCACACCACCTCGTTGGCGGCGGGCAGCCTGCTGATGGTCACCCCGGAGGCCACCATCCGCGCGTCGCACAACACCGGGGCGCCCCCGCGCAGGGCTCGCCGCGCCCGCGTCACCACCTCGCTCGACCAGTCCAGGTCCGCCACCAGGTCGGTCATGCCGCAGGCGTGGATCATCCGCACCGCCACCTGCGCCACCTCGGGCGGCAGGCCGGTGAGATCGGTCTCGGCGCGGATGGTCGCGAACGAGCGCCGGTAGATCTCGGCGCCGTCGCGGATGTAGTCGGTCACTGGCGGTGTTCCTCGTATCCGTCGGTGGTGGCGATCAGCTGGACGACCCGGCCGCGCGGCAGGCCGCAGCGCCGCTCACATCCGGCCCAGTGCACGGGTGTCTCGGGCGCCTCGTCCAGGCCGGCCACCCAGCGGCGGGCGTCGGCCTGGACGTCCGCCCGGGACTTCGCGCAGCCGGGGCGGCCGGTGCAGGCGGTGACGCCGGCCCAGGGGGAGCCGGGGTCGGTGGCGAGGCCGGCGGTGTCGAGCGCGTCCGTGATGCGGTCGGCCTCGGCGGGGGAGAGGTCCAGCAGCACGGCGGTCCGCCAGGGGGTCAGGCGGATGACGCCGCCGCCGGCCAGCGCCCGCGCCTGCCCGGGCGACAACCGGCCCAGCGGTACGACCACCTCGACCGCCACCCGCCCGTCCCGCTGCGCCACCCGCCCGGCCCGCGCCCGGCCCGGCCCGTCCCGCTCCCCGCCCGCGCCGCCTCTTGCGCTTGCTGGTGCCGCGTCGATGGCGGCCGGGTTGCTGGTGGCCGGGTTGATGGTGGCTGGGTCGCCTGTCGCGGGGCCGGTCAAGCGGGCGGTGATCCGGGCGGGGCCGTCCGGGAGCTCGTGGAGGCGCCACGCTCCGGCGCCGTCCTCGCGGGACCGCTCGTCGAGGAACGCCTCGGCGGCGGCGATCATGAGCGGGACGGCGGAGTCCGGGCCGGTGGTCAGCCCGGTGTCCGAGCCCGCCAGCAGCAGCCGCCCGTTCCGAGGGGCCATCGGCGGTGGCTCGTCCCGAGGGGCAGTCGGCGCCCGTGGCCCCGTGCCGGGACTCGCCGCGCCCTCGCCGGGAAGGGGTGCGAAGGTGACGTCCGCGCCGAGACCGGTCACGTCGCCCGTGCCGTCGTCCAGGGCGAACAGGAAGCGCCCGGGCAGTTCCGCCAGGCGCGGGTGCGCGCACAGGGCCTCGTCCAGTGCCCGTACCAGCGGCTGCGGGTCCAGGTGGCCCCCGGGGCCCCGCCCGCCGAGCGGGGAGGCGACGATGTTGCGGACCCGCTCGTGGGCCGGGGACGGCAGCAGGCCCGCCGCCGCGATCCGGGAGGCGAAGGCGGTGGGCGAGCGCAGGCCGCGGACCTGCACGTTCGCTCTCGACGTCAGCTCGATCACGCCCGAGCCGAGGTCGGCCGCGCAGGACGCCAGCTCGCGCAGCTGCGCGGGCGACACCGCGCCGCCGGGGAGGCGGACGCGGGCCAGCGGGCCGTCGGCGGCCTCGTGCACCTGTAGCGCTCCCGGACAGGCGTCAGGGCGGACACGTCCGGAAAAGTCAGCTATGGACACGATCAGGATGGTAACGCCACTTATGGGGCGGGTCGGTTCTGCCGTAGGCTCCTGCGTAGGCGATGGCATGGGAGGAAGCCGGTGCGAAACCGGCGCGGTCCCGCCACTGTGACCGGGGAGCGAACCCCACGACAGGCCACTGCCCGGCGACGGGTGGGAAGGCCGGGGTGAGCGCTGATCCGGGAGCCAGGAGACTCCAGCCGTCGCGACACCCGCTACCGGGGCGAGGACCCCGAGGGAGGATCGTGCCGTGCCCGGCGACAGCCGTACCGTCCTGCTGCTCTCCACCTCCGACACCGACCTGCTGAGCGCCCGGGCCAGCGGAGCGGCCTACCGGTCAGGCAATCCCGCCCGCCTGACGGCCGACGACCTGCCCGCCCTGCTGGAGGGCGCCGACCTGGTCGTGGTACGCCTGCTCGGTGGCCGCCGCGCCTGGGCGGAGGGCCTCGACGCGCTGCTGGCCGGGCCGCGCCCGGTGGTGGTGCTCGGCGGGGAGCAGGCGCCGGACGCCGAGCTGATGGAGCTGTCCGCCAAATACGGTGGGGTCAGCGGCGGCGTCTGCGCCGAGGCGCACGCCTACCTGGCGCACGGCGGGCCGGCCAACCTGGCGGAGCTGCACACGTTCCTGTCCGACACCGTCCTGCTGACCGGCCACGGCTTCGCCCCGCCCGCGCCCGCCCCCGCCTGGGGCCGGCTGGAGCGTGCCGCGCGCCGCCAGGACGGGCCCGTGATCGGCGTGCTCTACTACCGGGCGCACCACATGGCGGGCAACACGGCGTTCGTCGAGACGTTGTGCCGGGCCGTCGAGGACGCGGGCGGGCAGGCGCTGCCCGTCTACTGCTCGTCGCTGCGTACGGCCGAGCCCGAGCTGCTCGACACCCTGCGCGCGGCCGACGCGCTGGTGGTGACGGTGCTGGCGGCGGGCGGCTCGCGACCGGCGACCGCGAGCGCGGGCGGTGACGACGAGGCGTGGGACGTCGGCGCGCTGGCGGCCCTGGACGTGCCGATCCTGCAGGGCCTCTGCCTGACCACCTCGCGGCGGGCATGGGAGGAGAACGACGACGGGCTCTCGCCGCTGGACGCGGCCTCGCAGGTGGCGATCCCGGAGTTCGACGGGCGGATCATCACGGTGCCGTTCTCGTTCAAGGAGATCGACGAGGACGGGCTGACCGTCTACGTGGCCGACCCCGAGCGGGCCGCCCGGGTGGCGGGCATCGCCGTACGGCACGGGCTGCTGCGGCACACGCCCCCCGACCGGCGCCGGCTGGTGGTGATGTTGTCGGCGTACCCGACCAAGCACTCCCGCGTCGGCAACGCCGTCGGGCTGGACACGCCCGCCAGCACCGTCCGGTTGCTGGCCCGGCTCGCCGAGGCCGGCTACGACCTGGGCGGCGGCTTCCCCGGCGTGGCCGAGCAGGACGGCGACGCGCTCATCCACGCCCTGATCGCCGCCGGGGGACAGGACCAGGACTGGCTGACCGAGGAGCACCTGGCCGGCAACCCGGTACGCATCTCCGCCGCCTCGTACGAGCGCTGGTACCGCACGCTCCCCGCCGACCTGCGCGCCGGGATCGAGCGGCACTGGGGCCCGCCGCCGGGGGAGCTGTTCGTGCACGAGGGCGACAGCGGGACCGACATCGTCCTGGCCGCGCTGCGGGCCGGGAACCTGGTGGTCATGGTGCAGCCGCCACGCGGCTTCGGCGAGAACCCGATCGCCATCTACCACGACCCCGACCTGCCGCCCAGCCACCACTACCTGGCCGCGTACCGGTGGTTGTCGGACGAGTTCGGCGCGCACGCGATGGTGCACGTCGGCAAGCACGGCAACCTGGAGTGGCTGCCCGGCAAGTCGGCCGGGATGTCCGCCGCGTGCGGCACCGACGCGGCCATCGGCGACCTGCCGCTGATCTACCCCTTTCTCGTCAACGACCCGGGGGAGGGGACGCAGGCCAAGCGGCGCGCGCACGCCGTGCTGGTGGACCACCTGGTGCCGCCGATGGCCCGCGCCGACACCTACGGGGACATCGCCCGGCTGGAGCAGCTCCTCGACGAGCACGCCACGATCGCCGCCATGGACCCGGCCAAGCTGCCCGCGATCAGGGCGCAGATCTGGACGCTGATCCAGGCCGCCCGGCTCGACCACGACCTGGGGCTGGCGGACCGGCCGCACGACAGCGAGTTCGACGACTTCATCCTGCACGTGGACGGCTGGCTGTGCGAGGTGAAGGACGCGCAGATCCGCGACGGCCTGCACGTGCTCGGCCAGGCGCCGGAAGGGCAGCCGCGGGTGGACCTGGTGCTGGCGATGTTGCGGGCCCGGCAGATGTGGTCCGGCCGGGAGACGCTGCCGGGCCTGCGCGAGGCGCTCGGCCTGGCCGAGGACGGCACGGCCGGGCTGGGAGCCGTGGACCGGGCGGAGGCCACGGCCCGCGCCCTGGTGGAGGGGATGGAGCGGCGCGGCTGGGCACCGGAGGCGGCCGGTGAGGTCGCCCGCGCCGTCATCGCGGCCGGCGAGGCAGCCCGGGGAGTCCTCGCGGCCGATGGGGTCGCCGACGGCCCCCTTCCGGCCGACGAGGAGCGGGTGGAGCTGGTCGCGCGCGTGCTGACCTTCGCCGCCACCGAGATGGTGCCGCGCCTGGCCCGCACCACCGACGAGCTGGACCACGTCCTGCACGCCCTCGACGGCGGCTACGTCCCGGCCGGGCCCAGCGGCTCGCCCCTGCGCGGCCTGGTGAACGTGCTGCCGACCGGCCGCAACTTCTACTCGGTCGATCCGCGGGCGGTGCCCAGCCGGCTGGCCTGGGAGACCGGTCAGGCGATGGCCGACTCCCTGCTGGAGCGCTACCGGGCCGACACCGGCGAGTGGCCGCGCTCGGTGGGACTGTCCGTCTGGGGCACCAGCGCCATGCGTACGGCAGGCGACGACGTGGCCGAGGTGCTGGCCCTGCTCGGCATCCGCCCCGAGTGGGACGAGGCGTCGCGCCGGGTCACCGGCCTGGAGCCGATCCCCCTCGCCGAGCTCGGCCGGCCCCGGATCGACGTGACGGTACGCATCAGCGGCTTCTTCCGCGACGCCTTCCCCCACGTGGTGAGCATGCTCGACGACGCCGTACGGCTGGCCGCGGGCCTGGACGAGCCGGACGAGGACAACTACGTGCGTGCCCACGTCACCCGGACCGGCGGCGACGAGCGCCGGGCGACGATGCGGATCTTCGGCTCGGCCCCCGGCGCGTACGGTGCCGGGCTGCTGCCGCTCATCGACAGCCGCAACTGGCGCGACGACGCCGACCTGGCCGAGGTGTATGCGGTGTGGGGCGGCTTCGCCTACGGCCGCGACCTCGACGGCGTCGCCGCCCGCCCGCAGATGGAGGACGCCTACCGCCGGATCGCCGTGGCCGCCAAGAACGTCGACACCCGCGAGCACGACATCGCCGACTCCGACGACTACTTCCAGTACCACGGCGGCATGGTCGCCACCGTCCGCGCGCTCACGGGGAAGGCGCCGGCCGCGTACGTGGGCGACAGCACCCGGCCCGACGCCGTACGCACCCGCACGCTCTCGGAGGAGACCGCCCGGATCTTCCGCGCCAGGGTCGTCAACCCGCGCTGGCTGGCCGCCATGCGCCGGCACGGCTACAAGGGCGCGTTCGAGCTGGCCGCGACCGTCGACTACCTGTTCGGCTACGACGCCACCACCGGCGTGATGGCGGACTGGATGTACGACAGGCTCACCGAGGCGTACGTGCTCGACCCCGAGAACCAGGAGTTCATGGCCCGCTCGAACCCGTGGGCGCTGCACGGCATCGCCGAACGCCTCCTCGAGGCCGCCGAGCGCGGCATGTGGCAGCACCCGGACCCGGAGATCCTGCGCGGCCTGCAGGAGGTCTACCTCAAGACCGAAGGCGACCTGGAGGACGACACCAGCCGCTGAGCCAGGCCGGGCGCCCCGGCCCAGTGCAGGTGCAGGTAGGACGCGGTCACGCGGGCGTCGCCGTACCCGTCGGCGCCGCCGTCCCAGCGGAACAGCGGCTCGCCCGCGTACTCGACAGACGTGCGGTGGAACTCGTGCCCCCGCAGGCGCTCGCCCGCCCTCGTGAGCGGCGAGCGCCTCAGCGCGACGGCGTCCCGGTAGCCGAGCGTCAGCCGGGACGTCATCCGCGCCCGCCCGGGAACCCGTCCGCACATGCGCTGCCCGTCCAGCTCGTCGCACAGGTACAGCAGCCCCGCGCACTCGGCGGCGATCGGGCCGGGGAAGGCCGCCACCTGCTCGCGCAGCGGGGCGTTGGCGGCCAGTTCGGCGGCGTACACCTCGGGGAACCCGCCGCCGATCACGAGCGCGGCGGCGCCGTCCGGCAGCCTCTCGTCACGCAACGGGTCGAACACCGCCACCTCCGCTCCCGCGGCCCGCAGCAGCTCGACGTGCTCGGCGTACCCGAACGTGAACGCCGCCCCGCTCGCCACCGCCACCACCGGCCGCTCGCGGACGGCCGCGTACGGAGGCGTCCATGGGGCGGCGTCCAGCGGGGGAGCCGACCTCGCCAGCCGCAACAGCGCGTCGAGGTCGCACGACCGGGCCACCAGCGCGGCCAGCCGCTCCACCGAGGCCACCGCCTCGCTCACCCGCTCGGCCGCCGGGACGAGCCCCAGATGCCGCGACGGCGTCGCCACGCCGTCGTCGCGCCGGATCGCCCCCAGCACCGGCACGCCCGCCGCCTCCAGCGCGGCCCGGCACAGCTCCTCGTGCCGGTCCGAGCCCACCCGGTTGAGCACCACCCCGCCCACCCGCACCCGGGGGTCGAACGTGGCGAACCCGTGCACCACGGCCGCCACCGACCTGCTCTGCCGCGCCGCGTCCACGACCAGCACCACGGGCGCCGCCAGCAGCCGCGCGACGTGCGCGGTCGAGGCGAAGTCCGTGGCCCCCCTGCCGTCGAACAGGCCCATCACGCCCTCGACCACCGCCACGTCGCACCCCGCCGCGCCGTGCCGGAACAGCGGGCCCACCCGCTCCTCACCGACCAGCCACGGATCCAGGTTCCGTCCCGGACGGCCGGTGGCCAGCGCGTGGTATCCGGGGTCGATGTAGTCGGGCCCCACCTTGTGCGGCGAGACCTTCAGCCCCCGCCCCCGCAGCGCCGCCATCAGGCCCGTGGCCACCGTCGTCTTCCCGCTCCCCGACGACGGCGCCGCGATCACCAGTCGCGGAACTACCACTCGATACCCTTCTGCCCTTTCTGCCCGGCGTCCATGGGATGGCGTACCTTGCCCATCTCCGTCACCAGGTCGGCCACCTCGATCAGCCGCTCCGGCGCGTCCCTGCCGGTGATCACCACGTGCTGGTTGCCCGGCCGCCCGGTGAGCGCCGCCAGCACGTCGTCGAGCTCCAGCCAGCCCCACTTCAGCGGGTACGTGAACTCGTCCAGCACGTAGAACCGGTACGTCTGGGCCGCCAGGTCGCGCTTGATCTGCTCCCAGCCCTCCCGGGCGTCGGCCGCGTGGTCCTCCTCGGTGCCGGGCCGCTGGATCCAGGACCAGCCCTCGCCCATCTTGTGCCAGGTCACCGTGCCGCCCTCGCCCGTGTCGCCGAGCACCTTGAGCGCCCGCTCCTCGCCGATGCGCCACTTGGCCGACTTCACGAACTGGAACACCCCGACGGGCCACCCCTGGTTCCAGGCCCGCAACGCCATCCCGAAGGCGGCCGTCGACTTGCCCTTGCCCGGGCCGGTGTGGACGATCAGCAGCGGCCTGGTACGGCGCTGCCGGGTGGTGAGGCCGTCGTCCGGCACGACGGCCGGCTTCCCCTGCGGCATGACTCAGACCACCTTCCGGTAACCACGATCGCCCCCATGGTCAGCTGCCGCCCGCCTGTGATCGCGGACGACCGACCCGAGATCGGCGAGGTCATCGAGCGGAACGAGCCGGGCCCGCAGCCGGGACGCCAGCCGCCCGGCCAGGCCGAGCCGTACCGGCCCGCTCTCGCAGTCGACGACCACCGACGCCGTGCCCGCCAGCAGCCCGGCCGCCCGGTCCACGTCCCCGCCCGCCGTGACGCGCCCATCGGTCACCACCACCAGCAGCGGCCGCCTGGCCGGATCCCGCAGCCGCTCCACCCGCAGCACCTCCGCCGCCCGCACCAGCCCGGCCGCCAGCGGAGTACGCCCGCCGGTGGGCAGCGAACGCAACCGCGCCGCACCCGCCTCCACCGACGACGTGGGCGGCAGCGCCACCTCGGCACCCGCGCCCCGGAACGTCACCAGCCCCACCTTGTCGCGCCGCTGGTAGGCGTCGAGCAGCAGGCTGAGCACGGCCGTCTTGACCACCGCCATCCGCCTGCGCGCCGCCATCGAGCCGCTCGCGTCCACCACGAACAGCACGAGGTTGCCCTCCCTGCCCTCACGCATCACCTCACGCAGGTCGTCGCCGCGCAGCACCAGCCCCGGCCCGCCGCGCCCGCGTTCCCTCTGGTGCGGGGCGGCCGCCAGCAGCGTCGCGGTCACGTGCAGATCGCGCACCGGCCCGGAGGGGCGGCGCGACCCGGTGGCCCGGCCGCGCGGGGTCCGCGAGCGCGACCGCCGCCCGGACGCCCCCTCCCCGAGCCCCGGCACCTCCAGCAACGGCACCCGGTACGGCGCCATCACCCCATCCACCCGCCCGGCCGCCCGATCGGCGCCCCCACCGTCCTGGCCCTCACCCGGAGACCCGTCGTCCCCACCCGCATCCGCCCCCTCGCCAGAAGGACCACCGCCCGCCCCACCACGATCGTCCGCTTTGTCACGATCGTCCGTCCGGCCACGATCGTCGGCACCGCCACGATCGTCCGAGCCGCCACGATCATCTGGGCCGCCACGATCATCTGGGCCACCACGATCATCTGGGCCACCACGATCGTCCGGGCCACCACGACCATCTGGGCCGTCCGGACTGTCGCTCCCGTCCGGATCGTCATCCTCCGAGGTGCGCTCCAGCAGCTCATCGAGCAGCGCCTCATCCAGCCCCGGCGCGTCGAACGGATCCCGCCGTCTCCGGTGCGGCAACGACAGCCGGGCCGCCGCGCGTACGTCTGCCACGCTCACCACCGCCAGCCCCTGCCAGGCCGCGTGGGCGATCGCCGCGCTCGCCGTGACCAGGTCGGCTCGCAGACCGTCCACCTCGAAGGCCGCGCAAACCGTGGCGATCTGCCGCAGCCGCGCGTCGGGGAGCCGTACGCCCGCCACCCGCTCCCGGGCCGTGACGATCCGCCCCGCCAGCTCCGACTCCTCCCGCGCCCACCGCGCCGCGAACGCCGCCGGGTCCGCGTCGAAGGCCAGCCGCCTCCGCACCACCTCGGCCCGCTCCCCGGGATCGCGCGACGCCCTGACCTCGACCGTCAGCCCGAACCTGTCGAGGAGCTGCGGCCGCAGCTCTCCCTCCTCCGGGTTCATGGTGCCCACCAGCAGGAACCGGGCGGCGTGCCGGACCGAGACGGACTCGCGCTCGACGTAGCAGGTCCCGAGGGCGGCCGCGTCGAGCAGCAGGTCCACGAGGTGGTCGTGCAGCAGGTTCACCTCGTCGACGTACAGGACGCCGCGGTGCGCGGCGGCCAGCAACCCCGGCTCGAACGCCTTCACACCCTCCGTCAGCGCCCGCTCCACGTCGAGCGATCCCGCCAGGCGATCCTCGGACGCACCGACAGGCAACTCCACCAGTGCGGCCGGACGGCTCACGCCCTCGACACCGCTCTCATGCGGCCCGTCCGGGCATCCGGGGTCGGGCGCCGCCGGGTCGCAGGCAAAGCGGCAACCGGCCACCACGTCCACGGCGGGCAGCTGGGCCGCGAGCGCGCGTACGATCGTGGACTTCGCCGTGCCCTTCTCACCGCGTACGAGCACGCCGCCCACCCGGGGTGAGACCGCGTTGAGCACCAGCGCCAGCTTCAGGTCGTCGAGCCCGACGACCGCGCTGAACGGGTAGGTGTTGACCAAGACAGAACCTTCCGGTTGACATGAGCGACCCGCCGGCCAGTTCGCGTGACGGTCAGCTCGGTGAAGGACAGCGGCGCGATGTCGAAACGGGCGGTGCTGAGCGGATCCAGCCCCAGCACATGCCCGAGCGCCGCCCGGATCACACCGACATCACAGATGACGACCACCTCAGGGCGTACGGCGCCGGCGGGTTGCGCCCGGCCGGTGACCGCCTCGGGGTGGGTGGGACTCTCGCGTACCGCTTCCAGCCAGTCCCCGACCCGTTCGGCGAGAGCGGCCAGGCTCTCGCCGCCGTGCGGGGCCGCGTGCGGATCCGCCAGCCATCTGGCCAGCGCCTCTGGCTCCTCCCGCGCGACCTGTTCATACGTCAGCCCGCCCCACCGGCCGCAGTCGGCTTCCCTGAGGGCCGGAGCCACGCGCGCCTCCAGCCCCATCGCGGCGGCGGTCTGCCACGCGGCCCGCACGGGCGAGACCCAGACGGCCGCGCCCGCCATGACTCCCGGTGCGGTCCAGCCCGCCATGGCGGCCAAGGAGGCGGCTCTGGCGAGGCCGGCCGGGTCGGCGTTGGTGTGGTCGGTGTCCGTGACACCGGGGAAGCGGGCAGCCCGCATCCCCGGCGTCGTCGCGTGCCGGACGAACAACAACCGAGCTCAGCCCGGCTCGACGGCGGCACCGGCAGCGCCGCCGGTACGAGTTGCACCGGCCGTACGAGCCGGGTCGGCCTGAACCGCTCGGGCCGCTCTGTCGCTCACCCACCCGAACAGCACGCCGAACGCCGCCCAGAAGACGAGTTGCGTGCCGAGCGAGGCGAGCCTGAACTCCCACAGCAGCGTGGCGGGGAACCCGGCGGGCACCTCGTGCACCGGTGGCAGCAGCACCCACGCCGCCACCACCGGAACCAGGAAGGAGCCCACCGCCGAGACCCACCGGACCCACGGATCCGCGGAGCTCACCCGGCGGGCCGTGGCCACCGCGACCGCCACCGCGGCCAGCCCGACGAGGACCATCACCACGTACAGCAGAGTGCGGTTGCCGATCGTCGCCGGGTCACCGACAGCGGGCGGGTTGGCTGGATATTTCACGAAAGGGACGAGGATGACGGCGACGAAGGCCGTACCGGCGGAGGCCAGGGCCAGCCGCCCGTCCGAGCGCGACCCGACCCGGCCCCGCAGGCCCGCGAACACGAGGGCGAACACGCCGCCCACGGCCAGCCCGTAGAGCCCGGTGGCCAGGAAGAGCCCCGCCTTCTGCACGGGCCTGCTGACCTCGGCCCCTTCGCCGTGAACGTGATCCGCGTGCGCCTCTGCCGGAGCGGCCCGGGTCTGGGCCGCGGCCGCCTCCTCCAGGGCGATCGCGCTGTCCACGCGCGGTTCCCCGAAGACGAAGGCGAAGCCGCCCGCGACCGATCCGGCCAGCAGGCCTACGAGCAGACCTCTGACCAGCAAGTTCCGTACCATGCCGGGGCCTCAGTGGCACGGCACGCCGAGCAGGTGCCGCCCGTCGTGCATCAGCTCGTGCAGGAACGCGCCCGTCTGGGACACGGCGCCGTTGTCCATCAGGACCAGGTACGCGACGAGCAGCAGCAGTGCCACGGCCGGCAGCCAGGCGCGCAGGCGTGGAAAGGGAATGGTGGTGGTGGGAGTGGTCAGATCACTCATGCAAAAGCCTCCTCAGGGATGACGCGTCCCGCCTTCGAGGTCACGGCTGCCAAGCGACCTGGCTCCCGGGATCTACGTCCCGGATACAGTGGCGCGTCCGCACCGGCATCTCACCGGATTTCCCTTGGACAACCGTGAAATCTACCGGAACGTATCTGTTCCTCCTGTTCGCGTCAATACGTCCCGGCCGATGGGCTGGTGGGTGAGGGGGCCTGAGCGCCGGGGTCCCCGGAGCGAGTCCGGGGAGTTCAGGCGGGCGGGCCTTCCTTGACGAGACGCCGGGAGTGGGAGGGTTAAATTCGGGACCTTTGGCCCTAGTGCGGCGTTATGGGCCGGCCATAGGTTCCCCCTCATGTCGTCCCCGATGGACCCTCACCTGCCGGGAGGGGAGGCTGGCCTGGTCCTTCAGGTGACCCGGACGGACGACCAGGTGGTGATCACGGCGTCCGGAGAGCTCGACCTGGCCTCGGAGTCGGTCTTCCGCGCGTGCGTGGCCCGCGTGCTCGCCCAGCGGGGCACCCATCTCCTGCTCGACCTGGGCCAGGTGGGTTTCATCGACGCCCGCGGCCTGGCCGTGCTGGTCGCCGCGCGTAACCAGGCGGTGGCGGGGCGGGGGAGCCTGCGGGTGACGAGGAGCTCGCGGAGTGTCGTACGGCTGCTGGAGATCACCGGCCTCGACCGCGTGTTCCCGCCGCCGACCGGCTGACCCGCCGGCCCGCGCCGGTCAGTGGGGCGGGCGCTGGGCGTGGCCGTGAGCGGCCTCGGCGGCGCTGCAACTGCTCTCCCCGGGCATCGCCTGGACGCGGGAGGGCCACCAGACCTGTACGTCCCCCGGCCGGACGCGGGCGAACAGGCACACCCCCGGCCGCTCCCGCAACGCGATGCCGATCACCCCGTCGACCTCGGCCACGTCCTTGCCGATGCGGTCGTCCAGGTCCAGCCGGTCGACGACCTCGCGGGCGGCCGCCAGGTCGGGGGTTGCGGGCAGGCGCG